>CAYSAP010000049.1:0-1970 GCA_964429085.1 uncultured Gammaproteobacteria bacterium | reverse complement strand
TCATCATACTTGCCGAATTGATGAGTGCTCCTAAAATTGCGCCTATAGCTCCGGCCCGCGTTCCGAAATCAAATAAATTTTTGATCTTTTCTTGGTTGGTTACTTGTTCGGCAGTCATAAACCGTAAAATACCTTTATACCCAATTTTATCTTTATGTTTCAGAGGCGCGGACCGGAATCGAACCGGTGCATAGAAGTTTTGCAGACTCCCGCGTTACCACTTCGCCACCGAGCCTAGATATGCGAATTAACTGCTTGGTGGGTGCGCATAGAATCGAACTATGGACCTCTTTCTTATCAGGAAAGCGTTCTACCACTGAACTACGCACCCTATTAGGATGCCAATAATTGTATCACAAGGCTCACTGATAAATCACTACCGGGGTGCCAATATTCGCAAACTGATAGACTTCTTTGGCGTCGCCGATGTCGAGTGCGACGCAACCGCCGGTGTTGGGGGCTCCGATAAATTCTCTGGGCCGCTGGATTTTGTTGCTTCCGGAATAAAAGTACGGCAACTCGTGAATGCCGAAATACGCGTGTAATTCTTTAGAGAATTCAAATCCCATCCAATATGGCATCCAAACGTTGTAGATGCTGGAAAAACCTAATCCCGTTTTATTGAGGATTTTAAATGATCCGACCGGCGTCGGGTAATCCTTGCCCGTCGATACCCGGTACGTTTTGACAATCTTTTTATTTTTGAACGTAAAGAGTTTTTGCTGTGAAAGGTCTATTTCGATATACACGGCGGCAATTTCTCCTTCAGTGTTAGGGCCGCTGTCTATGCCGACTTTTACCGATTCCGCCGGTCCGCCGTCATAGCGCGTCGCAAGCGCGTTTTTCACTCCGTTGCCGACCCGCTCATACGCGGTCGTCGGGTTGAATGATGATTTGTAGACAGAGAGTGCGGTGGTAAGATTCGGCAAAAAGGTTTCGTAATTAATGGAAAATGCTACAGCATTAGAATCCGAGGATATACTTGCGGTGGTGTAGCGCCGCAGATCATCCTGCGAGAGCGTGATAAATTGATTGGATCCGTTGAGCCCCACAATAACGGTGAGCGGATCTTTGTAGACGCGGGCAAGTTTGGAGTTCGTCGTTGCAACTTTTTGCTCAAGGCTATTGGGCGTTTCGACAAGCGGCACGGTCAACGGGACATCGTGAGCGCCGAAATGCGCCAATAACTCCTGTTGAAACAGCTCCATATCGACCATATAGCGCTGTTGCGGCGCGTACAATGTGGCCTGTTTATTATCCTGGTCGAGGTAGACGATATCCTGATGTGCAGATCCGGCAGCATTGATTTTGGCGATGTATTCATAAAATTCCTGGCTAAAGGTGAGCGGGACATGAACGGCGCGCGGCCGGAATACCTGTGTCACGAGATATCCGATTTTGGTTTGCCAGGGTAACCTGTTGGGAGTAAATATTTCCTTGATTGCTTCCTCGACATCCATATAGACGCCGATATGTTCGTACGATAAGTCATAGGTTTGCGCATTGATAGTCAGTTGAAGTGTCGACATATAGCTTTGGGTAAGATACGCGCGTACAGAGGCTTTGGTTTTGAGTCCCAGATTGGCACGTCCTACGACCGTGTTGGGGAAACTTAAGGTGTTTATCCCGATAATAAACAGAAACAGTGCATTGATCGTGGTAAATACCGCAAGAGTTTTTTTGCGCGTGATAATGCGCCTATGCCGCAAGTGCCGTACTATCCGCCGGGCATGGTGAGTCATCGTATCGACGTGCCGCTTCATACTCTCTAGGCTATCAGAACCATATACCAAGAACAATTTGGAAATAACTAGAGTACAGAGGTATTTTGCAGCGACCGAAGAATTGAAGGGAGGCGTTCGGCAATTACTTTTGCATCCCCTTTATCGTTGAGCATTCCCCAGTTGAGAACGCCGAATTCCTTATCGTCAAATAATTCGTAAAACCCGATGTTCCGTATCTTATAGTGG
>CAYSAP010000048.1:0-2136 GCA_964429085.1 uncultured Gammaproteobacteria bacterium | reverse complement strand
CTGATCTGTACCCCGAAAAATGGACACGAAAAGTGTCCATTTTTAATTTCGTTAAATTGTAATACCATACCAAACATATGAGCAAAAGAACATTAACCCAAGAACAAATAGCATCGCTGCTTAAAAACAAGAATGTCGTCCGTTGCAGCGAAAAATCAATCACTTACCACAGAGACTTTAAGCTTGCCGCAATAAAGCGATACCGTGAGGGCGTGCCGCCGTCAGCAATTTTTGCGGAAGCCGGATTCAACCTCGCTCTTATCGGTAGAAAAACCCCGAAATGGTGTTTAGAACGCTGGCGGGAGATATTCGCCGCAAAAGGAGCAGCGGGTCTCCAAAATGAGGGTCGCGGCGTTCATCATAACGGCGGAAGACCTCCGAGCCCTGTCCGTATGAGCGAAAAAGAGAAACTGAAATACCTTGAAACCCAAGTCGCCTATCTAAAAGCCGAGAATGCTTTTTTAGCCAAACTCCGCAAACAGAGGTTAAACTAAGGCCACTCCAGAAGTTCTCGCTCATTCGATCGCTGAAGAAAGACATTTCGCTCTTGTGCGCCATCGCCAATGTATCCCGAAGCGGATACTACCGTTGGCTCAAATATGCCGATAAACCAGATAAAGACCTGGATGATTACCTACTCGTCAAAGAGATATTTGATAAAGGAAAAGCAAAGTATGGCTGGCGAACCGTTAAAATGAAGCTGGAGCGTGAAAAGAAGGTGGTTATGAACCACAAGAAGATTATCCGAATCAAGAAAAAATACGACCTCACTACGAGAATACGAAGAAAGAATCCATACAAGGCCATCCTAAAAAAGACCCGGGAACATCGTACCTTTCCCAATCAATTAAATCGGCAATTTGTCCAAAAAATTCCTTACCGGTTCTTCTGTACGGATATTACCTACATACCATTTGGCTTTCGGTTCGCCTACCTGGCGATTGTGAAAGATATCGCTTCCGGAGAAATTATCGCTTGGCACCTGTCACAACATATTACCATGGAACTCATACTCACCATGCTCGAACAGATGAAAAATTATGCAGGCGCTCTTATCCACTCTGACCAAGGATTCCATTACACCAATCCGGAGTACATTCAAAGGGTGAAAATGCTTGAAATGCTGCAATCCATGTCGCGAAAGGCAAATTGCATTGACAACGCTCCCGTGGAATCGTTCTTCGGTCATTTTAAGGACGAGGTGGATTACCAAAGCTCTAAGACATTCGAAGAATTGCGTCAGCTCATTGAAAACTACATACATTACTACAACCACATACGAGCCCAATGGAGCAAAAAGAAAATGACCCCGGTGGAATATCGGGATCATCTACTACAACTTCCCGTCTCGTAGCGGTTTTCTATCTGTGTCCACTAAACGGGGTACACTTCACCCAGGCAGTTTTATCTTTTCATTTCCGTGATGTCTCCCATATACGGCCGCAAAACTTCGGGGATTTTTATGGAACCGTCCGCTTGCTGATAATTTTCCAAAATAGCGACGAGCGTCCTGCCCACAGCCACGACCGTAGCATCGTTGGCATAGGCAAATTCCAGGGCGCCGTTTTTTCTTCTTATCCGAGTATTGAGACGGCGCGTCTGAAAATCGGTGGTATAATCGGCGGAGTGGGTTTCGCGGTATTGGCCTTGGCCCGGCATCCAGGCCTCAATATCCACATGATGCGCGCAGGGCGCGTCGGTGTCTCCGGTGGAGCTCAAAACCACCCGATAGGGAAGCTTGAGCTCTCGCATAATACGCTCCTGCAGCTTGATAAAAAACCTGTGCTCCTCAAATCCTTTCTCTTTGGTCGTGAACGACTCCATCTCCACCTTGTCAAACTGGTGAAGGCGAAGAATGCCTCGCGTGTCTTTTCCGTAGGATCCGGCTTCGCGCCGAAAACAACTTGAGTAGGTAACATAACGCAGAGGCAGCGCGTCCTCCTCAAGAACTTCGTCCATATGCAAGGGAACCAGCGTGTGCTCGCCGCTACCGATAAGATATAAGTCGTCGTTGGCCAATTTATATCTCTCGTCTTTTACCTCTTCGCTTAGCCGCGCTGTTTTTAGATAGACCTCCGGTTTAATCATCTGCGGAACTACCACCGGCACAAACACTCCCGCGTCATAGTCATCTCC
>CAYSAP010000047.1:0-2255 GCA_964429085.1 uncultured Gammaproteobacteria bacterium | reverse complement strand
CACTGCTCACAGTTCGCGTGCCGTTATCTACAACAGCGGCTGCGGTTTCATCACAGGAAGTTTCTATCGCGAGTATGCGCATCGTTCTCCTATTTTACTCGAGGTCTAGGAGTTTCGCGAGTTGAGAGGTGGAAGGCGTGTGGACCTTGGGGATAATAATAACCTCCGCACCGACTAGCATGGCATGCGCCCGCTTTTTTGTTTCCATGGAATCACCCTCTGTGACGGCAATAACGGCAGGATGCACACCCGTTACTAATGCTGCATAGTCGGCATCTGTTTTCAGCGGAGTAAGCGGGATGACTTCATCGACGACTGAGAGGGATTCGAGCATGGTTTGCCGCTGCGCTTGGGTATGAATAGGGCGCGCGTTTCCTTTCATACGGCGGACGTTTTCGTCAGATTCGAGCGCAACGATGAGACGGTCGCCGAGCTTTTTTGCAGATGCAAGAAATTGAATGTGCCCAAAGTGCAACAAATCAAAGCATCCTCCCACGAGTACTTTTTTCATAGGTTATTGTGTGGCCGTGCCTTTGAGATACACTGCCTGCCACGGGCGGAAATTTGAAACAAATGTTGTATCCTGTAGCGTCTCATTGCCCCTGGTTACCCGGTAATTAAATGATGCTTTGGCTCCCCATGCTGCCCAGTCCACCTGTTTGACGACTCCAGAGGGGAGTGTTGGATCATCCTGATAGAGGGGGGGCGGGGGAGGAGATTCTCCCCAGACGACGTGATTGGTGATTTCACTGCTTCGGGCGTCTGAGGTTCCATACAGCTCAAATGTCAGGGTAAATTTTTTGGTGTCAGTTTTTGTTTGTATGAGGATATGTGCAGGCGTGTCATTTTTTATCTTCAGATCAACGCTGGGCGAAAATACCGTTGCATCAAGTCCGGGTTTGAATCCTCCCTCTTCGTAATAATGGACCCGGTACGCATGGGCTTGCCGTTCTGCGATGGGGAGGCCTGCATTGAGGGCCGCGCGGAACATGGTCGAGCTGACCTGGCAAACACCCCCACCGTCTCCCAGAACTGTTCTTCCCTCCTTGATAATATAGGCAGATTGGTAGCCTGTGGCTGCCGAAATGTCTCCGACTGCGTCATTGAAGGAAAATGTGTCACCGGGCGGAATGAGTACTCCGTTTAAGCGTGAGGCGGCAAGCGCTACATTATGGATTCTTCCGGGAATAGAACCCTGGAATTCGGAATAGCCGCGGCCAATAAGCTCATTGATGCCGAAGGAATTTGCTTTTTCCGTTGTGGCAGTAGGCTCTACTTTATATACTGGAAGAGAAATCACAATATGATACGTCGGCGCGTGCGGTAATGCCTTTACCGCTTCATCGAACCGTGAGAGCGCTTCTGCTTTGTGCAATGCCCGTCCGTCACGGGAAGCGCGGAAGGCGGTGACCCGGCCCGCATCAAATTGAAACAGAGCCTCCTGTACAGGAATATCTATACGGGCAGAAAGATTATTTAACGCTTCGTGGACTAAGTCAGTTTTCCATCGGAAATATGGGGTTATATGGATTTTTCCTCTGAAAAATTTTGTCGTGAGATCACCGAACCAATGGCCGGATCTTCCCATGGCATATGCTTGAGTTGCAGAAAGCGTCGCATCGTATCCTAAATCTAAGCTCGTACCCGAAATTGTGGCTATTTCGTTTTCAAATTTAAATTCAAATACGGAAGACGCAAAGGGAATATTTTGATTTTTCCAGTACTCTTCTACTTCCTGAGGCGTTTTACTTCCGAACGGAACGCCGTCAATGACAATATTGGGATATACTTTGCCGTTGTAATATGCATCGTATGCAGATAGCCCGATAAAGCTGGAAAGGACGAGCAATACTGCTCCAATGATGAAGATCCGTAAAATTGGGAATAAAGAATTGGTGTTTCGTGATATTTCCGGAGGATTGTGAGTCATGCTACAATAACATTGTACCATTACTATGGATCCAAAAGACCCCCAGACGCCTGAACCCCCCGTTGCCCCTTCCCGGGGTATTGGGATTGCCGAGCCGGTGTTTCAAGCACCCCGTCCGGAGGACATTCAGCCTCCGGCTGAGGCCCCGGACACTATAGTCGTTCCCCCGACGGATACTACCGGGGTAAACGCGCCTCCTCTGCCTCAACAGGCTGCTCCCAATCCGTTTATCCCCAGCATACAAGTGCCCGGCAGCGCGGGGAGTGACGGAACGCAGGCGGTTGCCGGAAAGAAGCCGATACTGCGGATACTGCTTATGTTCGTT
>CAYSAP010000046.1:2105-2351 GCA_964429085.1 uncultured Gammaproteobacteria bacterium | reverse complement strand
CGTTCAGACCGCGGTCAAAGACGGCCTGGAGATCTACTTTGAGGAAAACCCCTCCGATGGACGAAGGATTATTGAAAAAGTGCTCCTGGCATCGCGCGCCAGACTCGCAGCAAAGGCAGCCAAAGACGCAATTATCCGAAAAGGAGCACTCGAAGGCGCATCCTTACCTGGAAAATTGGCAGACTGTCAGGAGCGAAATCCCGCAAATTCTGAGCTGTATATCGTCGAAGGAGACAGCGCCGGTGG
>CAYSAP010000046.1:817-2040 GCA_964429085.1 uncultured Gammaproteobacteria bacterium | reverse complement strand
CCATTTTGCCTTTGCGCGGAAAAATTCTCAACACGGAGCGCGCCCGTCTGGACCGGATTATCGAATTTGAAGAGCTCAAGGATCTGGTCATTGCGTTAGGGATGGGGATAGGGGAGACCATTAATCCGGAAAAACTCCGTTACCACCGCGTTATCATCATGACGGATGCCGATGTCGATGGCGAGCACATCCGCACACTCCTTTTGACGTTTTTCTTTCGCCATTTGCCACAGATCGTCACGGGAGGCTACCTCTACATCGCGCGCCCGCCGCTTTTTAAAATCCAGATTGGCAAGGAAGCCCACTACGTCTACTCTGATGAAGAAAAGCAGACGCTTTTAGATCAAAAGAAAGCACTAAACGTCTCGATCCAGCGCTACAAAGGTCTGGGAGAAATGAATCCAGAACAACTGTGGGAAACTACCATGAACCCAACAAACAGAATTCTAAAGCAGGTCAGGATAGACGATGCTGAAGAAGCAGACGCAGTCTTTACCATGCTTATGGGCGATGAAGTACCACCCAGGAAGCGCTTCATTCAAACCCATGCCAAAATGGCAACGCTTGATATATAATATATACATGTATATGAATCCCTACCTTTCATTTTCTCTTTTATCCAGTATTGCCGCTATTCTCTATGGCTTCTTCTTAACCCGACAAATTCAAAAACTTCCCCCCGGAACAAAGGATATGATCGACATTGCCGATGCCATCGCTGCCGGTGCCAAAGCCTACCTCACGCGGCAAGCCAAGACCGTCACGCTGGTTGCGCTCCCCGTCATTGCCCTCTTATGGCTGAGTATGGGACTTACCAGTGCACTCGCGTTTGCCTTCGGCGCTTTTGCCTCCGGTTTAGCCGGATTTATTGGCATGCGTGTTGCGGTTTCGGCAAACGTCCGAACCAGCCAGGCCGCCAAAAGTGGTTTGGCAGCAGCCCTTTCTGTTGCGTTTAAAGGAGGTTCTGTGACCGGACTTATGGTAGCTGGATTAGCGCTCTTTTCTGTCTCTGTCGTCTCCTTCATACTTCTATCGGTTCCGGGAACGACCAATCTTCAACCGCTTATCGCATTGAGCTTTGGCGGAAGTCTCATCTCTGTTTTTGCCCGTCTTGGTGGAGGTATTTATACCAAGGGTGCTGATGTCGGAACCGATATGGTAGGGAAAATAGAGAAGGGGATTCCTGAGGATGATCCGCGCAATCCGGGAGTCATTGCTGATCT
>CAYSAP010000046.1:0-777 GCA_964429085.1 uncultured Gammaproteobacteria bacterium | reverse complement strand
GCGACAATGTTGGTGACGATGCGGGAATGGCTG
The DNA here is from genome assembly GCA_964429085.1 of uncultured Gammaproteobacteria bacterium. Lineage (GTDB taxonomy): Bacteria > Patescibacteriota > Microgenomatia > UBA10105 > UBA927 > UBA927. Next base: position 744 of record CAYSAP010000046.1, on the reverse strand, counting down.
CAGATTTATTTGAAACCTACGTCGTCACTGCGGTTTCTGCGATGGTTCTGGGACAACTTTTGTATCCTTCAATTGAAATAGTCCTTTTGTTTCCGCTGATTATCGGCGCGATTGCTATACTTTCATCCATCATCGGCAGTATGTTTGTCCGTCTCGGGCGGGACGGTAAAATTATGCCCGCGTTATACAAAGGACTTATCGCGACCACTATTTTTTCCCTGATCGGACTCTATGTTCTTATTCCCCAACTGGCGGTAGCTGTGGGAACACTCACAAACACAACGCTATTTTTCATCGTCGCAATTGGTAGTATCGTCACCTTTGGTATGGTGGTCATTACCGAATTTTATACGTCGAAAAACTTTTCACCCGTCATTGCGCTTGCAAACGCCTCATTAACCGGCCATGGAACCAATATTATCGCCGGACTCGCCCTATCGATGAAGGCGACCCTGGCGCCGGCACTCCTTATTGCAAGTGCCATGCTTCTTGCCTACACGCTCGGCGGACTCTATGGGGTAGCGCTTGCAACGATGAGTATGTTATCCCTGACGGGTATTGTTGTTTCCATCGATGCGTTTGGCCCCATTACGGATAATGCCGGCGGAATTGCTGAAATGACCAATCAACCAAAGGCCGTTCGGGATGTGACCGATGCACTGGATGCCGTCGGTAATACGACCAAATCCGTAACCAAAGCCTATGCGATTGCATCCGCAGGTCTGGCCGCACTCGTTTTGTTTG
>CAYSAP010000045.1:253-2383 GCA_964429085.1 uncultured Gammaproteobacteria bacterium | reverse complement strand
CGCTTGGACTATACCCAAAGGATCAACGGCCAAGCGAGCAGGTCGCGCCATACACTCCGACTTCGAAGAAAAGTTCATACGGGCTGAGGTTATCTTATGGGAGGATCTTTTGCGTATGGGATCCTTCGCCAGCGCCCGCGAATCAGGCCTCATCCGAACGGAAGGCAAAGACTATATCGTTCGGGATGGCGATGTAATAGAGTTTAAGATTTAACATGTTTTCACAAGTAAAATGGTTTTTTTAATCTAGATACAGCCACTATCATATGCCATGGCATATTATCGCCTGTAATACACCCGCTATGATATATCCAGATACCCTACGAAATTCTGTTGGCGGCAAATTGAAATAAGGACTAAGTAAGGCGCCCAATGCGCCGTTTGGTGGAATAATTCTCGTGTATGAACAAAAAACACGAGAAATCCGCCTGTTGCCGGGCTAACGTCATCAAATATGGCAGAAGAAGACGACAGTGTACCGTCTGCCGAAAAACATGGAGCGTGTGGCAGAAGCGGAGAGGGAGAAAAAAGAAAAGAACTAGCACGGGTTTGGTAACGAGGTTTCTCAATCGCGAAATTTCCTCACTCGCTGCTCTTGCGCGACAACGTGGTTGTTCCGAAGCATACCTACAGCAGGCGCTCCGTAGAAGCAGGGAGCATTTTCTAGAAACAACCCCGTGGAGATCAATTCCTTTAGGCCACCTCATTCTCATCGCCGATGCCGTAGCGGAAATGGTCGAGCAGAAATGGCGTACAGTCTATCTCATGCTCGCGCGGACGGTAGGAGGCAATGAGGCGATCATTCTCCCCCCACTCATTCTCCCCGGCACGGAAACTGTGGCAGGATGGCGGAGCGCGCTTAACACCATCTCGCAATCGGCGCAAGGCCGTATTGTAGCTATAGTATGTGATGGTCACCGCGGATTGGTGTCCGAAGGAACGCGGCGCGGATGGATACTCCAACGCTGTCACTTCCATCTCCTCGCGCGCATCCAAAGCCAACGATCTCGATCTCGGACTGCGCGCCATACACATGAAGCAAAGCGCATTTTCTCACACACTCGTCTCATACTCAAGAGCACCGACCAGGTTGCCATTAGAACGGCACTCAATACCCTTGAAGAAATCGGCTGGTTATCAACTTCGCGAGAAATACAAAAGGTGCTTTCTGGTTTTGTGACAAACTATCGTGACTATCGGTCGTATCTCATGCATCCTGATCTGCGTCTGCCCATCACCAACAACACCGCTGAATCACTCGGGAGTATCATCGCAGACCTCAAGCGGCGCATGCGGGGATTCTCGACAGTTCAATCATTCGAAAAATGGATTTTCGCGCTCCTAAAATTCAAAAAGAAGATCATTTGTAATGGATTTTACCAACAGAATTAAATGGGGTAACCCGATATTCATAGTGGGGTTCGATCTGTATTTGTCCCGAGTTTACTTGTAGTGAGTCTACCGAACTATCGAGAGAAAACACTTCGACTCCGCTCAGTGTAAAACGCTTGATCTTCAATCAGAAATCTCGACAATGAGCATCCTACGCCAGAGCTCTCTTTGTGGAATAAAAGCCACTATATTGAAATAGAGCAGGACAATAAAAGGAACCCAGGAAAACATCCAAAATTGATTAATACTACCAGTTAGAAAGAGCGTTACACAGAAAAATGCAACTGTGATTGGCCATATGACACCACTTTTAAATCGTAGGAAAGATAGCGGAACCCATTTGGAGTCTTCTTTGCCCTTTGGCCAAAAAGGCAAGGGACGATGACCAAAACAAAAAGCTATAAAGAGGCACAACACAAGAAATACTAAGATTGTCGATACAATCAATACCCATAAAGCGGGTATGAAAGTTACGCCAATTAACATCCGTAAAATAAAGAGAGGAGTATATGTCAGTCGTGGAACAGCTACTTTATCTGGCTGGTACCAATAGGCCAACTTGTATCTCAAAGAGCCCTTCTTGACGACCATGTGCTTCCTCAAGCCAAATCCAAAGTTAGCTTAGCATGGCAAGATAAAGCTGTAAACTCTCAAGCAAATATCTCAATGTGATCGGGTGAAATTACTTCGTAATTTCTATGCCCATCGAGCGGGCGGTGCCGGCTACGATTTTTTTAG
>CAYSAP010000045.1:0-243 GCA_964429085.1 uncultured Gammaproteobacteria bacterium | reverse complement strand
AAGCCAAATCCAAAGTTAGCTTAGCATAGTGAGGTAGAACAGCAAGATGGTGTAAGTGTTCGTTAGACTCCCCGAATCAGACATCGAGTCTAGAATGTATCCCTAATTCGTGCGAATAGTACAACAGTATTTTGTCTACAAAAAAAACGGCTCAGCGGGTAGCATGAGCCAATGGGTCAAAAACAACTGCGGGGCGAGAATACCCAAGCTGAAATTTGCTTATGATCTCGCCCACAACATACC
>CAYSAP010000044.1:769-2539 GCA_964429085.1 uncultured Gammaproteobacteria bacterium | reverse complement strand
CACATCCTCTACACAATTTCCGTCCACCAATGTAAACCCTTCCGGAACTGATGCCTGGGCGCCTTCGATATTAGGACACACATCTGCTGGTGAAGGAGGCGGCTCGACGCATTGTCCGTCGCTCAAAACCAATCCTTCCGGAATTGTAGTCTGTATGCCATCGATATTTGAACAAACATCAGCAGAGTCTGTTTCATCCTCGAGACTTGAATCATACGTCTCCGGATCATTGGGGTCAGTCCAGCATCCAGGGTCCAAAGAATCTATTTTGCCGTCATCGTCATCATCCAAACCATTAGCACATTCATTTGAAGGATTATCCGATTCATCATCCAGCTCGGGGCTGTATGACTGCGAATTATTTACGTCTCCATCCGTGTGGCATGCCGGGTCGTCTGCATCGGTCAAACCATCGTCGTCATTATCACTATCATCACCGCATTGTTCGCTTACCGGATTTACGGTAATTGAAACTGTCGCACTATTACTATCGAGAACTCCATCGTTCGCTTTGTATGTAAACGAGTCCGGCCCATTATAATTTGCATCTGGCGTATAGGTTACCTGACTCCCGGAAACCGTACTCAAACTGCCATACGTGGGGTTAGTATCAATCAAATATATGAGCGTATTTGCGGGAATATCCGAGTCGGATGCCGAAAAATTTACCAAGACGCCTGTGTCTTCATCAGTAGCAACCGATACGTCATTCGCCACAGGAGCAACATTTGCTTCCGCAACATTTATATCAAATGTTTTTGAGTCGGTCATTGAGCCGTCAGAAACAGCAATACTAACCTGGTATATCCCCGGCCCTTGCTCTTCGGTCGGAGTCCAATCAATCTGGCCCGTAGAAGAATTAATTGTCATTCCGGCTGGCGAACTCGCCAATGAGTACGTAAGCGGGTCGCCGTTTGGGTCTGACGCTGAAGGCGTGAAAGAAAATGCTATTAATTCAGTGGCATTTTGGTCCGCAATAGAATCAAGGACGGGCGCATCGTTGTTTACGGTAATATTCTCCGTGGCCACATTGCTATCGGCCACGCTGTCATTTGCCTTAAACGTAAAAGAATCCGGCCCGATATAATTCGTCGACGGAGTATAATCCACTTGGTTTCCCGAAACAGAGCCTAAGCTGCCATGCGAAGGGCCGGATACCACAGAATAACTTAATGTATTGGCAGGAAGGTCTGAATCCGTAGCCGGCATGGTTATGGTAACACCGGTATTCTGATGGGTAGATATCGAAGTATCGGTGGCCACAGGAGCGCTATTTACTTCGTTTACCGTGACTGTGATTGTTTCTGAATCAATCCCACCGTTACCATCGGATACAACGACATCAAAGGCATAAGAACCCGGACCCTGCGATTCTGTCGGCGTCCACGAAAATACTCCCGTCGAAGAATTTATTGAAGCGCCGGCTGGAGCACCGGAGAGAGAATACGTCAGCGTATCGCCATCGGCATCGGTTGCGCTTGCGATAAAAGAAAGAGCCGCAAGTTCGTCTGTTGACTGGTTGCCGATAGATCCCAAAACCGGGGCGGCATTGGTCGGAGGAGGAACAGTCACGCACACATTTAAAGTCGCAGAAGAATCCGCTTGCCCGTCATTTCCCGGAGGATTTACGTGATATAGCCGCGCCTTAATAGTCTTTGCGCCACCTGTCGTATATGGGTGCGCGCCCGCATTAAATGTAAATGAAAAGTTTGACTGGCCAGAACTCGGAGTAAAAACAGAACTCACGGTATCTTCAACATTACCGTCGCC
>CAYSAP010000044.1:476-759 GCA_964429085.1 uncultured Gammaproteobacteria bacterium | reverse complement strand
GGCGCACTGCCCACTCCCATACCGGTAATTGAAACGGGACTCGTGATAGGATTTTGAATACAATCGAACGGAGGAAATGGAAACGAGTATTGGTTAATTTCCGTAATATCCATCTCGGGGCTTGCCGGTGGTATTGGCTGCGTAGCAAAAGCAAAACTCGCCGAGATCAACAGCACGGCAATAAATGCTGAGACCTTTTTCCCCGAACCGAAAGAAAAATCTTTTGTTATACTCATACGACTTTATAATAAACTACTAATAATCAATTACGTTAGTGCTGGAA
>CAYSAP010000044.1:0-466 GCA_964429085.1 uncultured Gammaproteobacteria bacterium | reverse complement strand
GAATTATATACCGCACAAGCGCTTTTGTCAAGCGCGCTCGGGCACTGCCGTAATCGTTAGAAAAGGCACTCTTCTCCTTCAATCTATATCATTCATATAGCTCTGCAAGTACGGCACGTATGCCCGCATATCGATCGGGTTTTTGCATTAGCTGTGGCCGTTTTTATACCGGAGAGGACGATTTTTTGTGCGCGCGATATTCCTTGAGCACGTGATACGCGCCCGGTAAAAACGAAACGAAAATAATCGCAATAATAATCGGCAAAAGATATTTATCAACGCCGGGAATTGTTTTCCCTAAAAAATATCCGGCAAGAGGAAGCCCAACCCCCCACAGCGCTCCGCCGATAACGTTATACAATAAAAATGTCTGATAACGCATTTTGCCTATGCCTGCGACAATCGGCGCAAATGTGCGGACAATCGGAGTAAAGCGCGCGATGACGATAGTCTTCGGACCGTGCGC
>CAYSAP010000043.1:2692-3220 GCA_964429085.1 uncultured Gammaproteobacteria bacterium | reverse complement strand
GGGAGTACGGCCGCAAGGCTAAAACTCAAAGGAATTGACGGGGACCCGCACAACCAGTGGAGCGTGTGGTTCAATTCGAGACAAAGCGAAGGACCTCACCAGGGTTTGACATGCTACCGTTTACCCCACCAGAAATGGAGGGGGATCCGCAAGGATGGTAGCACAGCTGCTGCATGGCTGTCGTCAGCTCGTGCCGTGAGGTGTTCCCTTAAGTGGGAGAACGAGCGCAACCCGTATCCGATGTTACAAGTGTCATCGGAGACTGCGGTGGCTCATGCCACCGAGGAAGGAACGGATGACGTCAAGTCAGCACGGCGCTTATGACCTGGGCCACACACACCCTACAATGGCGAATAACAATGGGACGCAAGGTAGTAATGCCAAGCAAATCTCTGAAATTTCGCCTCAATTCAGATTGAGGGCTGCAACTCGCCCTCATGAAGTTGGAATTGGTAGTAATCGCAGATCAGCAGGCTGCGGTGAGTACGTTCTCGGGTCTTGTACACACCGCCCGTCAAGCCACCAAAG
>CAYSAP010000043.1:0-2605 GCA_964429085.1 uncultured Gammaproteobacteria bacterium | reverse complement strand
GGGGATGGATCACCTCCTTTCTATTTGAAAAATATCGATCGATCGAGATATTCACCAATTAGGTGGATGATCTTTGATATTTTTCTCTCAAAACCCTAGATTCTATGCATATAATCAGGGTCGCTTCCGCATTTATGCGGTGTGGCTCCGATTACTTGCTCTGGATCCCTATCACCATTGGATTGTTAAAGGCGACGATTGTTGTACAATACGTACGATGTTTCGTCGTTATTATTTCTTCATTATTCTAGGTTTCATAACGCTTCTTCTTTTTTCTCCGGTTATTTTTAAAGGCATGGTTCCGATTCCTGCCGACTATATGCTCACGTGGTACGAGCCGTGGAAAACAGCCAATTCAGTAAACGGCGTACCGGCAATTCCCCATAAGCCGGTTGTTGATGATGCGTTCAGGCATTTGTACCCCTTGCGTGTGGTTGCCGCCCGCATTGCACAAACGGGAGTTATGCCGCTTTGGAATCCGTATAATGCGGCGGGCACACCGCTTCTGGCTATCATGCATCCCGGGTATTTGACACCGTTCGGTATATTTTTTTTGTTCCTATCTCCCACTATCGCTTGGACACTCTACGTGATGTTTCAGCCGGTCGTGTTGGGGATAGCGACCTATTGGTATGCAAGGAAACTTCAAATGTCGAACCTTTCTGCTGTATTTACCTCCGTGACGCTTGTTCTTTCCGGGTTCTCTATTGTCCGGCTTGAGTATGGTGAATTTTTGTATGTACTTGCCGGTCTTCCTCTGCTTCTTGGTATTGTTGAGGTATTCAAAAAAACTCTCGGTAGCAACGGCTTATTTGCTGTGCCTGCCGTGGTGGGTTTCATGATGCTTTCCGGTCAACCGCACATGATCATATATGTACTTGGGATATTTGTTTTGTACGCCCTGTGCCGGTTGCCTTTTATTCAGACAATGCAGGTTGGCGCATTCGCTATACTGGGGGTCGGTATTTCTGCGGCTCAATTGCTTCCGAGTTTGGAACTCTACTCGCTCTCCACGATCAACAGACAATCAAGCGCATTTATTTTTGATCGGTTTCTCTTACCGATTAGCCATCTTATTACCGTCATTATCCCTAATTACTTCGGTAATCAAGCAACCTACAATTATTTCGGCCCGCACGATTATACGGAAACAGTCGCATATGTCGGGTTATTGCCCGTATTTTTTGCTTTCATCGCTCTCCGGTATGTGCGCACCCCGATAGTCAGGTTTTTTCTAACTGTTACCGTTATTTCCATAGTAACGACGCTTCAATGGTTTGGTGCGAAATTATTTTTTTCTTTACCTATTCCTGTGCTTTCATCTGATGTACCGAGCCGGGTGTTTGTGCTTACGACATTTTCCCTTGCCATATTAGGGGGGATTGGGATATCTGCATGGGAAACGCTCCCATGGGAAAAAACCCGTTCGTGGTTAATTTGGTTTAGTGCGATATTGGGGGCAATTCTTATAGGAACCGGTGTTCTCTATTGGCTTCACGTTGCCTGTCCTCCCACTGTTTCCGGGTGCCGCATGGTGAGTCTTAGGACTACACTGATTGAAGCCGCCGGATTTGGCGTATTTGTCATAGCCACCTTGCTCGCGTTTCGTGTCCGTGGTGCGCGGCCCCTGGGATTGGGTGGCGCCCTTATCGTGATTTTTTTCCTGGGAATCTATAATGCGCAGAAGTTCCTACCGTTTGCACCCCGGGAACGGGTGTTTCCTCAGGTTCCTGTATTTTCGGCAATCGCAAAAGAAGTCGGGGTAAGCAGATATTTCGGTATCGGGAGTGCTGATTTTCGAACCAACCTGACTACCTACTATGGATTATATTCTTTGCAGTATTTTGATCCGCTGCATATCCGACGGTATGCGGAACTGGTGAGTTTCGTAAACTCGGGGGACCGTCTAAAAGATATACGGAGAAGTGACGTGAATATTATTTCGGACGCGACGGTGAGTGCAGAGATTGCTGCCCGCCGGCAGCGGTTTTTGGATCTAACCGGAACTGCAGCATTAGTCACCAAAAAAACAGACGGTTTGGCAGCCCTATCAGATTTGCTGTGGGAAGATGCCAATTGGCAAGTCAGTAAACGGCAGTCGTCACTTCCGCGGGCCTATCTTGTGACGCATCTTACGATCGAGACTGATCCGGATCGGGAATTGGCTGGCATGTTTGCAAAAGAGACGGATTTTACCAGTACCGCATTTGTTGATGCGTCCGTTTTGTTTGTTCCGGATAACCTACCCGGGATAAAGCGCGTTCACATAACCGAATATACGCCAAACAAGGTTTCGATAGATGTCGAAACCCCATCCGATGCATTTCTTGTTCTGTCCGATACCTATTACCCCGGCTGGAAGGCGCGTGTGGACGGAAAGCAAATGGATATATACCGCACGAACTATACATTCCGCGGAGTCGTCGTGCCGAAAGGCGCGCATGTCGTGACGTTTTCGTATGAGCCGGATTCGCTGAAATTTGGGGCCGCCCTGAGTGTGCTGAGTGTGACAATTTGGGTGGGTTTTGTATTACTGAGGCGAAAGAAGTAGGCAATTGAGGCTCGGAAGGGAATCGAACCCTTGCATAGAAGTTTTGCAGACTCC
>CAYSAP010000042.1:2105-3712 GCA_964429085.1 uncultured Gammaproteobacteria bacterium | reverse complement strand
GCGGTGGCGTGTGCAGCAGCGTATGAACTTCCGTACGCCGCACTTTTGCTCCCGGTAAATCCGAATTCCGTGATGAGCTTGGGGAGCAATGTGTAGTTTGGATAGGGAAGCAGCCATTGGATAATGTTGCGTTGGTCGGTGGCAAACCGCTGCGGATCCGCGAGATACGAGTGCCAGGAGAAGAAATTCACCCGTGCTCCGGACTGGACCAGTGCCACAATCCAATTTTTATATAAACCGGTGGTAACCGGGCCTCCCAGATAAAATGTATTGACGTTTTTGGCATTATTGGCTCCTGTGGAAGCATAGCGGTACAGTGTGAGATAGTTTTTATCGCCCCCTAGCTTCCATCCGCCGAATTGCGCTAAATCTGGCTCATTCCATACTTCATAATAGACGCCATTCATATTGCGATCATTTTTGCCGCTGTAGTGTTCTATGGTTTTTTGTACGACAAGCGTCCATTCATTCCAGTCATTGGGGGGGTTTATGATATTTCCGTCTTTCGCTATAACACCCGGCATGTAAGAAAGCGCAAAAACTGGTCTGGCCCCCGTCGATGTAATAGTGTTGACGACCGAATCCAGTTTGGACCAATCGAAGGTCAAACCGTTTCCGTCCCGGCCGACAACCTGATAGTGGTCATAAAGATGATCAAGACGTATAAGCTGGGGCTTGAGTGCTCTTACGTCAGAGGTGATCGAGGCGAGCATGTCGTTTGACTCTTCTCCTCCCTGGGCAAATGCATGATAGAAATCCGTTTTGATACCTTCCAGTTTGGTTGTTGTATCTACTATTATATTTGCCGGTGTTCCGGCTGCCCGAGACATCAAGGTAATGGTTTGCCCGACCGCCATAATGAAGAGCGGTAAGAATATGATAAGTCCTAAGAATGATATGACCGACGTTGTCCTTCCTGTGGCTTGCCGCATGAAAATACTCATGAGTTAAGCCTCCTAAAATGGGGTACCATAGATCCGGTAAGGATAAATAGCATTCCAAGACCCAGGAGAATCATCGTGTTTTCCGTAGATCCGGAAACCGGAACGGCGCTTCCGGATGCGCCATTTTCGCCGCCTGTCGCAACGACGAACGCCAGTGTTGCCGTGTGTGACGTGCCGGAGTTGGGATCCTGAGCGGCCACGATGATGGTGTGGGGACCCGATGCTAAAGGTTCTGCCATCGTGTAGGTCCAATTGCCGTCTGCGTCGGCTGTAACTGTAACCGTGATCGGGTCTGAGTAGACCGTAATGGTAACCGTGCTTCCTGCGGGAGCGGTTCCTTCAATCTTGGGTTGTGTGGTGGTAACCGATGAATTTTTTACCGGGCTGTCTATAGTGATGCCCGATGGACTTGCGCTGTCGCTTGCGCCCCCTGTTGGCGTTAGTGTTGGTGTTAAGGTTATGGAGCTTGTTGGTGTTGGAGTGGGCGCGTTGCCACCGGTGATTGTGATTGTGGAGGGGATAGAGCTTGTTAATGCGTTTGTGCTCCCTTCATTGAGCGCTCCTACAAAGGTGTCCGATGAAAACCGAACTGCTATTGGAGATGATGTTGCGGCAAGGGCATTAAATTTGATTGTGGCAACCGTTCCGGTTCCGGTAATGGGC
>CAYSAP010000042.1:0-2095 GCA_964429085.1 uncultured Gammaproteobacteria bacterium | reverse complement strand
TGTTGGTGGCCCCGAGCGCGATAGAAACCGTTCCGTTGCCGACCTTTCCTGATGAAAGAATATTTGGAAACATCGTGCCGTTATGGATAAACTCCGCTTGAAGTTTTGTGGGATCAAACGTAATGTTTAACTCTACTGCGACAATCTGATTCTCCGCCGTATCCATACGTGCTTCCAGCGTGAATTCTTCGTTCACCGCTTTGGTCAGTGTGGCAGGGGTTAGTGTGAGTGTCGTTGCCGGAGCGGCTTTTTTTCGAAGTTCCTGGCTACGTATAGACAGAAAAACAGAAGCCGGAATAGCCAGAAAAAGTATCAGGGAAAGCACAATAATAACAACTCGTTTCATGCCTATTACACATTATGAAGGAGTACTACAGTAATGGCAATAGGTGGGGCTTGACACAAGTTAGCACTCGATGTATATTAGTGCTAATATGGACGCAGTAACCGATTTGACACCGCGCCAGATACAGATTCTCAAGGCGATTATCGATGAATATATCGCGACTGCTGAGGCAGTCGGAAGCGAAACGCTGGAGAAAAAACATAGCTTGGGCGTATCCCCGGCAACGATCCGCAATGAGATGGTTCGTTTGACCGAGTTGGGGATGCTGAGCCAGCCCCACACGTCATCCGGCCGTGCTCCGACGCCAATTGCGCTGAAATATTATGTCGATCAGCTCATGAAGCCGAAAGACTTGTCGGTAGCGGAAGAAGTAGCGGTAAAAGAAAAAGTTTGGCATTACCGGCAGGAAATCGACAAGTTGCTTCGGGAAGCGACCAAAGCCCTTGCGGAAAAAACGAAAACACTTGCCATTACCGCAACGAATGAAGGCGATTTGTATTATTCAGGAGCGGCAAATATATTAGACATGCCGGAATTTTACGATTATCAGCTAACCCACGACTTATTAGGAACGCTGGATGAATATGATTTTTGGTGGCATGTCCTGGAGCTTCATACTGATCCTTTTTCTGTTTTGCTCGGTGATGATTTGTCGACCGGCGCCCTTACCCAATGCGGATTTGTGTATTACAAGTTCAAAACGCCGCATGTGTCCGGAGCTATCAGTGTTGTCGGACCGAGCAGGCTTAATTACGCTGCAGTGATCCCTGTGGTTCGATATCTTGGAAATCTTATCGATGAATTTGCCAGTTAAGAACACGTGCAGGTTTTTTTCTATTGCCTATGAAACCAACGAAAAAAATAAATACACAAACAAAACCGACGGAAGATGTGCCAAACGAAGTAGCTGACGCAGTGGTATTAGAATGGAAAACAAAATATATGAGGGCACTTGCTGACTATCAGAATTTGGAGAAGCGAAGCAGCGAGCGCGTTACCGAGGTACGGCAATTTGCCGGAGAGATTATTCTTTCCCGTTTATTGCCGGTGGTAGACACGTTCACTCAGGTGAAAGTGCACCTTCACGATCCGGGTTTGGATTTAGCGTACAAAGAGTTATTGTCGGTGCTCGCGGAGCAGGGTGTGGAGCGCATTGAGGTGCTTAACCGGCAATTTGATCCGACGGAAATGGATTGTATAGAAGTAGTAGAGGGAAAAGAAAATCAGGTTATGGAAGAAGTTCTGCCCGGATACCGGTTTCGCAGCAAGGTGTTGCGTGTTGCACGGGTAAAAGTAGGAGCAGCGGCATCAAAATTAATTAATTCTTCAAAGAAAGGAGAAATATATGGCAAAAATTATAGGTATTGATTTAGGCACTACCAACTCATGCGTGGCGGTTATGGAGGGAGGGGCTCCCAAAGTAATCCATTCGGCAGAGGGACGCAACGTCATCCCGTCTGTTGTTGATCCTATCAAAAATATTGTCGGCGATGTCGCTAAGCGGCAAACCGTATTGAAGCCCAAATCGACAGTATTTTCCGTCAAGCGGTTGGTCGGACGCAAATATTCAGATGCGTCAGTCCAAACGGATGCCAAGTGGCTTCCATACACTATCAAATCCGGCAAAAACGATATGGCAGTGATTGAGGTGGAGGGAAAAACATTCACTCCCCAGGAAATTTCTGCCAAGATCCTATCTAAGATAAAAGCAGACGCAGAAAAATATTTGGGAGAACCGGTGAAACAAGC
>CAYSAP010000041.1:3768-4015 GCA_964429085.1 uncultured Gammaproteobacteria bacterium | reverse complement strand
GCCTTCTAGAAGTTCAAACACCATTGCTATCGCCTGCGGAATAAGATAGCCATGATTGAGAAAATGACGGGTGAGGCTCAAGAGTACTTCGGTATCCACGTCGTATTTTTGTTTCAGCGTTGGGTACTGTTTCCAAAGACCCGCATCATTGGTGATAATGCCGTTATGGATCCCTACAATATCGTCTTTGACGACCGGCTGGTTATTGCGGTTATACTCTGCCGGGCCGTTGGTAACGAGCCTCGCG
>CAYSAP010000041.1:0-3738 GCA_964429085.1 uncultured Gammaproteobacteria bacterium | reverse complement strand
TTGCTGGGTTTTATAGACCCGTAGCGTATTGCCGGAGGAAACAGCGATGCCGGACGATTCTTTGCCGCGCGACTCTGAAAGCACAAACAGTACATCAGTAATTTTATTTACCTGGGTTGCAGAGATAGGTGCACGCTTGCCGGATACAATGCCGAATATACCGCACATAATGGGTGTGATTTACGATTTCTTTTTGAAATGGTCCTTTTTGAGAAAGTAGAGTATGCGTTCCTGATTATGACGGAATTCCCGCTGCATATCGGCAATGAGAGCCAGAAACATGACAAGGATACCCATGATGACCAGCGCCATAGCCACATCGATAAGCGTTTTATACGGAGAGGTCTGATGGAGGATGACGTAGCGCACAAACATGAAGGTTCCGAGTGTAATTCCTGATACAAGCATGAATACGGCCGGGATGCCAAAGAATTTAAGCGGCTGTATGTCACGCGCTGCCCGAATAATGATGCCGATGCTATTTCTCCCGTATCTAAGTAGCGAGCCGGAAATACGCGATTTTCTCCCGTTAAAATATTTGACATGTATAGGAGTCTCCCGGATGACCATTCCTAGATCTACCAAATTTAAAAAAACCTCTTGGGTATACGTAAAGTCGCCGTGGAGCAGTAGGTGCATGGCAGCCTCACTGCTATATGCGCGAAAGCCGCACTGGGTATCCGTGAAGTGTCCGCCGGTCAGCATATTTACCACCATCGTAAACACTTTATTGCCAAAGAGCCGCTCAGGAGACATATTGGGTATCTTTTTGCCGGTCAGAAATCGGGAGCCCGTCACCATATCTGCTTTTTTCTCGACGATAGGCGTGATAAGTTTGGGGATCTCTTTCGCGTCAAACTGCCCGTCCGCATCTATCGTAACGATGATGTCGGCCCCTAAAGAAAGCGCTTCATCCCGACCGGTCCGAAATGTAGCACCTAATCCTTTGTTTCGATAATGAGAAATGATATGTGACACATGGCATTTTTTTGCCATACGGACGGTCTCATCCGTCGAGCCGTCGTCCACGACGAGCGTACGTATCTTTGCAATGCCGGCAATCCGCTTCGGAATGGACTTGATAACGCTGGCAAGCGTCTTTTCTTCGTTGTAGCAGGGGATAACAACCACCAGGGTGATTTTTTTCCGTTTCATTTCTTTTTCCTCGGGCGGTAGCTAAGAACGAGATCAAACGCCTTGCTTTTTAAGGTTTTTTTTAATAGTTGCACATTGGGGATGATGCAGTGGCCTCCGATTGTCGGATTGGGGGCCCGCAGTACCGGCCGAATGACGTGCTCCATGCCGAGTTTTTTGTATCCCGCGTTATACGTGCGATTAAATTCAGTCACGGCGTCATCAAATGTAATGCCTTGTTTCCTGCAGAAGCGCTGCATTTCGCCGTGGAAGGCAATACAGAGGCCGTAGTAGGTCGTATCCAGGAGTTTCCCCAGCTCTGTGGTTTTTGAAGGATAAAAGATTTTTGTACGCAATCCCAGGCTTTTGAGGTGATGCTCTGCCCGCCGGGCGGCAATTTTGTTGTCTGCGCCGATAAATTTGACGAATGTTTGTATTCCTTCAAAAAGATGCGGGTGTACGCCCCTTACGGGGCTATGGACCACCATGCCGCCGATCTTTTTTGTCGTACCCACGGCGACCGTGGAATGAATGATGGTAATACCGGGGTGCCCTTTATGCATAGCGTTCCGGACAATGGAGACGAAGCGGGGGGAGAATGGGATGCACACATGTAACACGTCAAGATTGGAAAATCCGTCGTCTCTCGTGCGGTTTTGGATTTTGGGATTCTTATAAAATTTGGAAATCGCCTGACCGATCTGCCCGTATCCTACTATGCCTATGTTTTCGTCTGAACGCTTCATAGAGAAAAAAGGTGTTTTGTAATCAGCACTGAGAGTACCACGAATGCCTGATAGTTTAAAGTAAGAAAGGCCTTGACACGTGCGGGTAAAGTATGTAACGTGATAATAGGCGTCATAAAATATTGTTTTTTTGGTGAGGAGGAGTGTATGAATACTATGTCCAAAACAGGTGCAGTGTTAGCCGTCGGCACGATCCTTTCGATGGCTGTTGGGCATGTTTGGGCATATGGGGAAAGCGCCGGACTTCCCGGCAGTACGACCCTTCCTCCGGTATGTACTACCGAAGCGCCGAAAGTAGCCTGGCCGTTTAGTGCCAAAGCCATGGGCAGCAATACAGTGAGATTGTCTTGGGGGGCAGCAGAGAAAGCCACCTCATGGACCGTGGCATACGGATCTTCCTCGAAGAAATATATCTACGGATTATCAAATTTCGGAAACAGTGACTCAAGATCCGTAGATATCTCGAGCTTGCCGGGTGGCGCGTATTATTTTGCCATACGGGCAAACAACGGTTGCATGCCAGGGCCGTTTTCCCCTGAAGTGGCAGGGGAGCAAGTTTGACTCCATTGGTGACTGGCGGGCTAAATGTAGGCCCAAAGAACGTTGTCCCGAAAGTAACGAATGTGCCGCCGAGAGTGCAGCCAACGACATCGCCCGCAAAACCCGGGGCGCCAGTCGTGACACCCATAGCACCACGGCCATCACTGTGGCAGAGTATTTTGAGGCTGTTCGGAGTGAAGTAACCCCGCACATATCCGTGTCGACTATCCCTCTATTTTGGGCTATACTCATGGGTATCGTATGCATATTGCAATCAACACGTTGCCGCTTTCGACCGAGCACCGGATGCGGGGAACCGGCGTCTATACCAAAAATCTGATAGATGCGCTGCAGAAATACGAAAAAAACCATTCGTATTCATTTTTTACCCACATAGAGGATATTCCGAAAGGCACCGATATCGTGCACTATCCTTTTTTTGACCCGTTTTTCCTGACATTGCCGTTTACTAAGCGGTTTCCTACCGTCGTGACGGTTCATGACATTATCCCGCTCGTTTTTCCGGACAAATTTCCCCCGGGGGTGCGCGGGAAATGTAAATGGCAGATCCAGCGCCTGTCGCTTCTGGGCTCATCAGGAATCATTACCGATTCCAAATGCAGTAAGGATGATATTCTGCGCCTGACCGGCAGGCTTCCTGCGTGGGTTCACGTGGTTCCGCTTGCACCGAGCCCGGATTATAAACAAGTACGAAGTGCCGGCGTTTTGGAAGATGTCAGAAAACGGTACCATCTGCCGGATGAATACGTCCTGTATATAGGGGACGTGAACTGGAACAAAAATGTTGCCGGCCTTATCAACGCATGGAAACTAGTGCGGGCAAAACTTGCCAAATCACGGGATTGTAAACTCGTGCTGGCAGGGTCTGCATTCACGGATATGGAAATCCGTGAGACGCGCGACATTCTGCATCGTATCAATTCGATAGGAATGGCAAAATATGTTGTTCGTCCGGGGTTTATAAAGGCAGAAGATATGGCAGGATTGTATTCGGCTTCCGATTGCGTCGTATTGCCCTCATGGTATGAGGGATTCGGGTTTCCGGTATTGGAAGCTATGGCGTGCGGCGTGCCGGTGGTCGTTACAAACCGGGCAAGTGTTCCGGAAATTGCAGGTCCGGCGCGTATGTTTGATCCGGCAGATACCGCCGATTTTGCACGGTCTATTCTGGAAGTGTTACAGCTGGATTCTTCGGAAAAACGGGATCTTATCCGGAAAGGATTTGATTGGGTTGCTCAGTTTAGCTGGCGTCGGGTCGCGAGAGAAACCGTACAGGTATACGAACAAACAACTGATA
>CAYSAP010000040.1:0-4226 GCA_964429085.1 uncultured Gammaproteobacteria bacterium | reverse complement strand
AATTTCTCTCATACGTTCGAGACCGAGTAAATTTTTCCTCCCATTGTTTCAAAAGCATATCGGCTCGCTGAAGCATGGGATAAGGTAGACGTTATTTTTTGTCTTAAAAGTTGCAATTTAGGAGGGAGGTTATATACTTTGTATAAAGGTTATTTTTACTCTTAATTTCGCTTATTTATGCAAAAAATAATATATTTTCTCGTTGCGGTTTTTATCGCATTGATGCCGTTTATTTCAACTGCGGCTAGTGCCAATGATCAAGAGATTAAAGGCCTTCTTCAGAATATTTCCGCGCTTGTTTCGGAAATCGACGGTCTTTTGGCGTACATCAATCAGAGTGGGGCGTATGCGGGGATTGTTGCGGGAGCGACGACAGGCACTTCGTTGTCCGAAACTATTATAGATAACACGTCTTCGCAGACGAAGAAATTCGGGACGTGGTGTAAGTCGGTGTCCTCGGGTTTTTACGGTGTTGACTCGCTCTATTCCTGCGGGTCCGGAGCTGATATTTTCAGTTGGATTCCGTCGTTTCAGGAATCGGCAAAATATGAAGTGTTTATGTGGTGGACTTCGCATCCAAACCGTTCGACAGCGGGTCTTGTGCAGATTGAGGAAGAGAGTGGAGCGGATGCGACTCAGAAACGCGTGAACCAGCAGATAGACGGCGGGAAATGGAATTCGCTCGGCATATATACGTTTGGCCCCGGGACAGGGACTAGGGCAGACGGCGGTTCTGTAAAAATTTCAGACCAGTATGGCCAAGTCGCGGCAGACGCGGTGAAGTTTGTAAAAATGGAATCAACACAAGTAGCATTCAAGTATTCGAACCTTCCTATTCCGACGAATACACTCGTGAATGGCACGAATATTATCTATCGCTTTGCAGTCAAGTCAAGTACTGGTGATGGTACTATTAATAATCCAACCTTTAACGTACAGATTTCAGGTGCGGATGCATTTGATCCGGTTATGTATGTCTATGCGGACAGTGCTTTTTCACTATCTGCACATTCGGGACCAATTCCAGGTGTATTCAGAGATAAAGGTCTTGTTGAGTTCAATTCCCCTAATCTAATTAACATTCCCGGAGGATCAACGAGATATTTTGAGGTTCGGCTCGGAGTAGCGAATAAAACTGCTGGCGCAACTGTCTCTTCTTATCCGGTCTTCATAGCATTACCAACAGAAACTCTTTCCTCGGGCGGGACGATTGTTCCCTCCATCACCGTCATTTCTCCGAACGGGGGAGAGACGTGGCCTGTTGGGAGTACGCAAAAAATCAGTTGGACAAGCAGTAACATTCCCAGCTCTAATTTATTGAGTATTGGCGCGCGAAACACTTCTACTGGAGTAGATTATTCTTTAGTGGGCGATACGTTAAACAGTGGTGCGGTTATTATAACAGTGCCATCAACACTCTCAGCTGGCACGTATCTGCTTTTTATCAAGACCTTAGTAGGTGGAAGTATCGTGAATGACTGGGGCGATACGCCGTTTAGTATTGTATCTTCAGTATTAAAACAGTTGTATACGAGGTTATCTATTCCAACAAACACCCTTTCCAACGGCACGCTTACTCTCTATCGCTTCAGCGCGTTTGCTCCGAAAGGAGGCGGTGATATTAAAATATCGAGTTTCAATGTGGGCACTTCTAAGTCCGGAGCGGTTTTAAGCGATTTGGGACTTTATGCATACGCCGATTCCGGATTTTCAATGCAGGCATATGCGTCAAACCCCGTCGGGACGCAGAGCGGCACTATATCAACCGAGATCGTTGATATGAATGTAGGCAGCGCAGGCGCTCCGATCGTTATTCCAGACGGCGCAACGCGGTATTTTGAGCTTCGCGGAACCGTTTCCGTGATCGCTTCATCCGCGTATCTGAATGTTTCTGTAGAAGGGCTTACGGCACAAACTCTTTCTTCCTCGGGCGGGACGATTGTTCCCTCCATCACCGTTCTTTCTCCGAATGGGGGAGAGACGTGGCAAAGAGGCCAGACCGTGGTTATCAAATGGAATTCAACCAATGCCCCGACGGCCATGGTGGATTTAGTTCGTCCCGGCTATGAATATCACTTGACGGGACCGACGGGAGATATTGTCAATACGGGCTCTCTTCAATATGTGGTGCCTGTAGATATGCAAGTAGCGAGCGATTATCGAATCCGGGTGATGCATCGCGTGAACGCGGTTCCTGTTGCCGAAGATTTGAGCGACGCGCCGTTTGGCATCAAGGCCGAACTTCCGTTACCACTCAACGAGATCATTGTTGATGATGGTAACCCTGGAACATCACGTACGGGCTCGTGGTGTCTATCGGGCGCGAGCGGATTTTACGGGAAGGGTTCTCTCTACAGTTGCGGCTTAAGCACTCTTGAGACATACCGTTGGTCCCCGTCGCTTCCGGGAACCGCATACGATAGTTACGAGATATCAATGTGGTGGACACAGCATGCGAATCGTTCGACAAATGTTCCGGTAAAAATTCTTGCAAATATCGGTGGAGTTCAGATTCCCAGTACGGTATATGTGAATCAGCAAATGGATGGAGGAAAATGGAATTCTCTCGGTACGTTTCTTATGGGAGACGGAAGCTATGTTGAAGTATCCGATAAAAACGGTCAAGCCGCGGCTGATGCGGTGAAGTTTGCGAAAAAAAGTACTGCCACAAGCGGAATGCTTACGGTTTCGCTTGATCCATCAGCACCATCAGCGCCGCGGTATGGTATTGGCGGAACCACTGATCAGGTTCTCACTGTTTTGAGATGGCATGCAACTACCGAGCCCATAAGATTAGATAAACTCGGACTCACACTTTCAAAAAGCGCGTTGCCGACTGATTTTGTAAAGGTAACTATATGGGATGGCGGTACAAAAGTTGGTGAAGCGGTCTTTGCGGGAGGCGCCAGTCAAGCTATCGCGACCCTTTTTGGTGATTTCATAATCCCAAAGGACGGCGATAAACTTATGACGATTAAAGTTGATCTTTCACGAGTAGGGACAGCCCAGCCAGGAAAGGTGGGGAATCTTATTCAAATTGGGTATAGTGGCGCGCTGTCAGCTCAAACGAGGGGCATAGGCCAAACTTCAGGAACATATGTGTATTCTTCGACACCATGGGACGTCTCTGGGTCTGAAATAATACTTGTTCGATCGTTTCCAACACTTGAACGTCTTCCCGTTCCCTCGAATACGCTTACGAATGGAACAATGACACTTTATCGTTTCAAGGTAACCGCGTCGTCAGCAGAGGATGTTGGACTTGGTAAGGTCTCGTTTACTATTTCCTCTCCTTCTCCAAAAACAAGTGCACTCCAACTATATGGATATAGCGATTCCGGATTTTCCGTTCAGGCATACGCAAGAAACCCCTTGAATAGCCCGACAGCTCTTCATCAGGCGGGAGGGCTTGTTGAAATTTACTTTAATTCAATTTCGTATACCGATGGTGTAAAAGAAGCTATACAGATTCCAGCAGGTACAATCAGATACTTTGAGCTTCGTAGCATTGTTTCGGAGGTTGTTACCGGAAGTGCTCTTTCCGTGAGCTTGCAAGGCGATGGAGCCATGGTTCCCATTGGTTCCCTTGCTTTTGTAGATGTAGCATCTGAAGACGATTTCATTTGGTCGGGGAATTCTACAACGACATCGGGCGTGTATAATAATGATTGGCTAAATGGCTATTCGCTTCCCGGGCTTCCTTCAGGCGGCATGGTTCCCCAGGTTTTCTCGAAGTAGGGGATTTATGAGAAACACCCCCGACATCGCGTCGGGGGTGTTTCTTTTTCATGGACGCGCTTTGTGGTATGGTAACGATGTAGCCATTTTCTTGTGGAATCAACATTTTCACGATTAAACCAGCGATCGGTATTGACGTTTCTTCTCCTTACGGTGATTGC
Organism: uncultured Gammaproteobacteria bacterium; assembly: GCA_964429085.1. Lineage (GTDB taxonomy): Bacteria > Patescibacteriota > Microgenomatia > UBA10105 > UBA927 > UBA927. Next base: position 327 of record CAYSAP010000040.1, on the reverse strand, counting down.
GGGAGCAGTTTCCCTGTTTTTGCTTCGAAAAGCGAATGACGCAATAAACGAGATTGACAGGATTCAAACAACCCCCCTTTTTCTTGCAAGAAAAGAGTTTTTGCCGGATGGGGAAGTGAGCGCGAACATAGACAAATGGAAAACGTATAAAAATGATACATACGGGTTTGAAGTTAGATACCCGAATGATTTTAAGGAGAGCGCATCTCCTGCGGAATTCGGGGCATCCGGGGATTCACCGGTTCGAGAGGTTTTTGTCAACGCGATTCCTCCTGCCGTGAGTTTTCATGAGTATCTCAATGCCCTTCTCCTGGTTCGCAACCGGGG
>CAYSAP010000039.1:0-4323 GCA_964429085.1 uncultured Gammaproteobacteria bacterium | reverse complement strand
GCTTAAGGCACGCCGCCAGCGTTCATCCTGAGCCAGGATCAAACTCTCAAAAAAATTGACATAAGGACTTTTGTTTGACCAAAAATCTGCTTACATCAAAAAATATCCTATCACCATTCGATTGTTAAAGTGCAAATCGTTCAATGAAGACAAAAAAACCGACCATTCGGTCGGGATATCGAAATCCTCACCAATGGTTAGCTCTTAGTCACTCATTGTATGGGTATTATACGGGTGAACACTCATCCACGTCAATACCCCCAACGACCCGCCTAAAAGTAACCCGCCTACTACATCCGAAAACCAATGGTGGCCGAGGTAGATGCTGCTTATCGATACAAGGCCAACATATAATCCCAGCCCCAATCCTGAAAATAATCGCTTTCTCATTGTGAAATTGCTATATTGTTGTATTGTTGTCAGCAAAATTAAGGCAAGAAATATTGCCCTAGCAGCATGACCCGATGGATATGAAAACTGTTCATTCACATAATCCGCAGGAAACATGGTCGCCGGATTCTTAATCATAGAAAACGGGGGCGAAGGATGATGGACGATGGATTTCCCCACTATCTCAACAAGCACTAGCAACACTAACGCAAAGGGAATAATAACTGCTTTATAGTTCCATCGCTTTTTCTTTCTATCATATACTGCAATCCCAGTCATAATAAGTGTCGCGACAACAGTAAATTCGGAACTGGCAAAAAACGTCGCTCCCTCCATCACATTTCCAACGAAGTCGGCCAACCGAAGATGCGATGATGTATCGATGCGCTCCTGCACTTTCACCGTAACGGCAAAATCCAGATTACGAAGCGCGGGACGATCTTCGTATTTCGACAGTAATGCGAATGATGACAACAAAACGATAGATACAACGAAATAAACAATTCCTTTTTTCATGATTTCCGTTCTCCGTGACCCCAAAGTTCAGGAGGGCGACCAATGTATTCCCGCTCAACTAACCGAAGCTCTGGAGTAACCACCAAACGCCATGCCTCGCCTTTCTCTAAATAGTCTTCTTTGATAAGCTCGGTGATCGGCGGCAAAAGGGCCTCGGGATCCAACAAACGGAATAGAAGTACCCGAATGGCATCACCATGACTCACAATTCCAATCGTTCTTCCCGGATTATCACGAACCGCTTCTTTTACGCCATGCACCATTCGTTTCATCACGTCCTCGTGCATCTCACCGTAATCTTGTATACGACCGGTAATCACATCATCCAAAAGCTTGCCTACCATGGAGCCGGGGTCGATATCTTGAAAACGAGGATCATGAATTGGCTTCGGGAGCCCAAGCCCAGAGGCAATAATGTCTGATGTTTCGACAGCACGCCGAAATGGACTGGTATAGATGCGCTCTAGCTTTCGACCTTCACGGTCAAGTCTTTCGGCCAACTGTTGTATCTGCGCTCTCCCTGTATCACTTAAGGGGGTATCTGGCCCATACAGAAAACGTTGACCCTTTTCATTCCTTGGATATTCAAGATCACCATGACGAATAAGGTAGATCGTCGTATTATCCATACTGCTCCATCACTTCGTACAATACAATCCCCAGTGATACCATCACATTGAGGCTTTTGTTTATCCCCCACATGGGAAGTTCGACGATCATGTCTGCTATATCCAGAACTTCTTTTGACACACCATTCGATTCATGGCCGACAACAATCGCTAACGGAAATGCATACCTCACCTGATAAAATAGCTTACTTCGCACGTCCTGTTCCACTGCAACAATTTTTACCCCCTGTTTTTGTAATTTTTGTATGACATCAACAGTATTTTTTTCATACACCCAATCTATCCAACCGGTTGTGTTAATAGAGGCTTTTTTTATCCGGGAGTTTGGTGGGGTGAGCGTTTGTCCACAACAAATGACCTTTTGCGCCGCAACCGCGTCTGCCAACCGAAAGATCGATCCAACGTTATACGTATCCAGCACGTTATCGAGAATAATCGTGATGGGATTTTTTTTGATGGATTGGGCAATCTCCGGATCTACTTCCGTCGTCCGAAGCTCCTTAGCATTGAATTTTATCATGTCGTAATTATACACAATTTGATATGATAACCTCTATGAACTTGATTCAAACGATATTGCTATCCGTTATTGAAGGTATCACCGAATTTTTGCCGATTTCTTCGACGGGGCATCTGATATTGGCTTCCAAATTACTCGCCATACAAACTACCGAATTTACGAAGAGTTTCGAAATATTTATCCAGCTTGGTGCGATCATGGCCGTTGCCACCCTGTATTGGCATACACTCGTAACAAACAGAAAACTTTGGCTTTCCCTCATTTCAGCATTTATCCCGACGGCATTTGTCGGATTTACATTCTACCCATTCATCAAAGGATATCTCTTGGATAATTCGCTGATTACTACCGTAAGTCTTTTCGTCGGGGGAATCGTCCTCATCGGGTTTGAACGATGGCATAAGGAAACATCTGAGCTACTTACATGGCAACGAGCGTGTGTAATCGGATTGTGCCAATCCGTTTCCATTATTCCCGGAGTATCACGGGCGGCAGCTACTATTATCGGAGGATTGATGACGGGACTGTCGCGTAAAGAGGCAGTTGAGTTCTCTTTCCTTCTGGCATTACCAACCATGATGGCAGCAACCGGATATGATCTTATGAAAAGCGCGGGATCGCTTCAGCAAGATCAATATATGTTACTCGCGATTGGCTTTATCGGATCATGGATCACCGCGTATTTTACCGTCAAAGTGTTCTTAACATACATACAAACAAACACCTTCATTTCTTTTGGCGTCTACCGCATAGCATTAGCGCTCGCTTTTTGGTTATTTGTTGGCGTTTCCTAAATGCAAGGGCGATCTTGCCTATCCCAACGCCGATCAGTGCCCCGACAATAACATCCAACGGAAAGTGAACTCCGAGATAAATCCGGGTAAATGAAATGAGTGATGCAAGCAGGTAAAAAATCCACCGTAAACGCGGTTCATACCGAGCAAGCACCACGGCCATAGCCCATGAAGTTGCCGCATGGCTGGATGGAAAAGAAAACCATCCTGCGCTTCCTATTATGAGTGCGCCATCGGTTACCCCCGGCCGGGGTCTGGCAACTAACAATTTCAATGCGCCTTCAACGAGCAGCCAACATGAACTAATTACAACAAGTATCGGCACAAAAAAGCGGTGGTCCCTTCCTTCCTCCCGTAAAAAAAGAAATAACCCGATGCCAATCCAGATAAAACCAGAGGCTCCTACTCCGGAAAAAAATAGAGCTAGCCAATCGCTTAACGGGGTATGCGGCAAGTGGTTAACGGCAATAAAAAATGCACGATCAGTGGCAAGCAGGATTTCCATGGATTACGGCGTGGGTGTCGGTGTCACAGCAATACTTGGTGTCGGAGTCTTTGTGGGTGTAGTCGTCGCACTTCCTGGAGTTGTCGTTGGCTTCGGAGTTGTCGACTGCGTCACCTGCGGCTTAGTGGTCGGACGAGCTGTTGGACGCGCCGTCGCTTCGGGAGTAAGCGTAACGGTTGCGGCCACGGGAAGCGTCGGACTGATAAAAATAACCCGGATTGCTCCTTCATCGGGCACCGGAGATACGACTTTTTTGCCGGATACCAAAACTCCGATAACAATGACCACCAAAATAATCAAACCCACGATGATAGTTAAGGCAGCGATAGTTTTTTTTCGGTCATCCATGGCGTCAGTGTACCACTGACGAATAATCGAATCAAATAAAATAAGCAATAAGCAATTCATTTCTTCTTCGCTTATTCCTTATTCGTTTATTGCTTATTATCTAATGTCCTCTTTTTTCCATGCAGCGAACGTACACGTCGGGTAATTGCTGCACCCGTAGAACTTTTTGCCGCGCTTGCTTTTTTTGGCAACGATATCGGCTGCACAGCGCGGACATTTGATGCCTACTTTTTCCCCATACTGCCGCGTGTGGGTACACTCCGGAAAATTCGTACAGGCTATAAATTTACCGAACTTACCAGTACGAATCACCAGATCATGGCCACACGTCGGACATTTTTCATCAATCATTTCCTCCATTAGTTTTACTTTTTCTGCCTCGTTATACGATTTTTCGAGACTCTCGCTAAACGGACGGTAAAATTCCGCAATCACAGGCACCCATTGTTTCTGCCCATTTGCTATCGCATCCAAGTCATCTTCCATGTGCGCGGTAAAGGGAAGATCGAGAATGTTGGCAAAATACTGGACGAGAAAATCCGTAACGGCAAACCCAAGCTCGGTAGGAACCAGTTTTTTCTCATCGCGGTTGACATATTGCCGTTCCATGATGGTAGACAT
>CAYSAP010000038.1:0-5099 GCA_964429085.1 uncultured Gammaproteobacteria bacterium | reverse complement strand
CCCTTGGAGGGAATCGAACCCCCATCACCTGTTCCGAAGACAGGTACTTTATCCATTAAGCTACAAGGGCATTGGGGTCTATGGTTGGACAACATTAGTACCACTGACTGGCTCCATTATAGCATTCCCCGCTTTTGTCAGCAGTATACTTGATTTAACGGTCTATTTGAGATATTGACAACCCCTTGGGGCCCATAAGGGACCAGCTACACACCTACTATACCGCGCCCCAATGAAGTTGAATTGCTTCGAGTGGCGTATAGGGAGTTACAGATCAGGAGAGGTAGGAACTGAAATAATCGACCCGCTTATGTCAGAAAATGCTAACTTATTGGCTCGATGGAACATCATTATTTCTTCGTAACTTCCTCCAGCGGCCTGGGCAAATGTAATGTCAAAATTTTTTTCTATGGTAGGCATGCCTCCAACAAGAGGGATGGCAAAGAGTTGGAATTCGTATAACTTGGCATGGTGAAAGTCGATCTGTCTGGGTGCTGAGCCCATTTTTCTAATTTTGGGAATATGAAAATTGCGATCCCATTGAAGAAAATCACGTACCTGCGTTGCGTAGGGAGAGCGTTTCACGGGTTCTGTTGGAAAAACTAAGAAATCGACATCGTTATAGTCAGGTTTGGATAGATTTGTAGAGGATCCAACCGCAAGAAGAGTCACATAACAGGATACTATTTGAGAGGCCGCATAAAAATACCGCAGAAGTTTTTGGAGGTTTGAGAGTGTCCCAGGAGTGAGTCGATTAAAGAAGGCAGCAGGCGCAATTTCGCCAGTTCTGTGGTAAGGTTTGTCGCTCCTCCATCTTTGTTCGGGCGATTCTAGTGCTTCAATTTGCATAGCCATTTGCAGATAGTAGCACAAGGAGAAAATGAAGACAACACTATAGGTTCTTGGGGTGACTGAAGGGATTCGAACCCTCGACATCCTCCTCCACAGGGAGGCGCTCTAGCCAGACTGAGCTACAGCCACCAACCCCAATATTGTACCCTATTTATAGCTGATTTGCATTTGAAGGATTACGTGTTGTTCTGTTAGTTCCCTGCAAAAAGCGAAGCGATAAAGTTTGGTTGCAGTGTAACCAGGGCAAAAATATCTGCAATTGTCAGGGTGCCGTCCTGGTTAAAATCCGCCGGATATAACCGCGGCAAGAGTATTTGCGTAGTATCGGGTTGTAGGACCGCTATCATTTGCCTGGGTAAATAATACGGGACCAGGATCACAACGCGGTAGTTATGACCGGGCACAACATTGCGCAAATCTTTGATTATGGCTTTCCCTTTGGCTATCGTGACACCTTGCACTTTGTGAATAAGGGTTAGGTGATCATACACGAGTACCGTTGCATTCTGTGTATCGCTACTGGTTTTCCAACCAAGCTGCGTGGTGATTTCTATACCAGGCGGCGTCACGAGGGTGACGACACCGGATTCAATGACGGTAGATCTGCCAAAATGGCGTATCGCAATTTCGTAGGGGTAATCTCCGGGGATATTCGGTGTTTCTATATGGAGCGAAAGCGTGCCGAACTGGCCGGGCTCCATAACAGGAAGAGGCTCCTGCACAGCCAGAAATTTCGGAGTGGTAATGAATTCTACCGAGTAGTCCCCGTTTTGTTCAGACAAAATGCCTTGTCCGTCATTTTTTAACAGCGAGCTTAATACATAGGTTGATCCTGCAACCAACGATTGAGGAACGATCTTTTTATCCAAAGAATAGCGTTCCCGCTGGTACGGCTGACCTGACAATTTTCCTATGTGTTGATAGGCACTGTAGTGGGAGTAGAATTCGGAGCTGCCAAGTTTTTTCCAAGAAAAATGATCAAACGGTAGTCCCTGGTAATTTAAAACAAAGGGGGTAATAGCAACAATATCAGGATCTGTCCAGATTTGTGCCGCGGCAATAGTGAGGTTGGCACCAACCTGATCAGATGAAAGAAGTTCGGGATTACGTGTTACTCCCTCACGGTGAACCCAACCGGTCTCCGTAATAAATATGGGGAGTTTTTTGGCGACGCCGAGTTGCTTTATGAGCTGCCGCTCCCATTGGAAGGATCTGAGTGTCCCCCGGCCTGCTGCGGATACAGATCCTGAAAATGCCGGATTGGGATAGGAGTGGGATGTCCACCCGTCCAGATGGTCAAATAATGTGGGCTCTGCTTTGAGCATGCGGGAAAGGTAGACTGCGGCATCAAGTGACCGCCCGTCGGAGACGGCCGAAACGTCTAAGCCCGCAGGGAGAATGAAAAAATCTTCAGACTCCTGCCTCAGCAGCTTTGCATATGACACGAGTGTACGTGCATATTCTTCCGGGTTGAGATCACGTCCCCACTCACTGGCATGATTCGGTTCGTTATATACGATGACGTATCTGTTTTCGGTAGGCCAGTTGAGGGTGTTAAGAAATTTGGCCCAGTCGGTACCCGACTCCGCGTAGGGCTTCGTCCACGCGTCGCCGTCTATGTGCGTGGCCAGACGCACGAGGGGAATAAGATGAAGCCCACGCATTACATCAAATACCCGTTGCCACTTTTCCTTGTCACGGTCGTCTTCCTGAATAACAAGCGTTACGTAGCCCCAATCGCCCTTTGAGCTGTTTACCAGTTTTGCGGCATCCGCGACATCGTTCGGATCCACGATATGAATGCCAAAACGGTTATTTGGAACAACGTGTGGGTCATATTTGGCCACAACGCGCATGGGTAATAATAACGAGAGGATGAAGATAAGCACAAACACCATGCGCCCCAGGAGGGAATCGAACCCCCAACCTTGTCGTTAGAACCGACCTGCTCTATCCGTTGAGCTACTGGGGCCTAATGTCTACGGTATAAGCTATTGTACCAAAGCGGACCGGTCTAATGAAGCTCTGCTCTTCTTTCCTTGATGTACTGGCTCCAGTTTTCGATAAAATCAAAAATCACCACCATAGGGGTTTCGATAAGGAATGTGAACAGAATTGCGATGATGTTATATTCCTTCCATTTTGCAGCTAGGACAGATCCGATTCTCGCGATGGGAACAGACAGCATGTCGAGAAGGAATTCCCACACCGGAGTTTTGTCATCGACCGACAATTCCTTTGATTTATTCCGTATACCGACGGCAGCAAAAAATGTCAGTGCTATCGTAAACGTATCAAATATGACAGAGGTCATCGGCAGGTGGGCAATATAGAAAAGATATCCTACTCCGCCTAATACACCAAACATCATGAATAAGTAGAGAAAACCTACGACCACGGTGAACATGGGATTTCTTCGCTGTTTGATATAAACGTCATAGAGTTTCTTTTTTTCATCTTCATAAACAAATTGGTACACGGCTGATAATACATGGCCGACGTTTTCTTTGGCAGGCGGACGGATAATAGAAACAAGCGCAAACATCACGGCGGTTGGAACGACGAAGTCGATGACGGTTGTAAACAGATTGAACCCTTCATAAAAAAGGTTTGCGAGCGGAATTTCCACGATAAAAAAGGTGACCCAATTCGAAAGGAAGACAGAGAGGGTTGAAAATATCGCTAACCGCATCAGCCTGCTTTTTAATGATAGATAGCGCTTATTATACGCGGCAGTAATTTCGGTAGCTAACTTTATTTTATCGGACAATATTGCCTCTACTTTTTGCGGGGATTCTTTGTGCTGGTCTAAGACGTCTCCTAGCAACATATAGACGGTATCTATCCGCTCGGCGATGCTGTAGAGCTGTCGGCTCACCGGATGTTCCAGTACCTTTTCGCTATGTATCCAAATCGACGGGACGTCCGCGGAAAGCTTTTGTTTAAGCTCTTCCGAAGGGTTAAACCAATCCGCATACGTAAATTTAAGCAGCTGCGCGATGATAAAGCTGTTATCCAGATCAAACAGCGTCCGGCTTGCAGCGATAAATACATGAGTTCTTTTTTCTTCGTCCGGCACGCTGCTATCAGGACGGATCCGGATACGGTCGTTGAGCGTTTGGGTCATTGCTTCCAGTAATACGCGCTCTTTTACCGGGTTCGTGAGAATATCCTCGATGTCGACTGCAGCCAGCTCAATAATGAAATACGTAAAGTTTATTTGCCGTTTCAGCGGAATAAGTTCTGTCGTAGGAAACGTGGCGTGTTTGAGAATATACAAATATTTATCGAGTACGGTTTGAACTAAGGCGACGTGTTCTTGGGGAATTTCATCGTTTAACAGATGACCCCCTCGAATAAGGTCGGCAGTGACTGAATATGCCACGCGGTAACTGTCGATGTCTGATGTTAAGGCGACTCCGGTAAGCTTGGGAAACAACGTGCGTTTAAGAGATCGCTCAATGGCACTTCTGCGAAGTACATTATCTTCTTTCCAGTCGATAACTTTGCGGATTTGTTCATAAAATTTTGCAACGTGCGATGCAATTTCATCGACGTGAATCGGGGTCATCGGTTTTTTGGCGGACTGTATGCCCTCTGTATAGGCTGCAGCCATATGATGTATCTGTGGGGTAAGGGGATGGGCATCAGTTTCCTGCTCCGAATGAGAATCAGAAGTGTTCATCAGGTGCGATTGTTGGTCTTGGCTTGTTTCTGTTGACATGGAGCGGATGAAGGGAATCGAACCCTCGTCACCAGTTTGGAAAACTGGCGCTCTACCATTGAGCTACACCCGCCTGTTGCACGTACAGGCAATTATATATTTTTTTTGCTCTTGATGCGAACTGTCAACGGTCGAGAAATTCGACTGTATCCCCGATTTGAATACCTAAACGCTTTACTGCGCCTGTATGTAACTCCAAGATTTTGTCTACTACTACCCGAGATTTTACAATGTTTGGTGCCGCATTGCCGGTCGGGGGAGGCACTGCTTCGGTAATGTCCATGACTCGCTTGCCGTCGATCCACACAAAATCCAGCGGAATGAGCATGCCCCTCATCCAAAAATTGTATTGCTCCTTATGGTCATAGGAGAACAACATACCGCGATTAGGCTCAAGGAATGCCCGTCCCCCCAAGCCTTTATGTTTCTGCTCTTGTGTGACGGCAACATCGACATAAATTATTTCGCCACGAATGCGAACTTTTGCTGCCAGCGGGTGCCACCGGTAATATCCCAAGAGACT
>CAYSAP010000037.1:0-5541 GCA_964429085.1 uncultured Gammaproteobacteria bacterium | reverse complement strand
GCATTCCTCCGGCAGAGAAGTTAACCTACGTAGCCTGCGAGGACTCTCCTTGTAGGCTTATGCCTGAAACGAGTAGCTTGGAGGTTGAGAGTAGGGTTTGGGAAGCTAGCCCCCATAAATTAGACCTATAACAATTGATTGTAATATTGTTTTGTAGTATAATTTTTATTAGAAATTGCTTTTATTCTTGTCTATTTAGTATAGTATTAATGTATGAAACAAAATAAAATTAATTTTGTAAAGTTATTAAAACCTTATAAAAAGGGTTGGGTGGCTATTTCCTCTGACTTTAGAAGAGTCTTATTTTACGATAAGAATCTAAAGAAAGTAATGGAAAAAACAAAGAAAAATAAAAGTAAAGCGTATTTTTTCCCCTCAGGAGAAAATTATTCAAATTTTGTAGGCTAATATGCCTCATGTAGTTAAATTTAGTCCTCTGCCAGGCCTTGAGCGTACTGGCGTTATGGCTCCAATGTGTCCAGTGACATTTATAAATGGAATGAACGAATTTCCAACTGTAGCTTTAGTCGATTCTGGAGCAGAAAGAGGATTGATTTCAACGGTTATAGCTGACAGTCTAGGAATTGATTGGGCTCAATTATCACCTAATACCGGATTTGGGGTAGCAGGGGCGTTTACTTTTAGAGTATTTAGGGATTTAAAGGTGCAAGTATTCGATCATGAATTTTTTATGGATATGAATATTGCAGATGGTGTAAGTGCGTTTAAATGTGTTTTAGGCCGAAGAGATTTATTTAGAAGGGCTAAAATCGCTTTTGAATGTTACAAAAGTCAATTTCAATTAGATTTTAGAAAGTTTAATTAACCACAGTTATATTTAATTAGTAACTCTGTTACATTCTTCCTGAAGATAACAATGTAGTGATTTAGGAGATTGAGCTCTCCTATAAATTCTTGCTTTCCTCCGCCAGAGAAGTTAGGGGCGGAGTTCGGCGAGGCAAGCCAGCATTTCTGAGGCAACGAAGTTAACCTCCTTTTGTTGTGTAACTTGTTATAGGATATAATATCCGGCGTATGATAAAACTCGAGGCCTCAGGGATTGCAATGCGGCGTGCTGTAGGATGCAGCAAAATCACCGTGTGATTTTTGATTTCAGTGAGAAAGAGGCTCAGATGTTTATACAAAGAGGTGTTGCGTTGGTTCTTCAGAACGGCGGAGGATACACAATGCCGGACGATTGCATATTTCTACGGGGAAAGTTGTGCGTTTTACATAAAAAAACTACACAGCCACGATGTTGTGTAGATAATAAAGCGGGTGAAGCATTATGTTTAGGCGTAAGAGCGTCAGCTAATGGCAAACGATGGAACGAAGTCGAGTAGCAGCTGTTCATGAGCGGATCCCGTTACGGTATTGCAATAGTTGTGTATATCGGTTGACATGTGTATATAATATATATATATGTTCATGCAATTGCTGATAAATGCAGCTGCCTTTTACGTCACCGCGTATCTTATTCCGGGTATCACGATCAACGGGTGGGCGGCTCTTCTGGTTATCGCCATTGTATGGGGAATACTCTCCGTTGTAATCAAGCCGATCCTCCTTATCCTGACGCTGCCTATTAATATCCTGACACTGGGATTGTTTACGCTTGTTATCAACGCAATCCTGCTTCTGATGACGAGCAGTCTCGTGCCGGGATTCAAAGTAGACGGATTCGGTACGGCGGTGCTGGCAGCACTCGTGCTTGCTGTTGTCAGCGGATTTTTGAATTCATTGAAGCAATAATCGTTTCTTCGCTGTTTCTGTTCGGGCGGAGGAATATGAAATTATCATACCGATGAGCGCAGAATTTCAAAAAAAACACCAGAAAACTGATACGCGTATCGAGATACGCGCACCGAAATGGGAGCGTCCCCAGCGCATCATCAGAAAACCCGAAGTGGAAAAGAAGCACATCAAGAGGACAGGAAAAAGAGAGAGGCAAAGCCGGTAGCTGCCATCGTTACCGCAGCCAGCCCGGCAACCGGACACCGAAGTCTTCTAACCGCTGTGAAAGATCGATATCTTCACTGTCCCGGTTATATTAGTTTCCTGTTCCGTATCGGTGATGATAGCGGTACCGTGCACGCGCAAGCGCGGGGAGTATATGCTCAATTTCCGACAGCGTCATAAAGTCTGCCGTGCGGACGGTGAACCGGATTTCCCTCTCACGGAATTTTATCCCGAATTCTTCTGACAAATGATTGACTCCGAAAAATTCTCTCCACCCTCCGGCGTTTTGCACGCCGCTCATGTCGATTTTCCATTTTGCGACACTTCGGTATCCCATATGGCGTGTAGTATAGGGATAATTGATGATTCCCGTCAAATAAAAATGCGTACGTTTTTTTTGTAGCACAGGTGTCTTCATATCCGGGATTGTGGTATACTACTGGTTGGAGAAGTGCTTGATCCCGTTATCAGCGGGAAGTTCCGATACAAATCGGAGCAGGCTGGGAAAAGAAATCGTTTTGGAAAGTAGAATTCCCCGGGTACGCCCGTAACAGCAGTAATCAAGAAGCAACGAAGGTGGTACCACGGTTCGGCAAGCTCACCGCGAGCTGACTCGTCCTTTATAGTAATATGTAAGAGAGGACGGGTTTTTTTATGGTAAAGAAGCATACATTTGCGCCGGTTACTCCCAATATCAGCTTCCCGGAGTTGGAAGAGCAGATACTTGCCTATTGGAAAAAAGAAAAAATTTTTGAGAAATCCGTTGAGTTGCGCCCGGAGGATAAGACCTGGACGTTTTTGGACGGCCCGCCGTTTATCACGGGGCTGCCGCATTACGGCAGTTTGCTCTCCAGCATCCCCAAGGATGTATTTCCCCGGTACTGGACGATGAAAGGCTACCGCGTACGCCGCGTTTGGGGATGGGATTGCCATGGGTTGCCGGCCGAAAATAAAGTGGAGATGAAGCTCGGGATCAAACGGAAGAAAGATATAGAGGAAAAAGTCGGGATCAAACGCTTTATCGATGAATGCAAAGGATACGTACAGAATGTCTCCGAAGAATGGGAATGGTACGTGGATCATATAGCCCGCTGGGTCGACTTTAAACACGCCTACAAAACCATGGACACACCGTATATGGAATCCGTCATGTGGGTGTTTAAACAGATGTATGAAAAAAATTTGATATATAAAAGCATGCGCGTTTCGTTGTATTGCCCGCACTGCGTGACCCCCATATCCAATTTTGAAGTAGCGATGGACCCGGATAATTACAAAGAATTGACGGAAGAAACGGCGGTATACAAATATCAGCTCACTGATGAACCCTTCGACTCCGCTCAGGGCAAGCAAGATACGTATCTCCTGGCATGGTCTACAACCCCGTGGAACAAACTTGCTACACCCGCGCTTGCCGTCAATCCGACACTAACCTATATAAAAGTCGAGCAGAACGGCAAAAAATATATTCTCGCCAAGACGACGCTTGCCACGCTTACGGCTGACCCGTATACGATTCTGGAAGAATTTCCGGGTAGTAAACTTGTCGGCAAAACATTCGTACCGCACTACACATATTACCAGATAGAGAAAGGCAAACGGGTTCACGTCGTGATCCCCGGGAATTTCGTAACTGCTGATGAAGGCACGGGAATTGTTACCATTGCGGCCTATGGCGAAGAAGATTTGGCGGTCATGCAGAAAGAGAATATACAGTTGGTGCTGCATGTGGATGAAGAAGGGGTGATGAAGCCTGAGGTTACCGGATTTGCCGGCATGTTTTATCTGGATGCAAACGCGCGGGTTTTAGAGGATTTACAAAAACGGGATCTCGTATACCGGGCAGATCAGTACACACATGCCGTGCCGACCTGCTGGCGCTGTCATACAAGATTGTATTATGCGCCGCAAAACGCATGGTACGTGAACGTGCAGTCGCTCAAGACCAGGATGAAGGCTACAAACGAGTCGGTCAATTGGTATCCGGATCACTTTAAACTCGGCCGGTACTTAAAAAGTTTGGAAAACGCGCCGGATTGGTGCATCTCGCGCAGCCGGTACTGGGGAAGTCCTGTTCCGGTATGGGAATGTCCGGATGGACATCGGTTTGTCGCGGGTTCGATAGCGGAACTGGAAGAAGCGTCCGGCAAAAAAATTACTGATCTCCATAAGCCGGAGATTGATGACGTGACGGTGAAGTGCCGCGAGTGCGGTAAAACGGCGGTCCGCGTGCCGGAAGTGCTGGACAGTTGGATAGAAGCAGGAAGTGCGTCGTTTGCAGAGCGGCATTTTCCGTTTGACAAAGAGGTGAAACTCGAAGACTTTTTCCCGCCGGATTTCATCGTTGAATACACGGGTCAGATCCGCGCGTGGTTCTATGTACTGCACGTTATCGCGACAGCGCTGTATGATCGTTCGGCGTTCAAAAACGTCGTCGTTACCGGAGTTATTCTGGGAACAGACGGCCGGAAGATGAGTAAAAATTACGGAAACTATCCGGATCCCAAAGAGATGCTGAAAAAATACGGTGGAGACGCACTGCGTCTGTATTTGTTGGGAACTCCCGTCATGCACGGAGTGGATATTCGCATATCGGAGATCGATTATCGTAACCAGGTGCGGGGCACGCTGCTACTACTTTGGAATGTCTATAATTTTTTCGTGACGTATGCGTCCATCGACGCATGGCAGCCGGTTGCGGGCGCATGTACCCCAAGCCACGTCATGGACCGGTGGATTCTGTCGAGAATGCACTGCAATATCCGGAATATGACGGAAAAAGGATATGAAGTATACGATACACCCGAAGTTGTCGGACAAGCGTGGATATTTATGCGTGACCTGTCACAGTGGTATGTACGCCGCATCCGCGACCGTGTAGGTCCGAGCGCGCCCGACGGCAAAGATAAAAACGAAGCATATCAGACGTTGTGGACCGTGCTCACGGAATACACTAAGGCATTAGCCCCGCTTGTGCCGTTTATCACTGAGGAAATATACAGGAATCTGACGGGTGAAGAATCAGTGCATCTTGCTGATTGGCCCGAGACGGATGACAACGCAATCAATGAAGAGCTGGAAGAGCGGATGGAATTTGTCCGGAAAGTTGTTGAAGTCGGACATGCGAAACGCAAAGAACTTGGCATCCCGGTGCGGCAGCCGTTGCAAAAAGTGACGATATACGCGTCTGATTACCCGGATATGTCCGCTGAGTGGTTCAGCGTATTAGGCAATGAGTTAAACGTTATGGAGGGGAGAATTACCAAAACCGATAAAGAAATGTTTATCGAATTTGATACGGTTATCACGCCGGAACTGAAAGCAAAAGGCGACGCCCGTAAACTCATCCGGGAAATCCAAATGCGACGGCGCGAAAAAGGCTGTAGAATAGATGAACAGGTGAGCTTGGTACTGCCGGAGGCAGTAAAAAAAGATATTGAAGTGTTGCTCCCGGATATACAACGGGAAACACTCGCTACATCAATAACATGGGGAGATCATACGGACATAGTTACCGCGGGCAAGAGCACCAAACAGACTGGGTAATATTTTTGCCGCTTCTGCTTCTCGGGTTAGTAGGGC
>CAYSAP010000036.1:5781-6255 GCA_964429085.1 uncultured Gammaproteobacteria bacterium | reverse complement strand
ATCTCAGCCTCCCCCAACCCTTCAAATCCATGCGGTTGTTCCATATCCCAAGTATATATTCCACCGCCTCAATTGTCACCACTTATGTATCGCTTCTGTCCCCCCACAGCAGGCAAAAATAAAACACTCCGATGGCCTCCTGAGTGCTTTGCCTTCGCGAGATACTACCTTGTGATAACTTGCGTTGCAGTTCCTCCCGCAGGAAGACCAGGCAGTAAAGCACCGTTCGCCCAGTCGGGAGCAGTAACCAACGAAGTTGTCGTTGAGTTCCCTGACCAAATAAAGTTGTTGACACTGTTCGCAGCAGCGTCAATACCTGCAAGCGAGCCGACTCCACTGAACACCTGATCTCCACGAAGGAAAACAGTTACAGCATCCCCTGAAGCCGCACCGCGCACATCGGCTTGCAACTCAAAATAGCGCACAGTTCCGGCAGGAATCTGGATGGCTTCCTTCTGAGATCCACTTACGGGG
>CAYSAP010000036.1:0-5715 GCA_964429085.1 uncultured Gammaproteobacteria bacterium | reverse complement strand
CCCAAGACCTACATCCCCCGCCGCCGACGCAGTAACGCTGAAGCGATAGAGCGTCATTGTGCCATTCTGCAATGTGTGTGAGGGAATATTCACCACTTGAATCGTCGGCATCGTGCGGAAAATGGTCACCGAACTCCCTTGGATGTCTTCCGACGTGCTGGATGTGATACGTGCCCCGGATAACGCTCCAAATCCAAAAGTTGCGGCACCTCCGTTGTAACCGATTGCCACCGTATCACCCGCCCGGGCGGGCTCACTTGTTCCTACATTGGAAAATTCGGCTTTTACGATAAGCAGCTTATCGCCATCCTTTGGGATAACGAACGCAGAAGTTAGTGTTGAGGTCGCGATAGTGTTAGTGCCTGCGAAAACCGCTTCACCCACTTTAGCTGCACCATCCCAAAGTGTGACTTTTACAAGGGCCGCAATATTCGCGCCGTGGAACTGGAGACCGATGCTTGAGAGTGAAATTGGTTCGTCAGAAGCGTGAAGTTTAAAGACAGTCACCACAGCATTGCTCGTGCCAGCTGTTACTAAACGAGCTGATGGGCTTGAAGCATCGAGCGATACACTCAACGTGCCTTTCTCAACAAAAATCACCGGCTGGGGAACAGTTGATGGCATCACCTTCACACTGACCCGGTTTCCTGTCATAACTCCTGTGGTAAAAATATCCTCATCCCCCGTAAGGTACCACTCAGCGAATGACCCACTCCCGCCGGCCGACACGTTGCACTTCAATGCCATGGTCTTGGATGTCTCCTTCGGTATGATTAAATGGGTATCCAGCATAAACGTATGCATGTCGGCCCCGCGAGGGTTAAGCACGTTCGAGCCGGTATTCAATGCGGTCGCGCCGTCATAGAGCTGACAGGTATTAATCGCGACAGAACCGTCCGTTTTAAGGTTAAGTTGGAGAGAGGTAATACGCAAATCTTCGCCTGACCCTTTTGCCTCAAAAATGAAATTGGCGAACGGAAACATATTTACTCCCCTCACTGTGTTTTGCGAAGCAGGTGCAGCCGCGCGAGAAACATCGAGCGAAGTTTTTACTACTTTTACGGATCCCATGAGCGAGGAACGGGGGCTTGTCGCATTCGGGACAACGGGTTTCCCTGTTACTTGGTCTACCGCCTTCCAGTCAATCGCAGGGTTCGCGAAAACAGTAATAATTTGATTGTTCATGGTAGTTCCGGTAAGTTTCCCTCGCAATGAATACTTGCGGGAATCGAGAGATACTTCAAATGGATCCGCTAAGACCACATATCCGCCGCCTCCTCGGGTAGTTGCATCTTTTGGCCCCGCGACGGTAATACCAGTCGCCTCATCAACTATTTCTACATTGGTAAATGAGGTATTTTCCTCTGTCATAAAACCAAATCGGATTTGCTGCATGACTACGGTGTTTGCCGTTGGAATCATGTCAAATACTGCAAGGGTTTGGCGACTTACTTCCGGCATGACGCTCTGCTGTACTGCTGAAAGAGAAACATGAACCGTTGCGGGTTTTTGTGGAAGAATCCGAAGTTGAACAGTACGCACGGGCAGCTGCCGTTTTGACATGTCATATACGTAGAGCAAAGCTGCTACCGTGCGCTGCCTCGGAGAAGTGTTGGTGAATTTCACTTCAAAACTCTTCGTCTCCGGAGAAATTTCATTTGATCCACAGAGAAGTGGGCTTGCAGACACCCCCGGCTGGCAAAGAAGTTTTACCACCGCACGGGATACGCCCGACATTTCAGTCTGGAACACTGTACTCTCCCCAGAGCTGATGGACCTTGGGGTGGCACTAAAATTCACCTTCGGCCTTACCGGTGGGACTTTCGCGCTAGCAATCGGAGGTATTATAAACCCTGCCGCAAAAGCGAGTAAGAGAAAGCTGAAAAAAACGATACTTTGCTTTAGATAAGCCATTTTCAATCTCAGAGCAGATTAAAGATGCTCCAATTGCTTCTCTACCTTAAGCATGAACTCGCTGAGAAGTCAAGTCTAACTTTAAATTACGCTCGGTTCGTAATCTGCGGGCGCTTGGGCAAGATACTTTTCTATTTCCTGCCGAGACAAGAGACCGGCACGTGCGCCAACCTGCTGGACAACCGACATGGAGTTAATGGGGCCCCAGCGAAGTGCCTCTTTCAAACCCTTACCAAGCGCCAGTGCAGCAACGACCGTTGAGGAAAACGCATCTCCCGCTCCGGTTCGCTCATACGGCGGTTTCGGATCAGGATACGCACGCATGAAAAGCATTTTGCCACCTGTGGTGAGCCCTATCGAACCATCGTATGCATATGCCCCTTTGGGGCCGTCCGTAATCACAACAGTCTTTGGCCCAAAATCATGCATTAATTGAAGGAGTTTTTTTATGTCGTGTTCCTCCACACCCAAGATACGCTGGGCCTCTTCACGATTGCAGAAAAATATGTCAGCCCTTCGGTAAATCCCCAGAATCTCGTTTTTTAGCTTCATCTGAAATGTACCCGGCTGAAAGGCCAACTTTACATTGGGGTGCTCACTGAGATATTTTTCGATTGCGCCGTGGAACTCCAACGACTTGGGCCCTGCAGAGGAAAGGTAGAGCCATTGAGATTCGCCGACATTTGGCAGTGTATAATTATATTCCTCGTGCTTGATTAAAATCGTGCGGTCATCCTCGTACCACAAAACATAATGGTAGTTTGTTTTAAACCCGGCGTTTACTCCTACAAATTCTGTCGAGACGTTCTCGGCGCGAAGTGCATCAAGGCACTCTTTTCCGTAATAATCATCACCCACATTTGAAACAAGGGCACTCGTAAGACCGAGGCGCGCAGCGGCAACTGAAGCGTTGGCGCTATTCCCCACGGCCGGGACGACGTGCACCTCTTCATAGGGAACTTTATCGGCAAAACGCATGCAAATAACGCATCGCTCACGGTTAATATCACAATGTACCGAGGCGTCTTTCAGACGGATGAAAGCGTCCGTTACCGTGTCTCCAATCGAAATGAAGTCGTATGGCATATGCTTATCGTACCCAAAAAAGCCTCCGCCTCAAAGGAGGCCAGTCGGTAAAATCTTATTGGGGAGCAGCCTCTGAAGAGTCAACCGGAACACCGACAACAATGCTATTGCCGAAAAGATCGTAGTTGGTTGCAGAATAAATGAATTGGGAAAAGCTCACGCCAACGCCCAACAAACCGACGCCTACCGATGAGGAATTCTCGGCATTGCCATTGTAGTTTATCGCGAACGTATCTCCGGGCTGCCCAGCCCCCACTGTGGCAAGGTCAACCTTTACCGTGAGCAATTTGTCACTGTCTTTGGGAACCGTGACATTAGATAAAACTGCAACAGCTGTCCCACTTGTACCAAAGATGCCTTCAGCCACCTTGAGAGCGCCATCCCAGACGGTGTACTTGGTAATATCAGCAAGGTTTGACCCAGAATACTCCAAGCCGAGCTGACGAAGCTGAATTGCCTCATTAATCGCTGAAACCCTGAAAATAGTTGCAACTACTCCCGTTGACCCGGCTGGTACTGTTCTCGCAGTCGGCGTTGAGGAGTCGAGCGCAATGTGAAGCTTCCCTGTAGAGGAAGAAGCCGCTGCAATCGTAAACGGCGCGTCGCTTCTGTCCCGCGTTATGCAATTTGTAGCGCATGCAACCTCGATCAGATACTCTCCGGGCTGAATCGAAGAAACGACAACGAATTGAACGCTACCGCGATTTGGGGCCCCCACGTTGTTGGTATATACAAATTCCCCGTTTGCCTTGAACAAGCTGACATTTACGGAAGCGTACCGGCTGTCCGGGGTAACGCCCGACCATTGTATGGTTTTGGTTTCACCGTGTCGCCACACCTCTCCCCCGTTCGGCGAAAGGACGGTAATGGAGGAGCGTGGTTCGCCTGCCGAAACAGCAAACACGCCGCTATAGCCGATTCTCACCGGTATGCCATTTTTATGGATCGCGACTCGCACATAGTAATCACTGCTATCAGCGAGCCCGGAAGGCACACGCGTGGCCCATGATTGCGCCGTACTGTCATAGTAAGCGCTTATAGCAGACCAACTGAGATACGTCGGGTCGTTCTTCCGTAGAAGGCTGAAGCGCACAGACTCTCCCTCCCCAAGCAATGAACCCCATTTAATAAGCATCAAATCGCCTGTTTTATATGCAGCATCTGCGACCGGGCTTGATACACTCAAAGATGGCCGGGTTCCGCCCATTACAATGCTGAATTTCCGGTCTGAATAATCGACAACCCCAGTTGCGGTGCTTATTTTTACGGAAAATACGCCTGACTTAAAGCCGGTGCCATACTCTTCGGGAACTCTCCATAAATACGTACCGGTATTGGGAGTTCTCTCGACAATCCAATCTTCAACGTACGTGCCGCCCGGATACGAATAATCGGTGTGAGTATATCCCAATTCTATTTTCACGTTCTCAGAAGCCGAAATGCCAGGTGAAGTCCAGCGGATACCGTATATTTCTCCAGTCTGCAATATTTCTCCTCCATTCGGAGAAAGCATCGTGATGGAAGGTTGAGCGGCAGAAGAAACGGTAAATGTATAAGATTTGTTTATCTGACCGCTGGAGCAACCAAGAGAAGAATTCGAACAATAAAATGCCGCCTCGATCTTATATGTTTGCGAAGTGCCGGAAGGCGCAGTCATTGCAACATCCCAATATCCGGTGCTCGAATTATAGCTAGCATTAAAGGATTGATAAACTCCACCGATTTGAACGGTTTCTACCGGATTAGTTCTTTGCATCCAGACCTGGACATTAAATCCTTTCCCCGGAACGCCGATCGAGCCGTCAGACGCTACGCCTTTCACACTAAATTTTATTGCTTGTCCGGCTGCATAAGTCGATTGATTACCAATGAGAGTAAGCGAAGAAACTGTAAGGGAAGATTGATTCGCCGCCGTGATACTGAAGTAGGCATCGCTGCTGTCACTGATACTGCATCCAGAATTTCTCGTGCACACTTTAATCTTGTAATTTGACCCCAATCCTGGCCATGAGATTACCGAATCAGAAACCGTGTATGAGAAGCTCTGCTGACCCTGCGCCGGTTCACCGATCAGCATACTGCTATTGGTTCCTGTCTTATTACTTCCCTCCGGATAGCCACGCTCGAGATACACTAACGCCGCGTCATCGGTTGATGGCAACTTGTACGAAACCGTATAGGTTTTTCCTACTTGCCATGTTTCTCCCCCGTTCGGTGAAAAAACTGTAACCGAGGAAACGGAATCACCCACAGAAAACTTAACATATTTATTAACCTGAGCCGCAATCCCATATTTTCTTGCGCAGACACTATCGTCGCGGCTGCAATAGAACGCCGCGTCGATTTCATAGTATCCGCTTGTCGGGATTCCCTCTGTGGCCGCAAAGACCCAGTATCTGCCATCAAAAACTGCATTTGCGTCAGGCTGACCATTGGTCTTCTTTAGCCAGACGGGATCCATGTCTCCGCTTGTCTTTTTTATGTACACTTGCACATTGAACCCTTCTTCCGGCGTGCCAGGAGTGCCATCAGGCTCAACACCCTTAATTGAGAATTTGGCCTTCTCGCCTACTTGGTAAGTCGGCTGTAGACCCAAAAAATCAGTGATAGAAAAGCGGGCAGAAACAGGTGGTATGGGAACAGGCGGCACAACAGACCGCTGCGCTTGAAGAACATAGCCCTGACTATTGGCAGTGATGTTATACCCCTCTTGCG
>CAYSAP010000035.1:5423-6628 GCA_964429085.1 uncultured Gammaproteobacteria bacterium | reverse complement strand
GGTAGACATAATCGGCGCATAGGTACTCGGTCTCCCGATACCTTTCTCTTCTAGCATCTTTACCAGGGATGCCTCGGTATACCGAGGGGGCGGCGAGGTGAAATGTTGCGTAGGTGTTGCTTCCCGTAACGATAACAACTGGCCCTCAGTGATATTGGGAATAACCACTTCTTCCGCATCTCTGCCGATAACTTTTAAAAATCCGTCGAATCGGATCACTGATCCGCTCGTTTCAAACCGGTACCCGTTAGTGCTGGTAATTACAATGGTCGTCGAATCAAATACCGCCTCCGCCATCTGACACGCCACGGCGCGCTTCCAGATCAAATCATAGAGGCGGAAATGGTCCCGGTTAAAATCCCCCTCGGAAATGACATCCGATCTGCGTCCGACCACGGTTGGACGGATTGCCTCGTGGGCCTCCTGGGCAACTTTTGATTTTGTTTTATAATGCTTAGGTGTCGCGGGTACGTACGCTTTACCAAATTCCACGACGATAAAACTCCGCGCTTCCTCGACAAATTTTTCGCTGATATTGACGCTGTCCGTTCGGTGATACGTTATATACCCTTCTTCATAAAGCTTCTGCGCTATCTGCATCGTTTTTTTGGAGGAAAAATATAATTTGCGACCGGCATCCTGCTGCAACGTACTTGTCGTATAGGGGGCTGATGGATTTCGCCGAATTTCCTTTCTCTCCACGGCAGATACGGTATAGGGGGCGGCAAAATCCGCTATTACTGCCTTCGCCTGTTGTTCATCAGTGAGCGTCGAACTCATCGTCGTATACTTCCCGTCAAAAAGATGAAAAACTAATATTTTTTCATACTTTATATTGTCTTTCGAGACAAGTCGTGCATGAATTATTTGATCTTGTTTGATATGTTGATTCCCGGAATCGAGAATTATAGGTTTAAAACTACCCTCTATCGTCCAATATTCTAACGCCTCAAACTTAGCAATTTCGCGTTCGCGCTCCACAATCAGCCGGACCGCCACAGATTGGACGCGACCGGCAGATAACCAGCGCTTAGAAAGTTTTTTCCACAACAGAGGCGACAATTTGTATCCGACAAGCCTGTCAAGTACCCGGCGCGCCTGTTGGGCGTCAACAAGTTGGAGATCAAGTTTACGCGGGTGGAGTAACGCCTCTTTGATAGCTACTTCTGTAATTTCATGAAATACAATTCTGCGGAAATCCCCGA
>CAYSAP010000035.1:0-5413 GCA_964429085.1 uncultured Gammaproteobacteria bacterium | reverse complement strand
GGCTTTCTTTCCTTTTTTTACTTTTTTTGCCCCCGCATCCTGCAGTATCGCTGCGACATGAAACGCTATCGCCTCTCCTTCACGGTCAGGGTCGGTTGCTAATATCACTTCATCAGCTTTGGATGCCGCATCTTTGAGAGCATTGACCTGCTTGATCTTATCCCGAGGAATAATATAGCTCGGCGCAAAATCGTGCTCTATGTCGACTCCCAACGTGCTTTTAGGCAAGTCACGGACATGCCCCATTGAGGCTTCGATGCGATAGGTACTTCCCAAAAACCGAGAAAGTGTCCGCGCTTTGGTTGGTGATTCAACAATGATGAGTTTCATAGTTCTTCCATAATATCATCGACAGATTCTACCAGTTTCGCACCATTTTTCAAAAGCCGTGCCGTTGCCCGACTATATATACTCGTTATCGGTCCGGGTACGGCAAATACTTCGCGACCTTGTTCTGCTGCATTCCTCGCCGTAATTAATGCCCCGCTATCATCAGCGCCTTCTATCACCAGCGTCCCCAGGCTTAACCCGCTAATAATCCGGTTCCGGGCGACGAATAATCCCTTGTCCGGTCGCAAGCCAGGGGGCATTTCTGAAACAATCGCTCCTCCCCTGTCTGCGATCGCATGATATAACCTAGCATTACTTCTAGGCGCGACAATGTCAATGCCGCATCCTAACACCGCAATCGTTTTTCCTCCTGCATCAAGTGTTGCCTGATGCGCCACCGTATCAACGCCATTCGCCATTCCGGACACGATCGTAAACCCTTTATCAACTAAATCCGTCACTAATCGACGCGTGACTTCTTTTCCATACGCGGTTGTCTTTCGTGTCCCTACGACGGCAATCGTTTTATCCAGGTTTATCTTCGGACCACGCCCTTTCACATATAAAAGAAATGGGGCATCAGAAATTTCTCTCAAGAGTTTCGGGTAGCGTGAATCGTTTAATGAGAGACAATGGGCATGCAAATCGTCAAGCTTCTGAAGATATTTTTCCAGCTCAAACGTTTTTCGAAAATGATCAAACGATGCAGTTAATTTTTCCCCGAGTCCAGTTTTTTGAAATTCGTGACTCGGCGCCTGCCAAGCAGCTTTTGCAGAACCAAAATAATCATAGAGGAGCCGAAACCGCACCGGTCCTATGCCGGGAAATGCAGAAAATGCGACAAAATACGGCAGGTCGTCATTCACACGTCTCTTGAGGATACCATACCTTTATATATAAGCCGATGCACCCACAAATATAGTCCTGCAGACCAGGCAAACGGATGTTCGGATGTATAAAATAATCGCTTTACCGGCCGGCCGTTTTTCTCATACACTTCATACACGCCGTTATACTCAATAATTTTTTGGGCAATCTTGTTCATCACATCTCGTGCTTTGTTTTTGTTACCTATCTTATACAAGGCAAGCGCATACAGTATCCCCGGCTGCAACCAAATAAGACCATTATGATAGTCACGCATGCCGATAGCGATATGAAAAAATGGCACGCGCCAAATAGGATACTTGGGGGTACTATTTTCCATAGTCCAACCATTCCAAGCGCGCGCCCTTGCGATAGCAAGAATTGACGCAGCTTGTTTCCTTGTCGCTAAACCGAAGATAATCGCAAGCATATTCGGGTGCGTAGCAAAATAATCCTGGCGTTTCCAATCTTTCCAATCAGCAAAAAACGTACCCGTCCATAACTGCTCATTAAGGAGTTTCCTGATTTCTTCCGACCGTGCTGCAAAACGTGCCCCATCACGGATTTTTCCTAACCGCTTAGCCATCCATGACAAATCCTTGGCGGCGCGAAAGTACAGAACATTGGTGTAAAGCGTCCTACCTGATTTCAGCAGCGCATCCGCCCACTCGCACTGGAACCATTCCCTAACAAGTCCTCCTTTGAAACGCGTTTCATACCAGAAAAAGACTAAAGCCAGTTTGTTGTAGTTTTTCTTCAAAAAACGCGTGTCTCCAGCAGCTTGTGCGAATACTCGTGCCGCAATGATAGTCATGACACCTCCATCTGGCACCACACCAAACGACATATGCGACCGAAAATGTGCAACAGGCGTTTTATAATACGTATGCCGTCCAAAGTATTTCCCGATACCACGCCGGCTTCGCAATATAAGATACGGCACGAGTCCGTCCGAGCGCTGATGATGAAGAAATGTTTCTATTGTTTTTTTGGACACCTCTGATAATCCTGATACGTTTGCTCCGAATATGGCAAACAAACTATCACGTGCCCAGAGGTCTACAAAGTGATGGGTGCCTGCAGCAATCCCATAGGGCGTGACACAAGACATAAGCGCATCACGGGCAATTGCCTCACTTGTTTGTGTGGCGGTAGGTCGTTTCTTTATCATGTTGAGGAAAACGCAATTATAGTTACTGTATATACATCTCAATAAAGATGTATCTATTTGTTATCGAAAATGCTTCTGATACAGTTCAAAGCTACGCTTTGCCTGATCAGGAAGATACCGATGTATCGAAGCGGGATCGGCTTTCAAATCTGCTAATAAAGACATGTTGTATTCATATCCTATATATTCCGCTTTCATATCTCTAACGAGATCATGCTGGTTGCGATCCTGACGGACAGATGCCCGCTGGTAGACGACCGTGTATCCCAAAGACTGCACGTAAAACGACGCCCAAATATCATCCATACGACCTATACCGGGAAACAAAAAATAATCCTTCAGAATCGAAGTGTGCAAAAATGTATTTTGCGAATTAAACGGAGATATGGCATTGGAAGCAAAAGGAAAAAATGAATCAGTAAACGTGCAATTCGGCGCGTGAATCATTCGACAAACTGCATCCACATCGGGATCCCCGTTCCAAAAATCAGCCTGAACAGCCGCTCTCAAAAGCTTTTTTTTCGGGCGACCATACATGCGGCTCGGTACGAGCTGCAATGGAAATCCCCGATGCCAGAGATGAGGGTAATTTGTTAACCCGATCGGATCGAAAGCAACATTGACTTCCGTCTCTTTCCAAACGATAAGATTTTCGCCCCAACCTTCGAGCGGAATATTATCATCATCAACAGTTGCGATGATATCCGCGCCCCTATCATACGCCCATAAATACCCGAAGTTTCTTCGTTGTATGCAGTTCCAGCCGATTGCGTCAGACAGCGGCTTGTCGTAAGCATCCTGCATTTCCGGCGTAAGATATGTCCCGTGATCCAGATGATAATTACCTGGTGTCTTTTTATCACCGATGACGACAAGATCCCAGCCGTTCATTCGTTGGAACTTTTGCACGGCTTCGGTTACGGAGTTAATTGTAGTCGTTACGATAACTTTTTTCATATGCCCGAAAAATTAATACGCATAATTTTCTTATGATATACTAATGTCTCATGAAAAAAAAGACTACGCATCAATATAAAGTTTCGGTTATCATCCCCACAAAAAACGAAGCGAAAGTACTCGGCGCATGTCTTACCTCACTCGCCAACCAGCGAACCCAAGTCCCATATGAAATCCTTATTATCGATACGAATTCTACGGACGAAACGACTGCCATCGCGAAAAAATTCAACGTACGGATTATCAAAGAACCAAAGCCCGGCAGAAATCTCGCCCATCACACAGGGGCAAAAAACGCGCACGGTGACATACTGTGCTTTACCGAAGCAGACTGCGTACTACCCCCAACATGGATTCACCAATTTATCAAAGCCTATGAAACATACCCTGAGACCGACGCATTTGTCGGCAGATACAAGTATCATCAGTCAACCTGGCTACTTACGCATGCATCAAAAACGCTCATGCCTGTTTTTGATACGATGTTTCGCATACTTCATGGTCACTATGCATTCAGAGCATCCAACTTTGCAATCAGATTCGCATCGCTACAAAAGGCAGGAGGATTTAATTTGCATGCGAAAGAATTCGACGATGTCGAACTAAGTATGCGGGTAGCAAAACATGGGGTAATCCGATATCTTCCGAAACTGATCATACAAACTGGAGACCGTCGCGTCAAAGGACGATTACCAAAGTATTTGAAAGAAGCTGTTACAAACTATGTCCGTACCTGTATTCTAAAACAAACGATTTCTCAAGAAGTATTTGCAGACATCCGCTAAATCACAAAGTGATACTAATACTTGGCAATGAGCGTTTTTTCGCTATCGTCGCTCAGCATCGTATTTACCCACTCGACCCCCTGCATGAACGTATGATCCTGATTACTCACTTCATATTTCCACATACCGAAGCGGCCACGGGAGTAAATAGTGTGTGAGGCAAGAAGCGATAACACGGGGTCGACGTAGGTGTCTCGCGCAAGCGTCGGGGTGGGATAGCCATACGGACTACTCATCGTCCAACGATCAATTATACGAGCGCGTTTGGGAATAAGCTGTATTTTTTTTGCACCCGCAATCACCAGGTTGGTGATATCCCCTTTTGGTAACGGCGCATGGTCTGACGACGTAATTTCCGTCATGAGCGACCAGGTACCTTCGGGTGCATTGTATTTGGAATAATTTGAAAGCACGGTGGCGCGGAAAAACGGTACCGACGCTTCGGGAAAATAGATCCAGCATTTTGTCCGTAAATAATCCGGGGGGTACCCCTTTATACCGATACCGACTATAGTAACTGCCGAGTGATACAGCGCCCCTGTATGCTTTGGAAAAACAATACCTTTGACAGCGTGTGTCAGACGATCGAGCGGTATGCTGGTAAACAACAAATCATATGCATCGCTCGTACCGTTGGTAAAAAGAACGCGCTTCTTTTTCGCATCAATGGCACCGATTTCTTTCGATAACCGTATATGATCGGGAAACCGCTTCGCAACCCGTTTCCAGATATCCCCGGTGCCCCCATGTTTTGGGTAATGAAATACCGCGTTGGGTCCCCAGGAAGTACCACGTTTAACATCGGCTGGTGCTACCCTATCAGCTACCCACTGATACCCCATCTTATCAAGCGGGTATACCCAAACCTTACGGTTATACGGAAGCATAAAATGCTTCGCGATGCCATCGCCATACGTTCCGATAATCCATTCCGCAAAATTATTCGGGTGACTGAGAGCTTTTTCCCGTAACCCGTTTATGCATTCACGCATCACGCTCTCAGGCAACCGATGAATATTATTTTGTAACGGATACGGGACAAAACGGTCGTAAATCCACACCCAGCTTTCCCGCTGATGTGTAAAATACTCGCCCTGCATCACCATCTCAAACATCCGGTCAAAATACGGGTAATGCGAATGCAGCACGTGTCCGCCGATATCCCAGGTAAATCCCGCATCATCAATAAATGATGTAGCGAGTCCGCCGACATACGAGTTCCTCTCATAGATAATAAAATCGTTATAGCCTAATTCGGTTAACCGCCACGCAGCACCCAAACCAGCGGGGCCGGCACCAATAA
>CAYSAP010000034.1:0-6866 GCA_964429085.1 uncultured Gammaproteobacteria bacterium | reverse complement strand
GATACGTCCTGTCCATACTTCTTCTCATAGCGTCCTATTTTGGAGAACCGATCAGAGGCGCTTCCCGATGGGTTGTGATAGGAGGGGCGCAGCTGCAGCCTTCTGAGATCGTCAAACCGCTTCTGATCCTCGCGGTTGCCCGTTTGTGCACAACGTATTCCCCGCGTACGTGGCGGTGGTTACTGCTTCATGCCGGATTGTTTATCGTGCCGTTTTTACTCGTGTTCCGCCAGCCGGATTTGGGCACGTCCCTTGTATACGCAGCCTCATGGCTCTCGATGATGGTAGCAGGAGGGTTTCCTCTCATTATTTTCGCGCTCGGCGGAATCACCGCCGTGCTCGGATACCCGCTGTTTTGGCGTGCGCTGGCTAGTTACCAAAAAGCTCGGATCATGACGTTCCTTAATCCCGCGATTGATCCACAGGGAGCCGGATACAATGCGCTTCAAGCGATGATAGCCGTCGGGAGCGGGCAATTATTCGGCCGTGGCTTGGGGATGGGAACACAGAGCCATTTGCGATTTTTGCCTGAGTACCATACGGATTTTATATTCGCGACCCTTGTCGAGGAATTAGGATTTATTGGGGGACTGCTGTTGCTTTTGTTATACGGAGTACTGTTATGGCAGCTCATACGGCCATATCTGCGGGGGACGATAGGGAATCCATTTGTATTCTTTTATACGATAGGACTTTTCGGTGTATTACTTACCCAGGTCGTGATTAATGTCGGTATGAATATGGGTATTATCCCGGTAACCGGAATTACGCTGCCGTTTGTGTCCTATGGGGGAAGCTCTATCCTGTCGCTCTGTGTGGCATTTGGCCTCCTGCTAGCGTTACGAAGAATTGGGTCGGATGAAGGAAGCATTGCAATTGGATAGTCAGAACCTATATAATATGAGCCTATGTTCGCTATAGTACGCGTTGGTAATAAACAATTTAAAGTCGCCCCAAAAAATGTGATTGTCGTGGATAAAATGGCAGGGAGCGTCGGGGATACCGTTGATCTTCCTGATGTTTTGTTGGTTCATGACGAAAAAAAAGTTGAAGTCGGCAAGCCTGTGGTCAAAGGTCACTCGGTAACGGCAAAGATCATTGCGCAGGAAAAAGGGGAAAAAATCGATATCCACCGATTCAAGTCCAAGGTAAATTACCGACGGGCCAGAGGATTTCGAGCGCAGCTTACCCGCCTGGAGATTCTTTCGGTCGCCTGAGGCATGAAACAAACCGCATTTATTTTCGGAAGAACTCCTCAACTTTCCCTCTTAGAACTCCAATCCTTTTATCCCAAGGCTGCACTACTTATCGAAGGTGTTTGCCTCGTATCAGAAGAGGTAGATTCGCAGAAAATGATTCATTTGCTGGGCGGCACGGTAAAAATTGTAGACATCGTATCGAAGATGCCGGAGCTTGATACGGATCTGCTTTTTTCGGAACTCGTCAAGTACGTACAGGACAGACATATAACGTTTGGCATCAGTGTGTACGGACGCGCTCATGTGACTCCGGCTGTACTGACTACCTGCAAGAAACTATTATCCGCACGCGGAATTTCCGCCCGGTACGTAGAGACTAAGCATAATGAAACGCTTTCCAGCGTGGTTATCTCCAAACAGCAAGTGACCGAGCTCGTTATCATAGGGGACACAACAGAGTACTATATCGGCGTTACGCGTGCGGTACAGGATTTTGAAGATTGGAATGCACGGGATTTTGACAGGCCGGCGCCGGATCCGAAAGCCGGTATGTTGCCTCCGAAAGTGGCCCGTATGATTGTAAACATCGCTCTTGCGGGGGGCTGCTCTCTTGCACCCGATCACCATCCGATGCTACTCGACCCATTCTGCGGTGTCGGAACGATACTTGCGGAGAGTTTGCTCCGGGGTGCAAATACGGTAGGAAGCGATATATCCGAAGATGCGGTGGCACATGCGAAGAAAAATTTGGAATGGCTGCGTCATGAATACTCATCGGTGGAACCCCTGTATGCAAATGTAATGGTAGCCGATGCAACGCATCTGTCCGAACACATTGCGCCACAAAGTGTCGATGCGATTGCCACGGAACCGTTTATGGGAGAGACTGTAGATAACAAAGCGCTGTTACGTCTTACGCCGGACCGGATAAAAAATATATTGAAGGGACTGGAAAAATTATATATCGGCGCACTCCGTGAATGGGTAGGAATTTTAAAACTCAAGGCGCGTGTGGTGATCGCAATGCCAACATACTTGATTGACCGGAGAATTTACCGCGTGAAAAATGTTGTTGACAGATGTGAAAGCCTCGGATATACTCTCCTCACTGGACCTATAGAGTATAGCCGTCCACAAGCAGTCGTACGACGCGAATTTTATATTTTTCAGAAGAGCTAATTATGGCACACGTAAAGGCAGGCGGAACCGCCAAAGGCAATAAAGACTCCATATCAAAACGCTTAGGCGTGAAGATTTATGGCGGACAGCGGGCAATTGCCGGCAATGTGCTCGTCCGGCAAAAAGGATCGAAATTTTATCCCGGAACCGGCGTAGATATGGGGAAGGATTTCACGTTATTTGCGACGATCGCCGGTGTAGTTTCTTTTATCACAAAACGTGGTAAACGGTGTGTGTCGGTCTCGCCCACGCACGCATAAAGCATGGCAGATACCCAACAGATTTTGCATTTAGATTTAGACCTTCTGCAACCAAACCCGCTTCAACCGCGGGGAATGATCAATCCCGAACAGCTTGCTGATCTCGTCGACTCCATCAAAGAACACGGTATTATCGAGCCACTCGTTATCGCAAAAACTCCGGCAGGGTACCAGATTATCGCAGGAGAACGGCGATGGAGAGCATCACGGGTCGCGGGACTTACGACGGTACCGGTCATCATCAAAGAAACATCGGCCAAGGGAATGTTGGAAATGGCACTCGTTGAGAACGTCCAACGTGTTGACCTCAATCCTATCGATCGGGCGCTCGCGTTTCAGCGGCTTATCGAAGAATTCGGGTTGGCTGTCACCATGATCGCCAAACGGATTGGAAAAAGCGAATCGTATGTGTCCAATACCATGCGTCTTTTGGCATTGCCTGACGCAATTAAAGATGGATTGGTTTCCGGCGCAATCAGTGAGGGGCACGCCCGCGCCATCGCAGGATTAAATGATGTCAAACTTATGGTTGATGCGTATAAAACGATATTGTCAGAAAGCGCATCCGTACGGAGAGCCGAAGATCTGGCACGCCGTCTCAAGGCAAATTCCGATCAGCAGCCATCACATAAAATTGAACGTATTCACTCCGATGAATTGGATGCCATCGCCAAAGATTTGGCGCAGTCCGTCAACGGGTTAGTAAAGATTACTCAGTCGAAGGTCGAAGCGCGGCTCGTTTTTGTCATCCGCGGCAATTTGGAAACGACCAGTAAAGCCCTCAAGCTCGTCCACGAACAACTCTCCAGTAATAAATAAATTTCCTTGTTTAGAAGTCGTATAGAGGATGCGGGATAATTCCTGCTGATCTGGTAGGCCAATATCGGAGAAATGCCTGTCCGATAAAATCGTATTTGGAAATCGCGCCGAATTCCCGTGAGTCAGAGCTTCCCGGGCGGTTGTCCCCGACGACAAAATAATGATCCGGAGGTATATCTATTACTTCGTTTTCCTGCATGAAGGATTCGCCGTATACCGGTTTTTTATAATCGTATACCTCATCAAGGAGTTTGCCGTTGATATAGAAGCGCTGTTCTTTGAGCATCACGGTTTCGCCCGGGAGGCCGATAACGCGCTTGATATAATCGATATCTTTGTTGGACGGAGATTTGAAGATAACGATATCCCCCCGCTCGGGATCTTTCATTTTATAAATAATTTTGTTCGTGAGGATATAATCACCATTTTGGAAGTTGGGCTCCATAGAGTGCCCGCTGACTTCCTGGGGTGACATGATAAAGAGGTAAACCATGACCATCACCGCTGCAATAGCCACGATTCCCTGGAGGAAATCGAACACCGCGGCCAATGCTTTTCCGAGCCATTTCAACATACTTTACTTAAGTGTAGAGTACCTTATGTAGGTGGTCAAGCGGTGGAAAAGAAGGTATAATAACTAAGTTTTCCTGGGACCCGTAGCTCAGCTGGCTAGAGCGTTTCATTGACATTGAAAAGGTCAGAGGTTCAAGTCCTCTCGGGTCCACAAGTACGAAAGTTTTCCCGAATACATGTAATGCCTATGACCAAGAAACAGCTCATCCGGCTCGGTATCGGCGTGTTGCTTATTTTGGTGTCATTCTTTTTGGGAAACGGCAAGCTGTTGCCTGAAGATGCGCAAGTACCTCCGACGGCAACTCCCAGCGCTATCGCCAGTCCGTTAGCGACCCCCGAAGCCAGCCATGGCGGCGAACTTGCGACAGTGGTAAGCGTGGTCGATGGCGATACAATCAAGATTGAAGGCGGCGAGGTGGTGCGCTATATCGGCGTGAATACTCCGGAAACGGTAGCACCCAACAAGCCAGTCGAATGTTTCGGAAAAGAAGCGTCTTCCAAAAACAAAGAGCTGGTACAGGGAAAAACCGTAGAATTGGAAAAAGACGTTTCCCAGCGGGACCGGTACGGCCGGCTGCTCCGGTTTATCTGGATCGGGGATATGCTCATTAATGAAGTGCTTGTTCGCGAAGGATATGCCCAGGTCAGCACCTATCCGCCGGATGTGAAGTATCAGGCCAGGTTTGTCGAGGCGCAGCGATTGGCAGTAGCAGAAAAGAAAGGCCTATGGAGCGGCGATTGCCCGCTTCCTGTAACTCCTACTCCCAAGGAGGCAGAACCAACGCCCTAGGAAAAATAAGCGATGCTTATCTTCGTATGGCCCACGGATTGACCCAGTCCGGTGTTGCCGGCGGGTTCCTGCGTAATTCCTGGACCTTTGCAAACTGGTTCTGTTTATGTTCGTGGATGGTAATGCCTAGTTGCATCGCTTCGCCTCTCAGATTTTCCTCCGTGAGCGCTCGGTTAGCGCGTTTGCGCCCTTGTGCGCGGACCATGCCCGGTTGATTTCTGTTTAAATTACTTCTCATATACGATCCTCCTTCATGCGGGCAGCTAATTTATTAGGATTATACATGAGCCATTTAGCAGGTCAATAGGGGCTTTTCTCAACGAATAAACACATCTTGCGGTGTATTATCTTCTCCTAAGGATGCTACACACCCGCCACTCCCGGAAGAGTTACAAATGGTACGGGATACAGTGGGGCAGCACGTGTTTCACCCCGACCCCTCAGGAATCTACTCCTTCAGCCACGCAATTGCACCTAATAATACCGTGATTAAGGGTAGCAGAGCATAATCGAACAGAGATAATGTTATAGTTGCCTGGTGTTTTACTTTTTGTACACTCGAACTGGACTGTGGTGCTTTGCACATTAATTCTTTTTCTTTTGATATTCCTAATATGTCTGGTTTAGTTGCTGGATTAATTGATAAATTTTTAGTGTTTTGTGGAATGGGAAGTGATTGGCCCGCAGATGATGTGCTGGAAGCTAGTGTTTGCGTCGGTGTAGGAGTCGGAGTTGGTGTAGGAGTCGGAGTCGGTGTTTGGGTTGGGGTAGGTGTAGGAACTATTGAAAGCGCGGTTTGATTATTAAAGTTAATAGTATAGGTATCTATTTGTGATGATGGTGGCGACGTAGTAATTTCTCCATCAATAGTTTCCCACATATCATTTGTAGCAGCTATTTGACCGATAGTGATTTCGTATGTGCCCAGAGTAGCACCTTGAGCTTGAAGTGTATAATTTCCAGTTTGGGCGTTTGGAATAAAGATAATTCCATCTTGCTCTTCATATACAGTACTATTAAATTCAACAGCCATCGTAGCCGGTGATTTGATCATAAATACTAATGAAGGAGAAATAGTTGTTTTTTGTCCTTCTAAAATTTGGCTGTCCGTAAAATTTATGTTCAAGGTTTCCAATATCTTACTGATTGCTTCTTTTTTGGTGATAATTTCTTCGTGATCAAAGTTAAGCTTTATCGCATCGCTGTCTTGATTAGCACTTTTGGATAAGCTCGTATAATCACCAACATCATATAAAGAAGTTACCGGTTGGCCGTCAGCGTAATTTCCCAGTGCTTGATGAAAGACATTGGCCGCCTGTATGATAAATCCGGACGGTGTTTGATTATCTTTTTCTCCGTAGATTGCTGTGAATAACGGGAAAATATTAGAAAAAGTTTGATTTATCGAAGCTAAAAAAGTATTTTTAACCGTTAATGTGTCCGTTGAGATGTCGCTGCCCAGCGCGTCTTTTAAAAAATTAAATGTTGGAAATAGATCTTTTGACACGGGAAACTTATTCGCAATAGTAATTCGATCGCTTTCCCCTGCGGATTTATTTAAAATCAAAAAGATTTTTTGCGCGAGCCACACAATTGTATTTGCACGCTCAAGCTCTCCTGCTTCTACTGGTTTATAGAATTGTACTGCTCCCTGATGCGGCGAACCTACAGATATAATTTTATCTATGGAGTCCGTGTGATTTTGAGCAAATATTCTTGCAATTACACCACCTAATGAGTGGCCGACTAGCTTTATTTTTTGAGTAGGGCTTTTATCCCAAATTTTTTCTTGAAGATAGCTCTGTAAGTCATTGGTTGTTTTATCGATGGATTGGCGCCAATCATACGTGAATACAAAAAGGCTAGTGTTTTCTGTATAGTTTAGGTTTTTTAGAGTTTGTATAAGCCCATCGTAGTCTTTGACGAACTGCAAAAGCTTCCAATCGTTATAGGAAACCGTTGTATTATGCACGATCGCGTTTTTATTCCAGGAAGCCATAAATCCGGGAATAATAACTACGGGAATTTTAGGGGTAGGAGTAGGAG
>CAYSAP010000033.1:6006-9018 GCA_964429085.1 uncultured Gammaproteobacteria bacterium | reverse complement strand
CTCTACAACTACTCCGGCTCCGCCCAGAATTTAAGACTTGATGTGATCACCGGCGGCCTGGGCCGAAACGCCGGCACGGTTTCTTTGGCCCCCGCCGCGGCAGATGTGGATAGCCAAGCCAACGTCAATAGCCTTTGGATCAATAAGACGGGCTCTGCAGGCAATCTTTTGAAACTGCAAACCAGTGGAACTGATGTTTTATCGTTAACCTCTGCCGGCACCATGACTTTGGCAGGAAACTTCCTCCCTGCCGCCGATATCACCTATGACCTAGGTGCCTCTACCTCTGCTCGTTTCCGTGAACTTTACCTTGGCCCATCATCTCTCCACATCCAATCCAAGTCCACCGATGCCGGTAGCACTTATCCTGCTCTGGGACTTGACTACGCCTTGGGTATCAATACCGCCGGCAGTTTAATCACCAGCTTAAACGGGACCGGCAACGCCCTGATGTCCATTACTCAATCCGGCAACGTCGGCATCGGGACGACAGCACCTGCTTTGGGCGGATCAGTTACCCAAACCAATGCCTTACAAGTATTAGGACAGGTGAAATCAGGAGGTGGTGGGCAGGGAGGCAATCAAGACGGAAATTTTTCAGCTGGCTTTGGATATTTCAGCGGAGCTAATTGGAGTGGTAATGCGTTATTCGGCTACAATCTTTACTCTCATTCTACTGGTAATGCAGACAAATATCGTACGCCATATGCCATAAACGGATATGCTGGCGTTGAAGGATTTGCCGGTGGAACTCTTAAGTTCTATACGGCTACTGGGACTCAAACGGCAGGTGCTGATATTACTCCGTCAGAAAAAATGCGAATTGACAGTAGCGGCAACGTTGGCATCGGGACGACGAATCCGGGGGCGAAGTTGGATGTTCAGGGTGGCATTGTGAACATAGGTACTACAAGAACTGGCGGAGTGTTGAATATAGATTCCAATGCCTACAATGTTAGAAGTCTTATAGTATTGAAAGACACGGAAACAAGTGGTTTTGGTGGAGGTTTAATAGATTTCTATAACTCGTCTGACGTCCTCGCCGGACGTATTAGCCATAATGGTACCGCAACGGTAGCCTACGGTACCAGTTCCGATCAACGTTTGAAAGAAAATATAACGCCGACACATTATGGCCTTTCTGATTTAATGAATGTAGAAGTTAAAGATTTCACTTTTATCAATGATTCAACACATACACTGCAAAATGGTTTTTTGGCTCAACAACTGGAAACAATTTATCCCTACGCAGTAGTCGTCGGTGGTGCCGATCCAAATAAAAATCCTTGGATGGTTGATTACAGTCGCATTACGCCACTTTTGGTCAAAGCCATTCAGGAGCAACAGGGGCTGATTGTTAATCTTAAAAATCAAATTGCAAATTTTGCAAACAATACAATTGCCAGATTTGTAAAAGTAGAAACCAATATAATCTCCCCTGTTGCCAATACTGATTTAATTATTGATTTGGATCCTCCCAATGCCTCAGAATCATCAAGGCTAGTTATTAATGGAATAAATGATGAGGAAGTTGCAAGTATAGATGCCGAGGGGAATGCCAGTTTCGCAGGCCAGTTAGCCAGTGACGGGTTACGGGTGACGGGTGACGCTACTGTCTCCGGCACACTCTTTGCCGACCGCATCACGACCAGCTTTGGCGACTTGAACGATCGATTCTCTGCGGTAGAATCGTCCGTCGAATTGCTTTCGACAGGCTCAGGGCAAGCGCCTCTACCGGAGTATGCGGATGCCATCACGATAAGCGACGGTGATGTCGTCGTCAATACCAGCCTTTTTGTGCTGGGCGATACCTTGCTCTCCAGTACGTCCATCACGGGATCACTGCTCGTTGATGGGGTTATACGGTTTGCGGAAAACGTCATAGAAACCATCAGCGAGACACTCTATATCCAGAAGAACAAACTGGCAAGTGTCGATCTTCTTGACGGCACATTTATCGTGGATATTTATAACCGCATCTTTGTAAAAGGAGACTTGTTTGTGTCCGGCAACACCACTGTGGGCGGCGTGTTGGGAGCGGATGTCATCCGACCGATAAATGGATTCGGTGATTTAGTGTTTGACGCGACCGGCTCGGCCAGATTCACGGGAGACATCATCGCTTCAGGGTCGGGCATCTTTAGAGATTTAGCAGTCAGCGCCAGCGCAAGCGGCACACTTACCATTCCCGCAGGGGAACTTGTCGCGACGGTTTCGGCGACACTGCCGCTATCAGACGACTACATGCTCTCCGTCACTCCCGACTGGAACACCACCGTCTGGACCACGGACAAACAACCTGACCGGTTTACGCTCCATTTCGGCACACCTCCCATATCATCTGCCTCCGCAGACTGGCTTTTGGTCAGACGCGTGCAATAGTGGTTTGCCCGCCGATCTCTTGAATGATCTTGAGGAGCGTAATCGTTTCTTCTTTTAAACCAGGAATAATTTGTTTTTGGCTTCTTGGCAAAAACTTACCCAAATCCTTTTCCAGTATGGATTGAGGAAACAATTTTAAATTTTTAATGATTTCCCCTTTTAATCTTTCAGTATGGATGCCTCTTGAGAGCAAAAACCAAATGTCAAAGATATCACGGCCTTTTTTCCTAACCTCTAATGCCTCAAGTTTTTCCATTAAAATACCCGCTCCCGATAGATGAAATATTTGCGGGAAGATCATAATGGGAAATCGTGTCGTTAATGTCGAAATTTGTGTATTTGAGATAGATTTTTGTTTGTGAAAATCCAATCTGATACTAAATGGGTACTTAAATTCGGCGTTACTAAAAATAATTCTGAAACGAGTCCCCTCTTTACCTTTGTGTAATGATTTAATGGTCAAGCCCGGAAGCTCTCTATTAATTTTTACTTCAATCTTTGTTAGTAATTTAATAATTTCTAAATCGCTATAATGAGTCGAAAAATCCAAGTCTTCGGAAAATCTTGGTGAACCAAAAAGGAGTCGTAAGGCTGTTCCCCCTTTAAAAATAATCTTACTTGCCTCTTTTT
>CAYSAP010000033.1:0-5891 GCA_964429085.1 uncultured Gammaproteobacteria bacterium | reverse complement strand
ATATGTTTTTTAATTTCCCTTGTGACATTATTATTATACTTTTGAGACCATTCTAAAAGTAGTTTTTTGTCTAATTTTTGAGCATCTATTTCTGTCCAGTCCAAATTGGCAAGCCCTTTCGAAGCAAAATAAACATAATCTAACAGTGCTTTTTCAGGCTTAGCCATTAAAAAATCCTCTTTTTTTTCCCAGCCCCAAAAAAGTTTGGGTGTAATTTTTGAATAAATGAAGTCTTTTCCGTCTATAACAAAATTTTTAGGTTTTCTAATACTAATTGATGTAATTTGATATGAAAATCCTGTCATTATAGAGTGAAATGATAAGGCTGACTGCATCGAAATATACGATGGCTGATACAAAAAATTTGCCATTGTAAAATCATTAACACTATGTAAGGTAAAATAATATTTACCTTTAATAAGTTTTTGAAGAATCTTGTTTTTGGTAAGCCTCTCTATTCTTTTATATAAAGTCTGACGATTATTGATCAATAAAAGAGCCCCAATTTCATTTAGACTAAACAGGGGTATATTTTTATCGGACAGCTTTTTGATTATTCTACTTATTGATAACGTTTCCATAATTAGGACAATAATATACTAATGAGAGAATTCTGTCAAGAAGATAGTCAGGAAAGACGTTATAATCAACATATGGATGAAAAGTTAGGCAGAGCCAGAAATATCATTCGGCTGAAGCTATTGCCGAAGCCATACTTAATTACGGCTCCTGGGAAAATTTCCAAGAACTTCGGATGCTCATGGGTACCAAGACTCTTGCTAAGATATTTCAATAATTATTTTGTCAAATATGCATCCTAATATTCTTACCAAAACGCAGGCCGGTCTTTTACCTCTTGTTAAGGAGTTTACCTCCTCTTTTTA
The DNA here is from genome assembly GCA_964429085.1 of uncultured Gammaproteobacteria bacterium. Classification (GTDB taxonomy): domain Bacteria; phylum Patescibacteriota; class Microgenomatia; order UBA10105; family UBA927; genus UBA927. Next base: position 5,007 of record CAYSAP010000033.1, on the reverse strand, counting down.
CTTGGTTGGCGGCACCGCTTTAGCTTTGCAGATGGGCCACAGGCGATCAACCGCATTTTGATCTTTTTACGAACAAGGTCTTTGATAGTTTGGACATCCGCACTACAATATTATTCCGAGCCGGTTGAATATATGCCTGGTTTTGCCGTTGATGAGGATGTGATCAAGGGAAACCTTATTGAAATTAGTGTAGTTTAAGCAGAATAGCGGAGATGGATTGGCTGATTCTCCTTAACGAGCCATCAGCACGGGTAATAATGTTTAACGCGGGCTCGCATACCACGTCACCCCGTCCGTAATGATCTCAATATCTCCTTCCTGATCTGTTCTTAGCACTCGAATCCCTCTATCTGCCAACATCTGTAAGGTCTCCGGAGCCGGATGGCCATAGGAATTTTTGCCGACTGAAATGATCGCAAGTTGCGGTTTTAACCAGTCCAGAAAGTCTTTACTCATCCCCGTCTTACTCCCGTGATGGGGTACCTTTAGCAATTCAACGGTAGAGTCTGCTAATCCACTGCCGAGATAATTGTGTTCTACTCCCGTATCGGCATCGCCGGTGAGTAGCGCATCAAATGAGCCGAAACGCAGCCGGAAGACAACGGAGCCGTCATTCAAATCAGCAGGGGCTTGCAAAGCGTCCGCAGACGGCCAGATCACCGTCAGCGCAGATGAACCCACGGAAATCCGTTCTCCTGCGGTTACCAATTTGGACGTGATTGCATGGGCCTTTACTACCTCCATAAGCTTCTGATGGCCTTCTGTTGTGTTGGTAACGTCACTTCGCACGAAGTATCCGATGTGGTAGCGCTCAAAGACACTGAGCAATCCCTGCATATGATCCTTCTGGGGATGCGTGAGGAGGAGCATATCAAGTGCCCTATCCCAAAACGGCATGTGGCGGCCGAGACACCCAAGCACACGATCGTTGGGTCCGCCGTCCACAAGCATGTCCCGTCCGTCCGGAAATCTCACGTATATTGCATCGCCCTGTCCAACGTCACACAACACGATATGCAGGTTTCCATCGGGTAATGACGCGAGGAAACTGAAAAATATAATAAGACCTGTAGTTAACCCGCAAATAAAATATCCGATTTTAAATGTAAACATACTTCTGATGTATTACTTCAAATATGTTAAACTCGTTACTGTCCTACACTTGCAAAAGGCAGGACGCTTGTGAATTGAACGATCCGGACAAGATATTCCAAGAGTACCCAGTCAAACCAGGCAACGATCCGCCCCAGCGGCAACCAGAGCCAACCCGTGATAACGGTGATCCAACCCAACCCCGTTAGTATCGGGATACTCCAACCAATCGCAAGATTGGCAAGCGGTGATATAAGAGAAATCCGGTGAAAATGGAGAAGGATAAGCGGAATCGTGAGACTTTGCGCAGCAAGAGTGAGACGGAGCTCACTAACCAAGAACCGTTTTTCCTTGCCGCCGAACAAAATAATTCCCAGTGTCGCAAGCGCCGAAAGCTGAAATGAAAGTTCAAACAACCAAGAGAAGTTTAGCAATATCATACTGACGACTGCTAATATCCAGGAAAGGATTGCCCAATACTGTCGGCCAAACAGGACAGCGAGAATTGAAATGCTCCCCATAATAGCGGCTCGAACGATACTCGCGCTGGGACCTACAAACCACACAAACCACACAATAAGAAACAGCGTGAGCAAACTCGCTATCCTTTTGCCGACCAGCCATACTAAACTATCCGTAACCATGCGACCCAGGATAGATATGTTCATTCCCGAAAGCGCGACGATATGCAATGTCCCGCTTTTTACTAACGCGTCATACAACGCCGGAGGAAGTGAGGCTTTGGTTCCGAAAAGAAGTCCTGCCAACAGTCCCGCATGCGGCTCCGGAAGTACCTGATTGATGATGTGCGTCAATCCTGAGACGGTAAAGGGGGTCATTGGGTTTATAACGTCAGTTGGTCTTTGAGCTTATCAAACAACGATTGGCTCATGGCTTTTTTCTCGACGAGCTCCTCAAGCCGCAGAAACGGGCGGCCGCTGATAATTTTTCCGGCTGTCACCAGTCCAATGCCGGTAAGCGACTCGAGCTCTGATTGTGAAGCAGTGTTAATGTTAATAAAAGCGGCAATACCCGCTGATAGGCGCGCTTCGTCAGGAACGTGGTCTTGGCCGATTGCAGGTATGTAAATTTTTGCGCCGTCGGCAAGTTTGGCCGCCCGGTTGATGGAGCGCGCAATGGCCTCTGTGTGCGTCTTTGGTAAATCCGCCGGCGGCTCCCAACGCATCATCAACACGCGAACCAAATGGCAACCGATAGATGCCGGGGAGCACAATCGCTCCCTCAATATCAACCAATATCGTTTCTGCCACCCTGGCAACAGAACCTGCCACTGTTGCCTTTGACTCATCAGAACTAAACGTGATCGGGCTCGTTTGTTGATACGATTTTATAAAGATTGTTATAGAAAGGACTATAAAAAGAAGACTGAAGCATCCCAAAATTATAGGAACATGGTATACCTGCCAAATACATCGAGCAGTAACTGACGACTCCTCATCATCAGCCATATACGCGTATTACACCACGCCAGTACGCGAGAAGTCAGTACGATACCGTACGAAATAGCCGGATATTATACAACGAGGTTCAATAACTTCCCGGGGACGAAGATGGTTTTGCGTACCACTTTGTCCTGAACAAATTTCTTCACTTTTTCCGAAGACAATGCTTTCGCCTCAATTTTTTTCTGATTACTAGCATTTTCTCTATCAACTTCAATCGTATCACGAAGTTTGCCGTTTACCTGCACGATGACGGGAATCATCTTTTCTACTAACATGTTTGGGTCATATGACGGCCACGGCTGATGATGGATTGACCACCGCTCTCCCGACGCTTCGCGTCGAGGATCCTCGGCGTTTAGCCGGAACCATAGCTCTTCGGTAAGATGTGGCGCATAGGGCGCCAGGATAAGAAGAAATGTTCTTAGCATATCCACTGGTAGCGTGCCACCCTCATCAGTGACGAGGTTAGTAAACTCCATCATGGCTGCAAGAGCCGTATTATAGTGACGCTTCTCTGTATCAACACCCACCTTCTTAATCGTCTTATGGAACACTTTCTTCAATGTGTCACTTGCAACTACACCGGTACCAGAGTCCAAGGAGCTTATCGCAATGCGCCAAACTCTTCCTACCCACCTGCTCATGCCCTCCATGGCGCTATCACGAAAGTCTCCCCCCTGGTCAAACGGCCCCATGAACATGAGATACATGCGAAGCGCATCAGTCCCATATAGTTTGATATACTCATCAGGGTTAACCACGTTCCCCTTGCTCTTGCTCATTTTCGCACCGTCTTTGATAACAAGTCCGTGCGCGAAAAAATTCGGGAATGGCTCTTCAACATCGAGGTATCCCCAATCCTTGAGTGCCATGGTAACAAACCGGCTATACATGAGATGCAATACGCTGTGCTCCGCTCCTCCCGTGTACATGCTCACCGGAAGCCATTTTTTCGTTATTTCCGGATCAAAAGGGACTTGCCCTGAGCGAGCAGCGCGAGTGGTTCGACTCGGCTCACCATCATGAGCTTGTCGAATGATCGAAGGGTATCGTAGGAAGTACCACGAACTATCTAAAAATGTATCAGAAACATCCGTTTCCCGATGCGCTTTGCCGCCGCACCCGGGACAGACCGTTTCATAAAACTCCTTGTGCTTGGCCAATGGTGCAATCCCGTCATCGCCGGGTTTATAATCCTCAATACGCGGCAATAGCACCGGTAATTCTAATTCTCGCACGGTATACCAGCCCGCTATATCGCTGCGTTCTCCTTTGCCCTTTTTTTCACACGCATCACAATGAATCATCGGAATTGGCGGGCCCCAGTAACGCTGGCGAGAAATCAACCAATCACGCAAATGGTAGGTTGTAACGCGCTTCCCCCACCCATTCTTCTCTAGATGGTCCATCATTGCCCCAATTGCCTGCGCAATGGGCATGCCATCCAGGAAGTCCGAGTGAATCATGTTGCCATTATCTTCTTGTACCTGTTCTAGACGAACTATTTGACTCGTATCACCGTCGGAACCCACGACAACCCTCAAAACGGGAATGTGCATAGCCTGAGCAAATTCGAAATCCCGTGTGTCATGCCCCGGAACTCCTACGACAGCACCTGTTCCCACGCCCATCATAACGAAATCAGAAATAAACAATGGCATCTTCATCCCATTAAGTTGATTCAAACAGTGCAGCCCGGTAGCTATTCCCGTTTTTTGTCTGCCTAGCGCTATACGGTCCTGCGGGGCGATCTTCTTGGTCATATCAATATATCGGCCTATTGCATCAATCTTTTCCTTTTTTAGCACTCTATTCATAGAACTGATAAAGGGGTGTTCAGGGGCCAAGACGACGAACGTGGCACCGTAGTTGGTATCAGGTCTTGTAGTAAAACACGTAACCTCACCAATGTGCTTTCCTTTTTCATCGCAAACAGGATAGGTGATAGTAATCCCCTCTTTTTTCCCGATCCAGTTCTTTTGCGCGATAAGGACTTTCTCTGACCACTTGAGCTTCGATATATTTTCCAGCAGTTTTCCCGCATATGCGGTAATTCTAAAAAACCATTGTTCTAATGCTCTTTTTGTTACTGTATTCCCGCACCGCTCACAAACATCCCATTCTTTGAGATCCTTCGACTCGCTTCGTTCGCTCAGGATGGTCGCTTTGCGGGCGACCACCTGTTCATCTGCCAACACCGTCTTACACGACGGACACCAATTCACCTCTGCTTTTGCTCTGTATGCCAATCCATGACGGAACATGGAGGTAAAAAGCCATTGTGTCCATCGGTAATACTGGGGATCATACGTTTCTATCGTCCGGGACCAATCGTACATACACCCTGTCACCGAGAGTTGCCGGTAAAAATTCTGTTCGCTTCGTTTAGCCTGTTCTATCGGGTGTCTCCCCACTTTCAGCGCGTAATTTTCACTGTGGATCCCAAAGC
>CAYSAP010000032.1:7936-9608 GCA_964429085.1 uncultured Gammaproteobacteria bacterium | reverse complement strand
CAAAAAGGCCGCACCGAGAAGCAGCCACGGAAACACACTTCTCATCCATGGCAGCGGGAATAGAAACGATTCCCGCATGGTAGTAAGCAGGGCATTTCCATCGCCTACCAATTCTGCAGTCCAGGAAAACGTCACACCGGAAGCAGTTTGTGTCACCCGGCTGCCATACGAGACTATCCCTTTTACAAATCCCCATCCGTGGCGCGACTCAAACAGAATCATCGGAGATAACCCGGCCAAAAATCCCGCACCTACTGCGCCCCATAATCTGAAATCCCGAATTTTGAGAATAAACCAGAAATACAGAACCGTCATGAGCATCGCAGGGGCGGCCATGGGTAATTCAAAATGATACAGTAAAGCGGAAAGCAGCGACGTAAGAAATATCACGGACAGGGTTTTTTTCCTTGAGAGCCAAACTGCATACAAAAACGGCAATGCGATAACAGAAGAAAAATTCGGCGCCCATACCATGCGCGCCTGAGCGGTAAGCGGCAGTGACACTGCGGCAACGACGAGCGCGACATTGGCTGTATGAGAACCGAATATTTTTTTTACGTACCAATAGATAAACCACAGGCCGGCAATGCTCATGGCTCCAAGCGCTGCTATAGCAGCATACGGATTACCGGATGAAACAAAAAGCAGTGCGGCAAGAATATAGCGGTACCCCGGTCCGTGAAAAACGCCGGGGAGTCCGGCAAATCCTGCACCCGCTTCGCTTCCTATAAGGGTCAGTTTGTGATCTACGGAGATTGAGCGTGCAGCCATGAAGTCCAGTCCCTGGTCAAATCCGAACACATAATTGCCATTTATAGTTTCGACCACACGCAGCATTACACCCAATGCCACCAGGACGGTTGCAACGGAAAACATCAGGTATTTCATAACGTAGCGGCCACGATAGCCGGGCTTCCGTCCCGGTTAGGAAATATTTCAAGCGTGCGCATTCCGGGGGGTACAGTGTTCACGTCATAGAAATAGAGTGTTTTGGCTTCAATGTCGGCGGGTCTTTGCGGCAATATGCCGAACGCATATTTCCCTATGCGATGCGCCTCTTCGAATCCCCCGGACACCGTACCCCCGAGCGCCTGGTAATCGGCGGGCTTAAACGCTGTGTAATAGAGGAAAAACATATAGGACTGGTACAGATTTCCCTGATTGGAAAACTGGACCGCATCATACCTGCCGGCTTCCTGTTTGGCATAAGAAACCGCGCTTTTGAGCGCATACTGGAAACTGTCGGATTGCTCAGCCGGGAACCGGACAAAATATCCCCGCCAAAATACGGTCATGCCCTGGGCGACCAGCATGCCGATGACGACCGCTGCAATACGCAATTGGCCCGCAGAAAATCGTCCGATAACCCACCAGAGTCCCAGTGCTTCCAGCAATTGCAACACCGGTATCATCGTATAGGAACGCATAGCATGCGGCGCCTGCGTCGTTATCGATGCAGGGATAGGCGACACGAGCACCCATGCGAGTACCAATACCGCAAGTTTTTTCGGAACCCCCGATTGCATAAGCGCCCAAATCCCCAGCAGAAAAAACGGCGCCTCCCACACATACAACAGTCCCATACCAGGAACTTTGTGGGCTTCGCGGTCTGCGCCGAAAAATAACCAAGCCGGCGAGAAATGAGATATATAATTATTGGTAAATATAGAAG
>CAYSAP010000032.1:0-7902 GCA_964429085.1 uncultured Gammaproteobacteria bacterium | reverse complement strand
ATGCAATATATCTGTTATTGGCGGAGACAACTTGGGGCGAATCAGGTAAAAATGCGCTTGTTCCCCGAAACCGGATCATTCCTTCCGGGGATACGGTAGCAAGAACCGCCGGTAACGCGATCAACAATCCGAGCGCTCCTGCTATCAACACCTGCCTGCCCGCTTTCCAAATGTCTTTCCAAAACAATGCCGCGCCGATAAGTAGCAGCAGGGGGCTCACGATTTTTTCACTTTGATATCCGTGGAGCGACAGGCTGAGTGCCATGGCGCTCCATATCCATGCGGATTTTTTTCCGTTCACTACCGCCTGCAGGAAAAAATACATGCCGAGTGTCAGCAGTGCTGACCCGACATTTGCCTCATGTCCTAATCTGGAAATATATATATGCCACGGAGATATGGCCAGAATTACGGCTGCTATCTCACCGAGCCGGTCGTATGACAGGTATTTTTTACCGATGAACGTTCCGATCCTGTAAACCAGATACACGGTAAGAACCGAAAGAATCACCGACGGCAACCGGACCGCACTGACGGTCAGCCCTAACAGCCAAATAAACGGAATAGCAAGATACACGTAGAGCGCCGGCCGGAAATCATCGTATGCCCGAAGCAGCATCGGAAACGACACGCCGTATTCGTCTTTACCGGTTTTGAGAATCGAATAGGCATTATAGCCGATGGAAACCTCATCCAGCGACGGAGCCGGCGGGATTTGAGAGATGGCGTACAAACGGAAAAAAACAGCAAGAATGATAATTCCCGGAAGTATCAGGCGTTTCATAAAGTGTATTGAATTATTCCGAAATCCGTATCGCATCTTCACCGTTTAGATAGGTAATAGTGTAGGCATCCCCCGGCAGTTCCCTCGGGGATCCGATATATAAAATACTTCCGTCGTGCAGTTCATTCGCCCAATCTGATATCGGCCGGAATTCATATGTGTCGAAACGGTTTTTTACTTCCGCAAATCCTCCGGAGGCGGTACCGCCTGCTGCAAGATACTTGGCAGGGTCATATTTGGTATAGAACAGGAAAAACATATGCGGCTGCTCAAGTGACGTGGAAACGACGACTTTCTTGTATTTCGCTTTATGACTCTCTGTATACTCTACCACCTGTTTATACCCGTACTGCCAGAATTTGGAATATTCATAATTCATATGCCCGTAATACATATGGAAATAGGAAAGCGTATTAAACCCTGCAAAACCTAAAGCGAGCAGTGCGGCTCCCATGACCAAGTACCGGCTATATCCGCGGATACCTACCGTGTAACGCGAAACCAATGACCAACATTGCATGATACCTATTGCGATAAAAACCTGCAGCGACGGCAGAAATACGAGCGTTCTGATCGCGTGCGGTGTTTCGCTCGTCGGAGATGCGGCTACAGGAGCTATAAGCAGCCAGCTTAACAGTAACGCTCCTACACGTCCCCCGGCCCGCCATACGGCAAATATTCCCCACAATAAAAATGGCAATTCCCACAGATACAATAATCCGTTATCCGGCGCATGATGCCGGTCATTATCCCCGGTAAGGAACAGCCAGCGCATAGAAAAATGACTGATATACCCGTCAAGCAGCGTCTTGGCATACACGATCCGCCGATTATCAAATACCGTTCCTATCCTGTCCCCTGCCTTCCGGTCATCTTCCAGTTTAGATACCGAGCGCATCAGCAATCCCGTTTGGTCCGATAATGTACTTGTTCCCTTAAGCCGGGTTACAGAAGACGTATCCAGTACGACCGGCAGGAGAGGCAGCACCGTGAGCAGTCCGACGACGATGCCTGTCATTACCCGCCGCCGGTCAGCAAATAATTCCTTGCGCCACAGTACCGACAATACAAGCAGGAGCAACGGAACAAACACACGCTCGCTATGATATGCATAGAGCGAGAGACCGAAGAGAAACGCGCTGGCTGCCATCCACGGAACCGATGTAAGACCGCGGAAAAATGCGGCCAACCCCCAGATATTGAGCGTCACGCCGATATTTGCTTCAAATGCGATCCGCGAAAACTGCAGGTGCCATGGGGAAATAGCCAGCAAAAATGCCGCCAATAACGACGACGCTTCGGCAGAAAATTCACTGATTTGTTTTTTGGCTTTTGTATGTAGCTGACGGAATAATTCGATGACCAACACGTATGTACCGATGACAGCCAGCGCCCCCATCACGGCAGCCGGCAAACGCACTACCCATGTATTGAGACCAAAAAAGGCAACAAAGGGTATTACCAGATATACGTACAGCGGCGGCTTATAGTCATCAAAAGACCGGAGCGCTCTGGGCAAAAATGTGCCGTATTCATCGCGTCCGGTCTTAAGAATCGAATACGCATTATACCCAAGCGCTGCTTCATCCCAATCAGGAGATACGGGTATTGCGCCGAGCTGCCAAAAACGGAGAAAAATTGCCAAAACGATAATGCCCGCCAATATAAATTTTTTCATATCATTCAAATGCAACAAGCACCGGTGTTCCGTTTAACACACGGATCGTTTCGATCACGTGCGCTTGTTTCGGAACATCTTTGGGCGGCAAAATATACAGCGTCTTCCCCGTATATGCGCCCACCCCCTCCTTGGTAAACCGGTATGTATCAAATCCGTATACATTATAAAATCCTGCGGCGTCAAACGATGCATCTTTTGTTGCGGTGAATTTGTCGAGCGGGTACCGCTCATAAAACAGCGCATAGATATAGGGCCTGCCGATACTTTCCGTAAGGACAATGGTGTCGTAATCGTTTTTATGTGCTTTCGCTACTTCAATTGCCTGTTTATATCCGTACTGCCACTCTCCGGAATATTCTTTCGGATAATGTACCGTAAAATTATGCCAGAAATACAAAAAGTTGCCGAAAAATAGGAGAAAGAAGCATATGGATAGGAGTAAGCGTTTTCTTTTTGAGGCTAGCTGCACTATGCACATTACCACGCCGTAGGCTGTGGTTATCATATAGACAGGCAGACCGTTTTCTATCCGTAATGCATGCGGTGTTTCCCGTGCGACAGCGGTAGGTGCAATAGATGCAAGCAACCACCAAACCAAAAGCAGTGCTACACCAGGATAATCGCGCAGTAATGCTAGCAGCCCGTAGACAATAAACGGCGCACTGACTAACAACAGCTGACCGGAATCCTGAATGGAAAACTTCGGATTCCCGTCTCCTTTTATAAAGAGGAACCGGGGTTCCAGATTATCAAAAAAATGAATGAGATATTCCCGGGCATATCCCATACGGCGGTTATGCAGCAGGGCTGACATCGTGGAAAAATTATCAACCTGGCGGCGCGTATTGGAGATTAACACCGTACGCAAATCGGTAAATATACTTACCTCCTCAAACCGGAGACGTGCCTGGGGAGAGATGAGGTGCGGCACTATAGGCACAAGTGTGATAAGCGCTATCACAATACCCCCGACAAGCTGCTTCCGGGCTTTCAGTGCATACCGGGAAACATGAAGAAACAATGCACCTGCAATGAGCGGCCCGGCATATCGCGTGCTGTTAAACGTGTAGATACCCAATACAAACGGCAACCAGCTCACATAAAAAATTGCCGTGTGCTCCCGGGCTTTGAGCACCAGCCAGGCGCCGAGAACCAGAAACAGCAGAGCGATATTTGCTTCAAATCCCGCTCTTGAGAGCATGATATGCCAGGGTGTTATCGTAAGCAGCGCTGCAGCGGTAAGGGCGGTTTCCCGCGCATGTTTTGATTTTTTGAGCAGTTCGCACATGAGCAGGTACAGCACGAGTACGGTAAGTGTCCCGGACAATGCGGACGGCAGCCTTACGGCTACCTCAGTAAGCCCCAAAAGTGCTATAAACGGTACGGTAAGATACACGGGCACCGGAGGCTTGTAATCGCCGAATGCTGCAAACGTATCGAGCGGCAGGAATTTGCCGTGCTCATCGCGCCCGGCCGTGAGGATACTGAATGCGTTATACCCTATCGATGCCTCATCCCAGGAAATGGCAGGCGGATTTGTTCCGAGATTAACGGTACGGAGCCACAATGCTGCCAATACGATAGCGCCAAGCAATACGCTCATTATGCGTTGTCGATTCATAGCTTTGATTCGTCGACGGCTTTAAGTCCCCCCAATACAAAAAGCATCGAGATGAACCCCAGATGACTGTTATTGAAATACCGGCTCAGGTACCAATAGACAGTCAGAAATACTGCGTAAGAAATGACGAGCCGTGATTCCGACGGCTTACGTGCAAGAAAACGGAGTAATGCAATGAGGAGCGGTAATGCAATGGCTGCCTGCCAGAATATAAACGGATAATATGCATGGATGTCGCGGATGACTCCGGCGGCAACAAGCACCATTCCCAAGCCGTATCCCGAAACAGGATAGCTTGTCGCGGCATTACCCGTGAGGTAGAAAACAACGCTGTCGATAAATGCCCGAGGTTCCCAAACCAAAAACGGACCGGCCAGAAGAAGCGAAACGATTGTGACGGCAGCTGCCATCCGCCAAAAATCCGCCGTGTGCCGGACTGTTTGTTTCCAAACGTACAGGACGTAAAACAGCACGATAAACCAGATCGTCTGCTTACTCATCAAGGCAAGAGCAAGCATGATCCCCGACCAGACATACCGTTTGCGGCCAAGCAGCACCAAAGAAACCATGAGCCAGGAAAGTGCAAACACGTCGCTCCGCCCTTCTATAAAATAATCGACAACAGATGGAGAGAGCGCGGTCATGATGATTGCAATTCTTGCCATAGCCTTGTCGCGGTACCAGTACCAAAGTGCCACAAGGAGCATACCCATGGTAAACAGGAGCGCCATCCGGCCGTCAAAAAATCCGACCGCGGGAATAGACATGAAGTAAAAGATAAACGGAAATATCACATACCACGGAGGCATGACAAAATGATAGAGTGCCGGATTTATTACTTCGGTGTTGCCGGGCTCATCATAATTAAACATTTCAACCTGGGTCCCGAAGTACGTTTCCTTGTACGGATTTTTTCCGACTAAAAGAAACCGCATTGCCGACTCCTGCTGCAGGATAATATCGTGAATGCCATACACAGGAGCCGTCCCGGCGCGGTCAACCATGGCGGTAATGACGGCACCCCCGATTGTTATGGCAATCGTTACCAAAACAAAAAACATTTTTATCGTATCAAGATGTTTTTTATACGCGCCTAACAGAAGCGGATACACCGATATGACACAATGCGCGCCGAGAATAAAAAACAACACCGCAAACAGCCAGTACGGCGTTCCTTCTACGGGGAGAATCCGGTATTTCATCACCACGGGAATTGCAAAGGCAAAAAGAAGAAGTGAATCAAAAATCGCTGTAAACATAGCTTCCATTGTACTAAATACACACTCCATTGACCATTGGTTCGGCAATCCCTACCGGCGCTCAAAAACATACACTCTGCCCTGTACTATTCCGTTTACCGTTACCGGCACATCACGCTGGTATTTCCACTGCGTAAGAAGCGGGAGTTTGGGATAAAATTCGCTGCAGTGTTCCTCATAACACAATACCGGTAATTCGGTGATCGCGGTAATGTCTGATACCGCAGGACACTCACGGTCGTCACAGATGAGCATAAATACGGGATACCCGGTATCAGTAACCGGAACCGTATTAAGATCCATACCCTTCATATAGTACCGGTAGTGCAAATCGGAGTATGATCTGCTCCCCGTCAGCGTAAAGGAAAACGGCAGATTCCCGGCGATCGTTTTGATTTCACCGACTGCACTCCGCACGCGCGGGATATCACTGTTGCCGGCCGACAGCGCGTCAGTTTTCATAAGCTGTATCACGCACAGCAGTGCTACAACCACGGAAACGATGGTTGACCACTGTGGCTTTTTGACGGAACCGATAACCGATCCGATGATAAAAAACGGCACGGGAGTCAGAAAATACAGGTAATGGTCATACACGATGCCCGTATATCTGGCCATAGCGGTAAGCCCCCCGAAAAACCACAACGAAAAAAATATGTTTTTCTTTGACGGATAGAGCAATACAAATATGATCCATGCGGATATGAGCCATGGAGCAAGGGTTAACTTCATAAACGGCAGCGACTTCCCGAACACACGGAATGCATAATCGACTACGTGTCCTAACATCACGCGCTTCCCGGGCATCTGTTCTCCGCTGCCGAACATAATGGATCCGACGCCGGTAATATCCGTAAATCCGATCGAATATTCATACACAATAAACGGGAGAAGCAATACCACAAATCCCGCTATCCACCATATACCTGCCCGGACGGCATCAGAAAAACTCCGGTGACGGATACCGACACTCCCGAGAAGATACACGCCGGTAAGCCCGGCAAAAAATATATTGGGATAATGCAGCTGTATCAGAATACTCACGACCGCACCGATTGCAGCCCATACCCAACGCAATTCACGCACGTGCGCTCTATATAATAGATAGAAAAACAGCACGGCAAACAGAGGCACGAGGTTCGGCTCCCAGATCACACGGTCGGAAACTATGATAAGCGGCGACACTGCCCACAAGAGGGCCGAAAGCCGCGCCGGCCACGTACCAAACATGAGACGCACCGATTCGTACAGGAAAAATACTGCCGCCACTCCCATAATCGCCATCCAGACGGACATGCTGACAGGGCCACCGATATAGCCGGGAATAAGCAGGTAATAAAACAGCGGCCCCAAATTGTGTCCGCTTAATGTCGAGGGTCCGGCAAGCGGGATAATCCCTTTCTCAAGAAAATCACGCATGACCAGCATCGTCCTGCCCTGGTCTCCCAGGAATTCCGTAAGTGTTTCAATACGGAATACGCGGAGAAAAAATGCGATAGAGATAATTCCGATCCTCCACCAATCAGTCGCTTGCCTGGTCTTCATGCTTCTTTAGTATTCTTTGTTATAATATCGTTACAGCCCGACCCGACTCATGAAATCATTTAAGCATTATATCCTCATCATTGCAATTTCACTCCTGCCGTTTGTGAGCATGCTTATCACCCCGCTCTCACCCCACACGCATGACAGCCCGGTACATTTTGCCCGCATGGCTGCGTATTACAAGGCATTAGCGGAAGGACAGATTCTTCCGCGGTGGGCAGGAGAACTCAACTACGGGTACGGCATGCCGTTATTTAACTTTATCTATCACGTGCCGTATCTTGTCACCTCACTGTTCATCGCGCTCGGCGGCGGGTTGGTCTTTTCTTTCAAAATGTCCATGCTGATTAGTTTCCTGCTGTCCGGCATAGGCATGTATGCCTTCACACTCCGGTTTTTCAAACATGAAGGAAAGGCGTTTGTTGCGACGATACTCTACCAGTTTGCGCCGTTTCACCTCGTTGATTTAGTGATTCGCGGCGATGTGGCCGAAGGATACGCTCTCGCTTTCCTCCCCTTGGTGCTCTATGCCATCCTTACGGAAAATAACATTATCATTGCAGTCTCTACGCTGCTTCTTATTACCTCTCACAATTCCATGAGTCTTGTATTTTTCGGCATTGCCTTACTTTTTACGGTAATTTTTTCCAAAAAGAAAATAAACGGCATTATGGGGCTTGGCCTTGGATTAGGGCTTGCAGCCTTTTACTGGCTCCCTGCGCTCATTGAGCGAAAGTACACGTACGGCGATTTATTTATGAAAGATATGTATACATCACATTTTGCGCCGCTTTTTCATTTTTTCCTCCCTAATTTCACCAACAGTACCATACTGCAAACCGGCGGTATTGCTGTTTCATTCGGCCTCGTACAAACGATGGCACTTATCATGGCAGGTGTTAATCTTACGAAAAAATATTTCCGCGACACCAAAGAACAAAAGGTGATCTGGTTCTGTCTTTTTCTAACTATAGCCGCGTTGTTCTTGATGCAGCCGGTGTCCAGATTATTC
>CAYSAP010000031.1:0-11377 GCA_964429085.1 uncultured Gammaproteobacteria bacterium | reverse complement strand
GGCACCTCTTCTACAGACTCCCCGGATTTGTAGGTAAATTCGATAACCTTTCCGCTCTTGAGACTTTTCAGTTTTGCCCGCACAAACGCGCTGCCCTTTCCGGGATTCACAAACTGAAATTCAACAATTTGATTCGGTTCGCCGCGAAATTCGATAAAATTACCTTTTTTGAAATTAGCGGTCGTTATGGTAGCCATAGAAACATCAATTATACACGAAATATAATCACTTTTCTTGCAAAGACACCGCCGCGTTTTTCATAAAACGTGTAATAATTTCAATACTTAGTCGCGGAGTTTTTGTTCTGCGAGGCAGATAATCATACGGCAAATAATTCATCTCCTGGAAATAATAACGTCTCCTGAATCGTGCTCGCGTTAGCGAACAACATAATAAGCCGATCAACCCCCACGGCAATTCCGCTGCAATCGGGAAGTCCGATTTTAAGCGCTTCTATAAAGTTATGGTCGTAGTCATATACCGTTTTTCCAAGACGCCGGATTTCGGCAAGTTCATTATCAAACCGATCCTGCTGCTCTTTCCAATCCATTAATTCACTGTAACAATTCCCGAGCTCCAGACCTTCGATGTAAAATTCGAACCGTTCTGCAAATCTGGGATCGGACTTCTTTTTTCGCGCCAGGGCCCCCATCACGCCCGGAAATTCATATAAAATAGTCGGCTTGCCTATTCCCAAATGAGGCTCTACTTCATTTAAGAAAATCTGGTTATATGTTTCTTCCCAGGTATTATGCGATTCCACTGTATAGCCTTTTTTCTCTGCAATCTTTATGGCTTTTTTCACGTCCAAAAAATCATCGAAGTTAATATTTGCCCATCTCGAAAATGCCTGCGCCACGGTGAGTCGCTCCCATGGAGCATCAAGATGTATATCTTTACCCTGATAGGAAAGTACGTGCGGCTGGCGGTCCCCGCCCTTCTCCTTTGTCCGTTGTAAATACGTGTTGATAAACACAAATAATTCTTCGCAATCCTTCATAATTTCGTGATAGTCAACGCCTATTCGATACCATTCAAGAATCGTAAATTCCGGATTGTGCAGTGAACTTTGGGTTTCCATATTCCGAAAACTCTTGGTCAACGCAAAACAGTTTCCTAATCCTGCGACCATAAGCTTTTTGAGCGGTACCTCGGGAGAAGTCGACAAATATGCTTTATGGGATTTTCTATTGCGGTCAAAAAGCGTTGTTTCAAATACATCGAGATAGCTCTCTGCAGGTGGTCTTGCTATTAATATCGGGGTTTCTACTTCATGAAATTGCCTGCCCTCAAAAAATAACCGTATTGCACGAAGGACTTTTTCACGAATAAAGTATCGTTGCCATAACTCGGGATTATCTTTCAGTAATTGCCATGTGGTCATATGCACGTTCTACAGCCCGGCATATTAGAGAAACTTCATGACATTTGATTTTTGGCGAAGTTCCAAAAACCAGGTCTGTAGTTTTTCGCTCACCGTATTTCCTATGATCGCCTTCTTTGCTTCCTCGCGAAGCGAGGCGGGTTCTGTCGCAGTTAGCAGTGCGCGATTTGTAGCAATATAGTTATCAATGTCTGTTTCAGCAATCGCAAGATCACGTGTTAACAATTTTTCAACGGTTAATTGCACTTTAAGCTGCTGATTAAAATCAGATTCAGTCATCCCCTGAAATTTTAAAAAGTCTTCCAAATTTACTTCCGTTCCTAAACTCGACAGAATCTCTTTCTGCTTCCCTTGAATATCGGTAGCTGTTATGACGACGCCTGATTTTTTGGCTTCACTCTCTATAAGAGATTCCCCTATCATGCCCTCAAGTGTCTGTTGGCCATATTTTGTTCGTAATGTGTTATTAAGCTGCCAACTGAAGATAGGCTTTCCATTGACCACTGCAGCCAAAACTAGTCCCTTATTGGCAGCAACCAAAATAACAAACAGCAATGCGAGTCCGATAAGCACCCACTTCCAGGAAAAGGGTTGTTTCCTTATAAGGGGTGTCACGGAATCAAACTGCGGAGGAACCGGAACTGCACTCTTTTTGACTGACGTTTTTTTTGTCATAAAGATATATAAAAAAAACAATAATATGCTGTAACTCGAGTTACCCACAAAGAATATCATAGAAATCCAGCAGGTTCAAGCAGGAGACGCTTATTGTGCGCATGGGACTTGTCATAATACGGGGCCTCATACTATACTGCCGTTAGAAGCTCATGAGCAAGAAAGACCCACCTGTAAAAACTCTTCTTGGAGGCGCTGGCAAAACGGCGCCATGGCTCATTCTCATACTCTGTATACTGGCAAACCTTGCAATAACTAATCCATCAGTTACTATCTATATCAACCGTGCTATCAAACACCTGGGATTCACTACGGCACCAGCGCAAAAGAGCACTGCGATATTGGGGGCGTCGGATGCACAAATAACAGATACGGAGAGACTGCAAAGCAAATATGATTACTGGCGGGACATTGTCGCCAGTCATCCGGACTATCGAGACGGACACTATATGGCGGCGATTATTGCCTACCAAATGGAAAACATTACCTTGTCCCGCGCGCACCTCGATAAAGTGAAAAATCTAGATCCCAACTTCCCGGGCACTTCACAACTGGAGATGCTGTTCCCTGAACAGTAAAGAAATTATTTTGCTTCAGGCTTTTTCTCTTCCTCAGGTTTCTTTCCTGCCTGCGCAGACAGGTCCGCCGGTGCTGCTGAAGCTTCATCACTCTCGCCTGCCTCGGCTACCCCTACCCCTATATCAGCGGGAGCTGCTGCCTGTGCGGCCGCATCGGCTGCTGCCTGCTCTTCTGCGGCTTTACTCACCAATGCCCCGACTTTTACAACTCCTATGGTGCCGTCAGAAATAAGCGTCACTCTGGACGGAATCTGAAGATCGGAAACGTTCAACTCCTGATCTACTTCGGTAAGAACGGATACATCTACCTCAATCTTTTCCGGCAAGTCTGTCGGGAGGGCTTCTACCTCAACATCAGAAAGCAGACTGAGCAAGACTCCCACCTTCTGGGTAACAATTGAAGACTCTCCCACCAACACCAAAGGAATTTTTGCATGAACCTTTTCCTTAAGGTCGACTTGATGAAATTCAACGTGCAGGATTGAGTCCTTTACGGGATGTCTCTGCACATGGTGAATCAGAACCGGCTTTGTCTCTCCTTCTAATACTAACTCGATTAACCCGGTCTCTCCTGCTTCGGCAAATATCTTTGCAAAATCAGCGGAGGTAACAATAAGGTTTTTGCTTTTAAGCTTTTTTCCGTAAACAGTTGCCGGCAGATTTCCCTCCTGGCGGAGTTTCTTTACCTTTCGACCGACCATCTCGCGTTTCGTGGCTTTCAGCGTATGTTTTTTCATAAGTTTTTTTGAAATATGACGCGGAACGTTGCATCGTTAGTAAGAGTTGTATTGTACTCAAGGACGGAGCCCTTTGCAAGGCCACCCTCACCCGAAGAGCTCCACACATCAGGATATCGTAGAATCACGTGCCAAGGAATTTCAGAAATCCCGGATTGCTTTCGTATGGTTAACTGATATATGGATGTCGTATCAAAAGCGACGGCTCCGTACCGCTTCCAAGATAAGGCGACATGCCGGGTCTGCTGGGGACGCACCGTTACAGGTATGTGCACCGCCTTATATGCCGCGCCGGCCTCTTCGTACCAATACGATGCTGCGGGCGGCGCGTCGCTTACGATATTTCGAGTTGGTACCAATACTCCATCCAAGCTGACTTCCCGGACTTCCGCTTCCAGTGGCACGAATACCCTCATATACAGTTGATACGATCCGCTACCATCCTGAAGTACCGGAGCGTCGTTTGTAACCTTTAATGTCAACGCATGCCCCAGTGTTCCGTCGGGATCGATGGTTATTTGTGACAATGCTTCACGGCTTACAAAAAAGTTTGTTTTATTAACGCCGAGGTTAGCTTCTATAATAGCAAGTCCGTCTCCCCTGCAAGGAATTTCCGAAGCTACGACGTCACATGCGTCCAAAACCACCTCGCCTCCCCAATTCCATTGGGTAATGAGTGAACTAAGTTGTTCGTCAACAAAATAGAATTGTATATCCCGCGATTGAATAGATTCTGTTACCGCATGAAGAAGCGCGCCTGCAGAAAGTGACCGGTCGGTAGTAACCCTGGTTAATAACGCATTGGTCAATGCTCCCAAAAAATCTTTCTTTTGCGTACTTCCGGGGAAAAAATCAGTTTGCGTATAGAGAAGCGATTTTGCAAAAAAATTACTCGCGGATATCCGCTCGTTAAAATCAAGAACCTCTATCGGTCCGGTGACACTAAGCAATTTTGTAACCATCGGTAAACTTATCCCTATAACGCCGTCAACTTTTATTCCCATTTCCTTTTCATAAAACCACGCCGCTTGAGCGCCGCTCTCAGTAAAATTCGGATCCCAATTGCTATCTCGCAAATACCAATGTTCATTACCAAGAATTTCACGTATGGCTAGTGGCGGGTCCACGTGTCCTTTTAGCTGGCCGTCTGCTGTGTAGACATCCTGCACCTCAAGCGTCTCGACTCTGCCGTCAACAAACGAAATTAATAACAGGCTGCCTATAAATCCGCCAGTAGGACGCAACTCCATACTGTTTTGGAGTAATACTAAATACGTTTGTTTATTTCGAAACCCTCCAATTCGGGGATACAACGCCAGAAGTTTTTCTGTGTATCCGACAATTTCGCGAACTCTGGCAAGTTCCGTAATTCCTTTATTGGTTATTTGAGAAACCGTCTTTGTATTAAACGGAAAGCGACGACTTCCAAGCAATGAGTCGAGTTGGGCCGCAACCAACGCAAGGTGCTGCGAAACTCGCGACACCTCGGTTGTTAACTCGGTAACCTCGACAAGCCCTACTCTCTGTTTTGTGTCCTCAGGAAAAAAAATACCACCGGCAACGGTTCTGCTCGTAGTAAATATTGTAAGGACACCCGACTCAACTTTTGAAATTTCATGTAAAATAGAAAGTAATCTGTCTTGATCTTCCACAATGCCGCTGCCTCCCGTGATCACAAATAACGGAGAGCCAAGATGTAACAACAGCCTGGCCCCCTGGAGATAAGAACTGCTATATCCCAGCAAGACCTTGGTCCACTTTGCTTCCCCCTTCAACAATGTCTTACCACTTGCAGTGAGCAATCCCACGCCAGCACTGATCGACGCAAGATAAAGAAAGACTGGCACAAGCAACGCGGTAGCGGCGATAATCAGGACACGGGTAATACGCGCGCGAGTCGACACTCTGATATCTGGCAGGATTTGTTTTTTTGAACTAAATATCTGTTGCATCTCAACTGCTATACGACGCTTATCGGCAGCGTCTTGCCGGTCACCATGTACTACGCGCTCACGTGGTGGTTCCGTTACGATTACACTCTTCTTTTTCATGAGACTCGGCTCTTTTCGGCTGTTTTTGATATATGCTTTCTCACGGAAGAAAAAAGAGAATATTGCATGCACCTCCGAATCGGCTAAAGGTCGCGGGTCAATAAAGTACCGTTTAATTTTATGTAATGTAATGGTAGATAGGTCGTCTTCATCGCCTTCGTAAATTACTGCAAGCTTTTTTGAGCCATCCCAATCTCCATGTTCGAAAAAAGATTTCACAAAGTCTGCATCTCCAACACAAATTACGTAGTGTGGAACGGTTGACGTGTCGTGATTTACGACCACGCTGCACCCATGCGACTCAAGGTATTCCCGCATGGGTTCTATAAACGGAGCATTCTGGGCCTCAATTCGGGCCACAGGAGAAGCTGCTTCACCGGAGTTATTACGTTCGTTCATTGGAGAGGTCATAGAAGAAGTATAGGGCTGTATACCCATTATGACAACCCACACTACCGAAAACAACACAAACAAATACGGCTACTTAGGTAGTATGAGGAGTATCGGACATGAGCACCTAGGAGTCCAGTGCGTGATTTACAAAAAAATCCGCTCGCGCATTTTGTTCCCGCGGAATGACGGCATACCGGATTGCTGTTGCCACTTCTGCCTCAAGCACATGTGCCGTCATAAGCAACTCCCGAAGGTGTGGCTGTTTCACCTTATACAGCCCGTTTAGTTGATTAACGACCAGCGTGGAATCCAGATAAAAATCTATTATATCGTTTTTTGTAGGCCGTAAATTATCCGGCTGGGAAGTAAAATATTTGAGAGCTTCGATAACCGCGACGTACTCTGCGGTGTTATTAGTCGTCTCCCCGATTTTCTTCCCAAACTCCGCCACGATATGTAACTGATTCCCCTTTTCCGTTACCAAAACTTTTTCAATTACCACTCCGACTGCCGCCGGCCCAGGATTACCACGCGCCCCTCCGTCAGTGTGTATAACATACTTCATACGTTTAGTTGCCCCCTTCTTCTTTAAATTTTTTAAAAACGAGCCGCGCTGAAGTTA
The DNA here is from genome assembly GCA_964429085.1 of uncultured Gammaproteobacteria bacterium. GTDB lineage: Bacteria > Patescibacteriota > Microgenomatia > UBA10105 > UBA927 > UBA927. The sequence continues at coordinate 4,937 of CAYSAP010000031.1, read as the reverse complement.
TTAACACAAATGTTTCAGAAAAAATAGTAATCCATGCCGCCGCTGTTACACCATAACGGGGTATGAAAATACTATTGCAAAGTATATTCCCGCACATAGCCAACCCATGAATTATCAATAGATTTTTCTGTTGTTTACGTGCAATCAGAAACCACATAAATAATGCGGAAACGAAAAAAACAGGCAACCCCAAAATGAGTATACGCAGCGGGGTCTGTGCCTCAGCAAAATCGGGCCGCACGAACGTTACCAGCGGAGCACTTATCCAAATCCCCAAAGCCATAACAAAGGAGCTTATAAACAAGAATTGGAGCGAACGGGTGAAGATTTTTTGTTGGCCTCCTTGTTTCTTGCTGTTGTGTGTTAACAGCAGAGGGTACACGGCATTCATAAAAAAAATAGGAAGCACTAACGGCAACTCAAAAATTTTGTAGGCCAAGCCGTAAATACCAACCTCACGGGTAGAACGGGTCAGTGTCAATACGACACTGTCAGAATGGAAATATATAAGGTTAAAGATAAGTGCCAATCCCAAAGGGGTACTTGCGCGTACGTATGAAATAAATTCGTCAGTAGAAAAAACCGGTTTAATACTATGCAAGCGGCTGCGAACCAATCCGAGAGCAAGCACGGCCGTGACAACACTTCCTGCGATAACGGACATGACCCCCAAAAATGCCCCTGCAACCGGAGTCCATAGGGATAACACAATGGCCACAAGGAGCATGGTAATAGAACCTGCGTTCTGCGCAATAGTCGAAAGATCATATCGGAGTATCCGTTGATAATATGCATTAGTAGTCGTCGTTATGGCCTGCGCAATAACAACGGGGATGAGTATGAGGATGCCCATGCGCACGAGCGCGGTATACCCCTGACTTTCACCCGAGGGCATAAGGGAAAGTATTAGGATAGCCACACATACAAGAAAAAAACTTATAACCAATCGCAGACCCAATAATAATTGCCAATCTTTTGCTGTTTTTACGGATTTCTCTTTATCGACTCCGATTGTGCGCGCAACAAACACTGCGTTCAGCCCGAAGTCCGCAATCAGGTAAAAAAAGCTGACGTACGTAGTAATTTTGACAAAATCACCATATCCTTCAGGGCCATACCGCTTCGCTATAAGGAGACTCACTATGACAACGGAGATCGAACTAACAACTCTTCCGATTAACTGACTTATGGTGTTTCCAGCCACAAGCCTGCGTAATGATCCTTTGGGGAACCAGTCCGTAAACATGGGGCAATTGTAGCATGTTCACCGATTTTCGCCTGCAATGGTAAGTGCTATAAGCAGAACAAACCACACCTGACCCTGCTGGAGTGTCATAGGGTAGTGATCAACAAGTCCAATCAGGAGCATGCCGCATAAAGGCACAACATATATGAACCGCGAATACAAGCTGGTACTGCTCTTTATTAAAAAAATAACAGGTAAACTTATGAGAAACCCGATAAATCCTGCCTCGGACAACAGGAGAAGGTACATGTTGTGCACCGGCTGCAAAAAATTAACCTGGCGTCCTACATCATCTGATGGCAGTTCTACCAAAAAATTACCTAACCCTACGCCAATAAAAGGGGACCGTTGCCATATATTGATGGCCGCGTTATTGAGAAGAATTCTCCGCACAACGCTTTCGTCTGTAGCGGATGGTTGGAACATAAATCCCAACGTAATAAGACCGAAGGCAAAAATACCAATCATAACGGCAGGAAAAAATTTTTTTTTGTGCCACGGCAATAACCGCCATAAAGCCTAATGCGGCAATAATCCACGCACTTCTACTGAGTGTTAACACCAAAGCGATGCAGCCCGACATCAAAACAAACCAGTAATACATCGTAATAACGATATGCTTTCTCCCTGTTACATGAGGAAAAAGCATATACATTACGATGGGAAGTACCGTTGCCAAGAATCCCCCTAATACATTTGGATGGGGGAATGTCCCATATGGCCGCAGCAAAAGTGAGCAGGCCTCTGCCAGAGGAGAACAGAAATCAAACCGCGCTATACCGGGAGTATCAAAAGCAAATGTTCGCTCACCTAGTAACCAAAATACTCCTCCGATGGAACCCTGATGCACAAATTGAAACATGGCGAGCCATGACGAATACAATACCCCGACCGACAGGGCGCCCGCGACAAGGATACGGGAAGGGCGTACCCGCATAACATATAGGCCTAATGCCGCGAATTCTAAAAGTTTTACCCATTTATATATTGCAACGGCGGGATTGGAAGCAAACCAGATATTAACGACAATAAAAATTGTAATGGCAAAAATAAGAAGGACCACCTGAAAAGGAAGGTTTGCACGTTTAACGTTGTAATTTCTCGGGAGAGATATAACAGCCCACGCAATCAACACACTGAATATGAGAATATCGGTAAGAAATACGGTCGGGGAGAGATAGTCAACTTTTCTTCCAAGAATATATGCCCACGTCGGCCAAAAATGCCATCCAAGCTGCGTCGGGAGTAATGCCAGGAGTATGAAAAATAATCGCCGGTGGAGAACCATTACCGCTATTATAACCCGACAGCGTTACTTTGGTTTTACAAGAAGCGTGCGGTCATCGCCTTCACCCACCGATTCCGTCTCAATGCGGTCATCGCCGGAAAGCGTAAGGTGGATTATTCGGCGTTCTGCGGGAGTCAGGCGGGACAGCTCTACCGGCCTGCCCAAGGCTAGGGCTCGATCAGCTGCGCGTTGCGCCATATGCATAAGCGTTTCTTCGCGCTTTTCACGGTAATCCCCAACATTCACGTATGCTTTTACCCATCGCCCGAGCGATTTTGAAACCAAAATACCTAAGATGAGCTGAAGACTTTCTAATGTTTTTCCGTGATGACCTATCAACAGGCCGGTTTCCTCTGTCTCTATGCCAACCCGAAATGCTCCTGTTTCATCCGTGGTCACGGCAACTGTGCCGACAATTTCCAACTTGCCCAACAAATCTTCTGCTATGTGTTGAACTGTTTGTACGTCTTCCATAATATTGCTTATTTCTCTCGATTTATCTTTAACTGTTGCATGATACCAAAAAGTCCGAAGACGTTCCAGTAGAGCGCAAGGCCTAAGGGAAACTGATATGCGAACACACCAAACATGACCGGTGTGATCATTGCCATCTGCTTCTGCATTTCCATAGCCGTATCCGGCTCAGCTTTCAGCTTTCCGTCATCAGCTTTCAAACTTTTTTGATCTGACGACTGATCGGGCAGCATAAGCTTGCTTTGCCACCATTGCAAGCCTGCGGTGATGACGGGGATCAATAACAACCACCAACCGTGCGACTGCCATCCGCTTGGCTTAACGCCTAAATTGGTTCCAAAAAATGACAAGTCCAATGTGGAAAGGCGGATCGCCGGAACGTATACTACCGCGTTAAGATCGGTCACTAGTTTTGTGATGTTGCCGTTTTGGAGCACTTGATAAAAAACATTGTAGAGTGCGATCAGTACCGGCATTTGTATAAGAAGGGGGAGACATCCGGCTGCAGGATTTACCCCATGCTGTTTATAGAGATCAAGTTGCGCTTGCTGCAACGCTTTTTTGTCTGCTTTGTGCTTCACATGTATAACATCGAGATGAGGCTTCAACTGCTGCATCTTTTTGGCAGATTTCATCTGGGAAGCCATAAGCGGATAAAGAACCACGCGGATAACGACGGTTAATGCAATAACGGCAAATCCTAACGGACCGGGAATATGGAGCCACTCAAATAGCTTATAAAACGCGACCAATAAATTTATTATTGGGTTAACAAATAGGATATTCCAATAGTTCATATAGTTGTAACGGGATCATGTCCGCCGCGGCTCCAGGGATGACAACGGAGAATTCGTCTCAACCCCACATACAATCCTCGTAGTATACCATAGCGTTCGATTGCTTGGTACGTATACTCGCTGCACGTTGGAACAAACCTACAGTAACCCGATGGAGACAAATAGCGCTGGTAAAGTCGAATCGCTTTCAACAGATATTGTTTCATATCTTCCTCAATATGTCCCGGATGATTGTTTCCACTTGCGCTTCACTATCTGGAATCTTCCCGCGGACAAGAAAAACGCCGTCGACCCCTTTTTGTGTGGTTGGCATAAGGCGGTGAACGGCTTCACGCATTAGGCGCTTCATGCGATTTCTTGCGGTGGCCCGTTTATCAAGTTTGGTTGAAACGATAAAGGCAAATTTTGAAATATGAGCAGTCGCTTTATATACGAGTTCAATGCCGCCGACACGAAGACGCGCTCCTTTACGTAACAGAGGACTAATTTCGACAGAAGGTAACCTATAAATAGAGGGAAGCATGCACGATTAGACGGTTAATTTTTTCCGGCCGGTTGCCCTGCGTCGCTTCAGCACTAATCGACCTTTGACGCTTTTCATGCGCTCACGGAATCCGTGTACGCGTTTTCTTTTCAGTTTTTTCGGTTGGTACGTTCGTTTCGGCATATCCTAAGTATATCCAATAATGGGACTCAACACAAGAGATTGTGCCCCGGGGGTTACGTTCCCAATGTTTGCACCCACTCTTTAAATTGCTCACCCCGGTCCGCGTAATCACGGAACATATTATAACTAGCGCTTGCGGGAGAAAGCAGGCATATGCTACCTGCCGGAGTATTCGCAAAAGCTAACAAAACTGCTTCTTCCATAGTTTTTACATGAAAAACTCGTGTTCTGCCTCTTTCATGCTCGGGTATAGCATCCCAAATTCTTTTCCCTGTATCGGGAAACAGAATAAGTGCTCCGACCGGATGATTCCCCACATATAAACCGAGTTCTCTATAATCCAGATGCCGGTCGTATCCTCCTGCAATCAATGTAGCGACCGATACTCCTAACGCTTCCAGTGCGTGAATTGTCGCCTGCGGAATAGTTGCTAGTGAATCGTTATAGAACCGAATTCCCCGATAC
>CAYSAP010000030.1:9053-11909 GCA_964429085.1 uncultured Gammaproteobacteria bacterium | reverse complement strand
TTCCATCAAAATTTGAGCCCTGTGGACTTACCCAAATGATTGCGATGCGCTATGGAACTCTGCCGCTGGTCCGTAAAACAGGAGGTTTGGCAGATACGGTTAGCGATGGTGAAACAGGCTTTGTCTTCGGGCCGTACACGAGCACCGCGTTAGCCACAAAGATGAAAGAAGCCATCAAGTTGTACCATGAGCACCCTGCCCAGTTTGCTACAATGGTGAGACATGTCATGCGGGTAGACTTTTCCTGGGCTCATCAGGTGAAGGAATACATCGCGTTGTATAAGAAACTCCTAAAATCCTCTCCCAATCGCGATTTCTAGATTTTGCCATACTGTGTATGGTATACTCATAAAAGAACAACGTATGGAAAAAAAATCTATTATCGCCGCATTTTTAGTTCTGTCCCTGCTTGCAGTGGGGGGGGCCGGGGCGGGGATTTACTATTATTTCCAGTATCAGACGCTGAGCCAGCGCGCAAAAGATCCCCAGGCTGAAGTAAAAGATATACTCGCGAAGGTTGGCAAGCTTATCGAATTGCCGACTGGGGAAGAGCCGACGGTTGCGACGGTTCAGGACGCAGAGCGGCTCAAGGAGCAGCCGTTTTTTTCTAAAGCGCAGAACGGTCAGCGGGTGATTCTGTATTCCAATGCAAAACTCGCGATCCTTTTTGACGAGAAGGCAAACAAACTCATTAATGTCGGCACGATTAATTTGAGCACTCCGTCCGCAACTCCACCCGAAGAAACTCCTGCTCCATAAGGGGTTCTCGTTTGGAATGTATAGGTAAGTAGGCTACAATATCACAGATATGCAAAATTTCCATGATCAAAAACTCTGGCAGGATGCATTCGTCGTGCTCATGGAGGTCCATGACACCTTTGACGGCATGCGCGAGGGGAATTCGCCAACTGGCGGAGAAGAAATCGTAGAGGATGTAATCAAGAGTGCTACTGATGTCGCCGCAAAAATTGCCGACGGATTGAGCCGAGCTGATCGCAGGTTCGGCCGTCAGGTGTTACTCGATGCCATCGGTATGGTTGCCATGGTGCGAACGCACTTAGCCGTTGCGTGGGGGCGTGGCTTGGTGTCCGACGATACGTTTAAATCTATGGACGACAAATACGCCTCACTCACCGAAAATGTCCAGCGGGCACGCTAACCCGATGTACCTCTCATAATTATAGGTGGATGTTTCCCAATTGCGGTATTGACAAAACCAAAAAGTACTTTTAGTCTGAATATAGACTATGCGAAAAAAAGTAGACGGTATCGTCCCCAACGTATCTTCATCACAGTGGGTGAATCAAGAAGTTCCGGATACTCATAGACAATCACCACCTCCTCAAAATCTCTGGTCTCCACTCAATATTCTATTAGGCGTCATTGTTGTAAGCATCTTAGGGAGCATAGTATTTTTTGACACAATCATAGATTCACCCATCATACGAGAGTTGATCATTGGTCGTACGAATAAACAACCACAGGAAAAAAATCTTGACATAGCATCGCCTACAGTACGCCCCACGCCCATCATCCTCCTGCCCGATGACGGGGTAAAGGGAAACTACTCCATCAGTCAAAGCGATAAGATCCAGGGCCCGACATTTGCCAAGGTGGTTTTTGATCCGCTCGATGTGCAAAAAGACCAACAACTCACTATCACCGTGACGTTGGGTTCCCCAAGTCCTATATTGTCGGTCACCGGGACACTCACGGGCGATACAACAAGTACACCAATCACTCTGCAGTATGTTTCCACAAAAGATACGACGAATGTGTGGTCGGCAACCATTCCGATTACCGACACCCTCTGGTACAAATATATGCTCAATTTGACGGCGACCAATGCGAGTGGGACATCGTCTGTCATGGTCGCACCGAGATCATAAGTTATGAAACGCATCATCACACTCATCATTATTGCGGCGTCCTTATTTTTTCCTCGCCCTGCTGAGGCAGCATGCAATTTTCATCAGCTCATGACCAGTATAAGCAAGGATGTAACAAACTTTACGTCTACCTGTACCATCACGGGTGTTGAGGGCGTAGACAATCCGCAAAATACAGAAACTTCCACCACCACCAACGCCTCTCTTACCTTAGGCACCAATAGTGCGATTACGATAAACAACGGCGGTACACTTGCTGTAAATTCACTGTCAATAAACGCCGGCACGGTTGCCATACAAACCGGCGGTCAAATCAAACTCAATGTACCGTTATACGTTGCAGATGCGGATGCTGACGGCTACCCGGTAGACTTTACCCTCTACCTGGCCTCTGCATCCGGCCGCAGGAGATTAGGGCTCATGCGCAATTTCACGACAGTAGACTGCGGCGATTCAACCTACGCCACGAACAACGTTTGCTGTACTATCGCCACCCGGTATCAGGATGCCGATGGAGACGGTTATGGCAATCCCGGCGTCTCCATCTCCGCCTGTACCACAGCTGGGTACGTGGATAACAATACGGACTGTAATGATGGCTCGGCGCTCGTCTTTACATCCCACGCGCAGTGCTATACTGACGCAGACGGCGATACCTATACCACCAGTCTGGCAGCAAACACACAGTGCCTCAATACCGTAAGCTGTGCTACCGCCACCAAAGCAAGTGCCTCCACCACCGGAGCAGCGGTCACGACATATACCGCCGGCAGGCTCCGCAATGCCGCAAACGGCAGCGACTGCAACGAGACAGGAACCAATGCCGCCAATGTCTACGTGTCGGCTACCTGCTACGCAGATGCTGATAATGATAATTATGGAACAGGGACTGCCAAATCCTGCACCAACAACGCCACCTGCGGCACCGCTACCTGGGCCAGCGGCGGCGCAGGCACCGCGGCAGCAT
>CAYSAP010000030.1:6190-9043 GCA_964429085.1 uncultured Gammaproteobacteria bacterium | reverse complement strand
GCGCCTATCCGGGCTCCGGAGCGTGCTCTAGTGGAAATAGAGGCGATGGCAGCTATGACTACAACTGCAGTGGCGGCAATAGTGCTTGTGGAACTACTTACTACAGCACATATAGTCCTGGGACCGGTTGGATTGTTGACGAGAACACCTGCGGTACGAATCGACAGGGCGAACCCAAATGTTGCGCCGGCGGGCCCATAACGTACATAAGTTCCGGAGTTGGTTGTGGTGGAGGTGGATATGCTCAAGGTGGGTACTGGCAGGATGGGACATGTGGTTGCGGATGTGGTCTCGTCACGGGGTATCTACCTGGTGCTTATGGCACCCAGGCATGCCAATAATACGTTCCGCTACGCCAATCCGTAGCGTTCGAGGACAGTCCTCTAAGGTGTAAAAATATAGTAAGTAGACCTTCCATTGCCTTGACGTTCAATAAGACCTAATTCAGCGAGCTTTTGAAAATCGAGCGTCCTGGTGGCTTTCGCTCTGTTTGTCAACTGAGCGTAACTTCTGTCGTTAATAAATCCATTTGCTTTTATATATTCCATTATCTTGAGATGGTAGGGTTCAAGTTTTGTTTGGGGAGTGTTCCCAATGTTGGGCAAAAGTTTTTGAATACGAAGTAATTCATCGATTAAGCCACTGGTGAAATATTCCAGCCAATTTGTAAAGTCAATCGAGTTGACTAATTCGTGATAATCGCCATATTCACCAACTGTTTGGAAATATTTAGTGACGTTTTGATTGTAATAATTCTCGAAGCTAAAAAGCTTAAAGGTGTTTAGCCCCATTTTGGCAAGCAATACTTTAGTAGTAAGCCTGGTGGTTCGCCCGTTCCCGTCCATAAAAGGATGAATAATGACCATCTGCTTATGAAAAATTCCGGCTAAAATTAAGGGGTCGATCTTTTCATTATTTTCAATAATAAAAGTAATTAAATCAGTCACCAAGCCTCTGACTTCACCATAATCTGGTGGTAAATAAACAATTTTTCCACTTCTTGGGTCATTAACAACTACGGGTTTTTGTCTCAATTTGCCTGATTCAAATGATTTGAGCAATCCTGTGGTAACTTGTTTATGAATAGTTAAAATTAACTGAAGTGATACCTCGACCTTATTTACCGTGAGAAGATTATTTAATGTTTCAAGTGCCTGGTTGTAATTTAAAATTTCCTTTTCACTATCCCTGACATTTTCAGGTCTTGATTTCAGAACTTTTTTTACCTCAGTTAAAGGCAGTGGGTTACCTTCAATACTCGTTGAGGCAAATGTAGAAACTTCTCGGGCGGTTTTTTCAAATTCAACCAATACAACTTTGGGAAATCGACGATCATTTAAATCCCTGACAAGAGAGTTGATACGAGTAATATTAAAAAGTAACTGATCAGTAATCGTGTATTTCGGATTAAACATATAGTCAAATAATAGTCGATTATTAGTCGATTGTCAAGTATGTGTCCAGACAAAGCTACGACGGTGAGACTGGCGGCAATGGCGGCTCCGACATCATCATCATCATCCGTTTCGTGCCAATCCGTGATCTGGATTAACAAAAGGTCTTGCAGGAGAAAGCGAATTGCCAAACTACAGCGCAGGGGGAAACTCAAACTCCCCGTAATTGTCGTATTTCCCCCTTTACAAGGTTTTCGTGGTTAGGGTAGCCTGTTTCTATGCCGGAAGTTGATGTTATCCCCGAAATAGTCGAAACGGAGTGGAACGAATTTGAACGAAAGGTTGCTGTTGCAGCCCGCAATGCTTCGTGGGTTCATATGACCATTTCCGACGGGTCGATGGGGACAGACGCGACGTTCAAGGATTTTTCCGGGCTTTCTGAGCTTACCAAACGCTATCCGCAGGTTTTTTTTGAAGCGCGGTTATTAGTTGCTAATCCGGAAAAGTATGTGCGGCTTTTGATAGACGCCGGGTGCAAACGGCTGATCGCACACGTTGAAAGCAATGATCCGAGGATGTTTCTTGAGGCTGCTAAGTTTGACGAAATCGAAATTGGTATAGCGCTCGATGGTGCGACCGAGATTGATCAGGTAGAGCCCTTTTTAGAGGAAATCGATTATGTTGTCGTTATGACTGCAGAAGCGGGTTCTGTTGGCGGCACGTTTTTACCAGAAGCAGTAGAAAAAATCCGGCTTATCCGCCAAAATTTTCCGGATTTGCCCATTGAGGCTGTCGGAGCGATAAATGAAGCAACGGTGAAAGTGGTAAAGGACGCAGGCGCGACCCGTGTGGTTTCCAATAGCTTCCTGTTTGCTGATGAGAACGATATGGCAAGCCGTATTGAATTGCTGCAGTCGCTGTAATTATTCAGATGTTGGGCGGGACGGACGAGTTTCCTGTTTTTTCCCCAAAACGATATCAATCGCGTGTGACGTTCCGATACGGACTGCTCCTGCGTTTAGGAATCTTTCGGCTTCTTCCCGCGTATCGATGCCTCCCGCAACTTTGATGTTCATACCGGGTACGGCTTCCTTTACCATGGCGACATCTTCGAGTGACGGATTGCGCGGACCCATGCCTGAACCGATTTTGACGAAATCTGCGCCTGCCTGCTGGACGCATTGAACAACTTCCTGCATCGCTTCTTTTTTGTTTGGCAATGCGTCAAAGTAGCCGGGCTCCAGGATGAATTTAACGACGACGGGTTTGCCGAAAATGCGGGCAGATTCTGCAATATTCGTCATTTCTTTGATAAACCCCGGTTTATCACCGGATAAGTATAATCCGAGGTTAGGGACGATATCGAGTTCGTCGGCTCCATCACTGACTGCGCGGTTGGCGGCCGCCATTTTGACCGTTGTCTCATCAGCTCCGAGAGGGAAGGAGATAACGCACCCTA
>CAYSAP010000030.1:0-6080 GCA_964429085.1 uncultured Gammaproteobacteria bacterium | reverse complement strand
ATATTTCACCACGTCAGCAGCCAGTGAACGGATATCATCGGGGGTCGCATTGGCGTGGTGGTTGGCAAAGTCGAGGGAACGGGCTATGGCAGGCATAGACCTAGTATACATGAGTATACAATCTACAGATACCCCTCAGGATTATTGAAATAACCGCTCTCTTTGTTGCTGCCGTGTCTTTCTGCTGGTGCGGCGAGGTTGTTCAATGCGTTCCGGAAGATCCAGTGAACGGCGCAGTAAATCGACTTGATTCCTGTTTGAATATTTCCATGATCTCATTAGTTTTTCTACCTGGGTTGCTTCTTCTGTAGGTATGTGCATAAACGCGTAGACCCGTTGGTGATGCTCGTGCACTCTTCGGCGGGGATTTACCTCTTTCATTGCGGCTTCCAACGCCTGTGCTTCTGTGCCTTTGAGCCCTTTGAATTCCGCATAGCCGATAATGTAATCAAATTCGTCTCTTAGGCTGGGTTCCCGTTTGTATGCACGGGCGTTTTGCATCCATGGGGGTGCTTGTTCTACAACTGAGCCCGGTAAACCACCTACCTTTGTTCGACTGCGGTGATGTTCTCTCATGAGCTATGTGGGGCAGCGCGATGATTTCTACGCTGAAGGTATCATATGGCGCGAGACACTGTCAATAATACAAGGCATGTATAATACAGCTATGAAGTATGGGTATGTGTGTGTCGCAGGTACGTTTGATGGGCTGCATGCCGGGCATGTGGCTCTGCTCAAGCGGGCGTTCGAAGTAGGTACGAGTGTGCTTATCGGACTTACGTCAGAGGCATATGTTAAACAGTACAAAAACAATATTCTGGCTTCCTCATACGAAAACCGCCATAACGCTCTTGCAAAATGGATTACAGCGCATAGGTACACAGACCGCGCAACGATTGTCCCCATTGATGATCCGTTTGAGCCGGCAGCATCCGATCCGATGATTGACGCACTCATTGTGTCAGAGCAGTCGCGGGCAAGAGGAGAAGCACTGAACCATAAGCGTAGCGCGCGCGGACTCAACGTACTTGTATTGAGCACGGTGCTCATGGTGAATGCGCAGGATTATAAGCCGATATCAGCAACCCGGGTGCGTAGTGGAGTTATAGACCGTGATGGAAGACTTACGATGCCTGATTCGTTGCGTAATGAGTTGGTGATGCCACTGGGAGTTGTCCTGTCCGGTAAGAACATAGAGGAGTCCGTGCGGCTGCATACAAACGATGACATCATTTCCATTGGAGATCAGACAACAAAAACATTGCTGGAGGCGGGCATCACCCCGCGACTTATGATTATTGATAACAAAGTGAACCGGCAGCCATATGACGATCTTAAGCCGATTATCGCGCGAAGGCAATTTGATACAAAGATGGTTACAAGCGGGCCTGGATTTATCAGCGGAGAAGCGCTGCGGGTGATTAAGCGTGCGCTTTCCGCTATGCATCATAATCCGTTGGTAATAGATGTGGTAGGGGAAGAGGACCTATTGGCGCTTCCTGCCATTATAGAAGCACCGAGCGGAGCAGTTGTGTATTACGGTCAGCCAAACAGAGGTATGGTGGAAGTTGTGGTGACAAAAGAAAACAAGAAAAAAGCGAATGAACTGCTTTTTCAATTTACATAGTATACTGTAAGTATGGCCAAATACGTTCCGGATATCGGCTCTCGTCGTTGGGTAATTATTTCGCCGGGTAGGTTGCTTCGTCCTAATCAGGTAAAAAAATCCCGTGCGTCTGATACCGCCGTAACGCCTGCGTGCCCGTTTTGTGTCGGTAATGAGGGCATGACCCCGCCTGAGGTGTATAGGATCGGCACCGGCGAAAAAGATAAGCCAGGCTGGCAGGTGCGCGTCGTACCCAACAAATTTCCGATAACCGACATGCATGAAGTCATTATACATAGTACGGACGATGCGAAAGACATAGAAGACTTGCCAATAGAACAGGTTTCTAGGATTCTGACCGGCTACCGCGACCGGTACCGTGCACACGATGATGACGGGCAGGTGCTGATCTTTTGCAACCACGGGTTTGCAGCGGGAGCAAGCCTCAAGCATCCGCATGCGCAGTTGGTTGTAGTGCCCCGACAGATCAATCTGGATGCCGTATCCCGCGAGCCGGTTGCCAATGTGGTCGAGGAAAATAATTTTTTTATCACCTATTGCCCGGATTTTTCCCAATGGCCGTTTGAAGTATGGATTGCGCCAAAAGTAGAGGACGGCAAATTCGGAACGGTACCCGACAGCCAGTTAGCTGACCTCGCAACCGTTCTACAGGATGCGTTGCGGCGCGTTCGGGAAGCACTGAACAAGGGATATTTGCATTCCGTCCATGAAGTGGGAGTGCTGGTATACAATTACTACATTTATCACGGCGAAAACTGGTTTATCCGTATCACCCCGCGGTTTGTCCATCGGGCAGGGTTCGAGTTAGGCACGGGATTAAACGTTAATGTTGTAGATCCCACGGAAGCCGCTACAATACTTCGGGAAATGGAAATTTAGACAGCGCCTTTTTGTTGTTGCCCTAATAGCCACAACACCGCTTCTTTCTTGTATCTCCGGTCACCGCGCGAATTGATGCGTATAGCGGGCAGCTTGCCGCGTTTGCCCCAGCGTTTGATCGTCAGGGGAGACACCCGCAAAATTTTCGCGACTTCTCTGACGGTTAATAAATCTGGCCATTCATCACCTAGTGCCATACTAACCTCCTTTATTGGAGCAGGAGAACATTATCTTTTACGATCACAACAGTACATGAGAAGATCAAACCTTGTCAATAGGGAGTCGTAAAATAATTTTATTTGTGGATAAGTTGTGCATGCGGGAATTCTTTGTGCGACGTATTATGGAAGTTTCTTGAGCGTAGCGATCATGCCGTCAATTTCCGTCAGGAGTGCGGCATCAGGATTGAGAGCAGTTGTCAGGCTCATATGTCCGAATACCGTCGGCTGTCCATAGTTTTCCGATCCTTTTTGACACATCGTATACCCGCTTGTTGATCCTTTTGTGCTTCCGCGGCGTACTATGATGCCGTCAGCTGTCGTTATTGTGACGTAATTGTCATACCGGGAGCTTGGGCCTTCAAAATCTGCGTCAGTCGGATATAAACACAAAGCGCCTCCTGTTGCGGCCTGGAAAATTTTGAGTTTGGTGGTTCCTTTGGTGAGAGTGAGTGTGTCCACCCATGTGCCCTCGTTGGTTGTGACGTGGTCAGGTGTCCAGCCATCAGGCACGGTAATCTGATATTTTGTGAAACTGAGCCCCGAATCCGATCCCAACCCTGCTGTGATCGTTTTAGCCGGTTTAAAGCCTTCCGGCAAGCTTTCCGGTTTTAGCCCGGGATCCATCGTCGGGGTCGGCATAGCAGTGGTAGAGGCCTCACCCGGTTGGGAAGCGGGAGAAGCTGATTTGCTGCCAAGCGAATACGCTGCGTACGAAATGCCACCCAAGAGTGCAAAGACAAGCACGGCTTTGCCGAAAAAAGAGAAGAATTTGTCCATTTCGGATATTGTTGCAGGTGAGGAGCCCGCTGTCAACAAAAAACCCCGCTTTCGCGGGACTTTTTGTTATTATATAGGTTTTTCTTATTTCAGCTCGACTTTTGCCCCTGCGGCTTCAAGTTTCTTTTTCGCTTCTTCAGCTGCTGATTTGGCTACTCCCGTTACCACTTCTTTCGGAGCGGATTCAACGAGGGTTTTGGCTTCCTGGAGACCCAAGGTCGGGACGAGTTCACGGACTGCTTTGATAACCCCGATCTTGTTGGCTCCTGCCTCTGTCAGAACGACGTTGAAGACGGTCTGTTCTTCCTTCGCCTCGCCAGAAGAGCCTTCACTTCCGGCGGCGGCGGGTCCTGCCACAGCTACCGGAGCGGCGGTGACACCAAATTTCTCTTCAAGCGCGCGGACGAGATCAGAAAGTTCCAATACGGTCATCTCTTCTACTGCTTTTAAAATTTCATCTTTTGATAGTTTTGCCATAGTTATAGTGTCACCTCCTTTACGATTTTTTGCCTTTGACGGCGTCAAGCGCCCACACAAGTTTATTCATATTCCACTGTAATGTGTAGTGCAGTCCTTGGATCGGAGCATTTAATTGCCTTACGAGTGTACCAAGGAGGACGTTTCGGGATGGTAAAGAAGCGAGTCTCATCACCGCTTCGTCCGAAAGGACTTGCGTGCCGAGTAAACCCGCTTTGGTTTTGCCCATGCCGGCCGCCTTGAAAAATGTAAGGAGTTCTTTAAGCGGAGCCACTTCGTCTTCGTATGCAAACAACACCGCCGTTTCGTTATTAAGCGCTTCTTTCATGGAGTCTGCCCGCTCGCCGAGCGCGCGGAGTACCAGCCTGTTCTTGGCGATCATGAATTCGCCGTTGGATTTTTTGAGATTGCGGCGAAGTTCTTCGAGTTGTTTATGTTTGAGTCCGCGGTAGTCGGCAAGTACCATAACCTTGGCGCGGTTTACCTTTTCGGTAAGAGTGGTGACAGAATCAATTTTTCGTTGTGTTGCCATATTTCTCCCTCGGTAGGACTTCGATCCGTTTTCGGAATGCCTACGGTCTTTAGGATACCTGTACTTTAACTCCTGGCCCCATTGTAGCAGAAAGCGATACTTTTGCAACTTTATTGCCGATTGCATCAAGCACCGCTTTCACATTATCAGCAATATCTTTGTCCGGGAAGCTGACTTTGGCTATCCCCATGTGGATAATAGGGTTACCCGGTTCCGTCTTAATATTTACCTGACCACTGCGGAGTTCACCCGCTCGCTTTTCTGTGTTCGGGCTCACGGTGCCGGTTTTCGGATTCGGCATAAGGCCGCGGGGACCCAATATCCGGGCTACTTTGGCGAGTTTCGCCATCATCTGTGGATGGGCAACGAGAACATCAAAGTTGATTTTTCCGGCTTCTACTTCTGCTACTATTTTGTCGTCTGCGATCGCGACGCGGATTTCTTTGCCTGTGCCGTGGGGGAGGCTCACGCTGGTGCGGTAGTCTTTCTTTTCTCCTAAAGAGAGGGGATTGAGGTTAATATGGAGCTCCACGGTTCCGTCAAACTTGGTGAGGCTTGTCTGTTTTACCAAACTGATAGCGTCCTTTAACGGATACAGCTTTGTTTTGTCCACCAGGCCAATGACTTCTTGATAACGCTTGGATCGGATTTTTACCGTTGTTTTTTTCTTTTTTTCTGCCTTTTTCTTGCTTTCGGCAACCGTTTCCCCGGACTCTACTTCTTCTATCAGCTTTTTGTATTCGGGCTTTATGTCCGTGCCTTCCATTGCCACGGTGCGTTGCCCGCCTTTTAAGCCCACGCCTTCAACTTTAGTCTTTTTGGAGGCTTTGGTTTGGCGTCTGGCTTCGGCTTTTCTTTTCGCTTCGTTTTCGGTGGCCTCGTCGCCTAAGGTGACTGCGCGTATTTTTCCCATAGTATTACTCCGTTTCGATTCCCATGCTTCGGGCAGTTCCCGCGACCACTTTCATGGCAGCTGCGACATTATCGGTATTTAAATCTCCGAGTTTGCCTTTCGCAATTTGTTCGACTTGCGCGCGCGAGAGTTTGCCTGCGGTCTCGCGGCCTGCTTTGCCGCCGCCCTTTTCAAGCTCCAGCGTCTTTTTGATCATCGCGGTAACCGGCGGGAGCTTGGTAACAAACGTGAATGTCCGATCTTCGAATACCGTGATGACTGCGGGGATGGTTTGGCCCTCGAGTTTGGCGGTTCGTTCATTGTACGCCTTCACAAACTCCATGATATTGAGTCCGTGTTGGCCGAGTGCGGGGCCCACGGGCGGCGCAGCAGTGGCTTTACCTGCGGGTAAGTTGAGCTTGAGGATAGTTTTGACTTTTTTTGCGGCCATACGTTTCGAAACCTTTCCGGTCTCTCCCTCGAACGAGCGAGGTTTGCGTACTATACCAGACAAAGCGCTCTATTGTCAAAGGAGGGAAAATCCGGCATCATATGAATGTATGCGTGTTTCCAAAAAGAGGAAAAATCTAAAGAAAAAAAACCTCTCACGGTTCGATAGGAAGACGTTTTTCGCGCTGGCACTTTTGGCAGTAGGCATTATGGTGTCGGTGATAC
>CAYSAP010000029.1:3403-12209 GCA_964429085.1 uncultured Gammaproteobacteria bacterium | reverse complement strand
GACCCCATAAGTCCGGGAATCTTTTTGCGGACGGTATAGATTTTTGTAAGATGCGCGACGTGAATGATCATACTCATGCAGTATATACCAAAAGAGACCCGCTTTTTACATGAGCGAGCCTCTTATTTGGATAAAAGTCAGCTAGTTTAGCGAACGACTTTTTTAAGCGCTTTCCCTGCCGTAAACCCTGGGGTCTTCCGTGCCGGGATATTGATCGCTGCCCCAGTTTGGGGATTGCGACCAGTCCGAGCTTTGCGGCTTCGTACCATGAATGTTCCGAAACCTGTTACCACTACTTTGTCACCTTTCTTAAGTGCATCGGTGACGGCACCAAATACTGCTGCGACTGCTTCGCGTGCTGCTTTGGCGGTAAGGTTAGCTTTTTTTGCGACGACATCAACGAGATCTGCTTTGGTCATGAAGAAATTCACCTCCTTTAGGGCAGAAGGTTCTGACAAGACGAAAAAATGTTTGTCCCGCCCTGGCGGGATCTATGAGGCACTGTAAAAGATATAGCGCGTCCTGTCAATATAGATTTTAATACATCGCACTATAACAATCCAAATCGCATCACTTCACTACTTCAGTCACACGTAGCTCGCGTATGACCGTCACTTTGACGCTTCCCGGAACGATGACTTTTTTGGCGATCTCGTCGCGGATTTCTTTGGCCAGAATAGCAGTCACTTCATCCGAGACAGTACCCGGATCTACGATTACGCGGATTTCCCGGCCGGCCTGGAATGCAAAACTTTCCGTTACTCCCTTATGCGATTTGGCAATCGCTTCCAAATCCTTAAGACGCTTGACGTATTCGTCGTAATTCTCGTAACGCGCTCCCGGCCGGCTTCCGGATATCGCATCTGCGATATACACCAGCATGGACTCGACACTCGTAAACTGCGTATCTTCATGATGCTGCGCCACACAATCAACTACTTTCTGCGGCAACCCGTATTTTTTACATAACTCGACGCCGAGTTCTACGTGGTTTCCTTCTTTATCGGCAACGATCTTCCCGATGTCATGAAGTAAACATCCCAAACGTACAACATTGACGTCCGCACCGATTTCCTGTGCCAACGCAACGCCGATCTTCGTTTCTTCCATGGTATGGGCGATCATGTTCTGACCGAACGAATACCGGTATTTAAATCTTCCGAGCATCGCGATAAGTGGCGGCGGCAAATTATACACGCCGACCGAATGGCAAAGTTTTTGTCCTTCTTCAAACATGATGCGCTCGGTTTCTTTCTTCACCTGCGATAAGCTCTTCAATGCGCCCTGGCTGTACGCGCCCGTCGCGGAGCAACCGTTCTAACGTGACCCGCGCTATCTCACGACGCACAGGATCAAAACTGGATAAACGTATGACCCCTTCTTCATCCAAATCGACGTCAACGCCCGTTGCCGTCTCAAATGCACGGATATTCCGTCCTTCTTTTCCGATAATTCTGCCTTTTACATCCTCATCGGTTACTTTGATTATGGACACCGTATATTCCGTAACATAATCAGTGGCGCCATGTTTCATGGCGTCAACCAATATTTCCCGCGCTTTAACCTCTGACTCCTCTTTTGCTTTGGCCTCCGCCTCCCTTATCTCACGGGCCATATCAGCATCGAGTTCGTTTCTTAACTCACTCAACATCTGTTCTTTTGCTTCATCGCGAGTAAGGTGTACAATTTTTTCAAGCTTTGCTATGGTTTCTTTATGAAGCTGGTCTATCTCTTCATTTTTCTTGATAACCATGGCTTCGGATTCAGTGACGCGTTTTTCCCGTACGTCAAATCCCGCGTCTTTGCGGTCTGCCGTTATTTCCCGCTCGCGGACACTACTTTCCAGTCTGCGGACTTCGAGCTCCGCATCCCGACGGATTCTTAACGCTTCATCTTTCGCCTCAAGGATAATTTCTCTGGCCTGAGCCTCAACAAGTTTCCGTTGCGCTTCTATATCTATGGAAGGCTGCTGAGGTACTGCAACTTGTTTTTTTGTCTTCTTGGCAGTCTCGGCGGGGATAACGGGAGCGCTCATGATCGGCTCGGGTTTTACCTTCGCTTGTGAGGATGCCACGCTGTTTCTGGGTTTTACCAACCCGGATAAGGTTTTGAGTACGTCAAACATAGATAATCCTTTCTAAAAAGCGAAGTAAAAAAAGAGCAAGCAAAAAAGACCGCAGGTTATGCGGTATTACGTGTAGGAGAAAATGCGGTATATGTGAAACTCATAGTCCTACAAAACTTCAGTTTTTTTGCTGATCTTTATACATCGCTTATGCTACAGGCAACAGCCTGCTTACTTCTGGTATTTTACACGTTTCCAACCATATCGTCAACGACACTCCGGATAACTTCGGAAGTAAACCCGCGCCGCAGGAGATACTGGATAAGCTTATGCTTTTGTTCCGGTAGCGGTAGTCTACTCCAAATGCTCAGCTTCTTTTCTGCCGCTGCTTTCGCCAGTGTCTGCTCAGAACGCTCATCCTTCATAACCGCACGGATAGCTTCATCGATAATCTCCGGGGGTATTCCTTTTTGGAGCAGTTCCTGGTGTATTACCCTGGCTCCTTTCGGTTTTCTGCCCGTCCGCTGATTTACCCACCACGATGCAAAAACAACATCATCAACATACTTGAGCTCTGTTAACCGCTCCAGGACCTTCCGGATCACCAACGGCGCTGTCGTGTGGCCTGTTTTGAGCTTGCGGACGATAAAGTCCGTAATTTCTTTCCTGCTTCTCGGGCGGTAGGACACAAACCGGATCGATGCCGCCATAAGTTTCTCGTATACATCCGATTGATCAATATCCATTATTCCTCGACGTGAACTACTTTCGGCGTGGCATGGCCGGATCTGACGGATTTCCAAATCGCCTCGGTTATTTCTTTGATTATCTTCCCGTTTTCTTTCAGGTAGAGTTTTGCCGCTTCCTTACCTTGTCCCAACATTTGCGTCCCGTATTTGAGGAACGCGCCCGATTTGGAAATAATATTGAACTCTACGCCGACATCAAGCAGGCATCCTTCTTTCGATACTCCGTCGTGCATGACGTCAAATTCAGCAATCCTAAATGGCGGAGACACTTTATTTTTTACCACCCTTACCCTGTGCCTGCTACCAATCACCTTATCGCCATCTTTGATCGTTTCCGTTTTCCGCGAATCCATGCGGATACTCGCATAAAACTTCAGCGCCATGCCTCCTGTGGTTGTTTCGGGATTGCCGAACATCACGCCGATTTTTTGGCGGAGCTGGTTGGTAAATATAACCACTGCCTTTGATTTGGAAATCACTGCCGTCAATTTGCGGAGTGCCTGAGACATAAGTCTGGCGTGTACTCCCATCATGCTATCCCCCATCTCGCCTTCAATTTCCGCACGCGGAACCAGAGCCGCAACGGAATCTATAACGATGATATCTACGCCGCCGCTTCTGATAAGGGTTTCTGCAATTTCCAACGCCTGTTCTCCTGTGTCCGGCTGCGAAATAAGCAGGTCGTCAAGTTTGACGCCGAGAATCTCCGCCCATTGCGGATCGAGTGCGTGCTCCGCATCGATAAAAGCAGCAACTCCTCCGGCTTTTTGGGCTTCTGCGATGATAGAGAGACACACGGTTGTTTTGCCGGACGCTTCGGGTCCGTAAATTTCTACAATCCTTCCACGTGGCACGCCACCCACCCCAAGAGCCAAATCCAGAGGCAAAATACCGGACGAAATCACATCAATCGCATCACGGATATTGGCCTTTTCTCCGAGCTTCATAATGGAACCTTTCCCGTACTGCTTTTCGATAGTCTCCATCGCAAGGCGTATCGCTTGAAGTTTCTGGTCTTGTGCCATAAAAATACCTCCTGTAGAAGAATGTTTGGGGCAGACCTGCGTCCTTTGCAGGATCTTACCCATTTTTACACAATAAATGATAGAATACAAGGATTAAGCGGGGATTAGTTCAGTTGGTAGAACGCACGCATGGGGTGCGTGAGGTCACCCGTTCAAATCGGGTATCCCCGACACGAAAAGAGTCAGTCGCAGCAACATTTTCGAGGGCTCGCGCGGTGCGGGCGCGCGAGACGGCTGCAAAGCTCTGGCGAAACTCGGCGGTTAGCCGCCGATGGAAAGGAAAAAAGAACAAACGACCCCGCAAAAATTTTCGTATTTCAAAAATAAAGCGTTTTCTCACGATTTTTCATTAATTTGCAGTACAAAATTTGCATTTATTTAAGTATTTATGATAAAATTGCTATGTTATGGCAGACCAGATAGAGAGAGGGAAAGCTTCAAAACGTGCTACTGCTCAGCTTGATGCACAGCGAAAAGGACTTCTGAGATACGACGAATCGGGAGTTCCCATAATACCCGGAGAAGCTGGCTATGACCAAGGCTTTCCTATAAAATATACGAGGGATGGATGGGGGGTGACTCCAGGAGATAAAGAATATGCAACAGCCACATTGAAACCTCTTAAAAAAACCTTCAAATTACCTAATCCTGTTCTGAAACTTCTCCGAAGAAAATAGTTTGACGCAACATACTATTGTTTTCTTCTTCACCTCGAAATTAATCAAATTTGAACCTCTTGCTACTCTCCACTACTAAAGTTACGATTTACTGCCGTATGTAATTGATTTCCAGGTGCTTCACACACATCCTGTACTTATTGTTTAAGTATCTAATTTTTGTTCACGAAGAATGGTATCTACCTGTTTTTGCTTTGAATTTGATATCTCTTTTTTTGAAAAAACTGTAATGGCGGTTCCGCTGCCCCCGCCTTCCCTCCGGAGAGATCTCGCCGGAAAAGCGCGCAGGGCGCTCAAATAATTTCTTTGCGCGAAGCGCTTACCTACACGCGGGCGCGCAAGCCGTACGAACGCTGGACAGGGATACGATAAAAGTGGCGGGGGCAATAGCGGATTACCCCGCCGACTGCAGGAGATATGAAACAATGACTAACCTCGGTAGAGACTGTAAAAGCTCCTAAATTATCACGACATTGGCAAAGCTGCCCATAGGCGGCTCTCTCGCACAAGACGGGGTCGCCGCCATCAATTCATTTTGGGTGGGTGGGTTGATACGGAATCAAGAAAACATTGGCTTTGTGTTATTATTAATCCATCAATGCTCGCCCGCTGGCGAGTCGCGCGCGCAAAAAATACCGAAAAGACATTCTAACTTTTTGATATAACCCGACAGACATTTTTATGAATGCTTCTCTTATTTCTTTGTACGAAAAACTTGCGGCGGAAAGTACGCAAGATTTTTTACAAAACAACATAGAACCCGATGCCAATTGGGGCAAACACATTAAAGGCATTACGCTTCAAATAGATCTGAGTGAAGACGTGCAGGATCGAATCGAACAATACGAAAAAGAGCTGAATAGACTGGAGCCGGATAGTCTTCTTTTTCTGCCAGGGCAATACCACCACATTAGTTTTCGACAGGTCGTTTTCTGGAACGATTCCTATAAAGACGGGCACGATATCACGTGGCAACACTTAGCGAAAGAATTTTTAGAAAAATTCCTTAGGTTAGATAAACGTTTTACAACATTTCCTATTTCCTTTGACCGCATCATACCCATGACAAGTGCGATCATTTACTGTGCGTATGACGACGCAGACCAAATGAACAAACTTCGTAATAATTTTCACTCTCTTTTACCGTTTCCAACGGAGACGACAAAAAAGAATACCTTTATTCATACAACCATCGCGCGTTTCAAACATAAACTCAATAATCCTGCTCGTGTATTTGACTATCTCCAGCAACAAACAGCGCCAATCCAAATGTACCCCAAAGAAATAATTCTTCGCCGTGAGCACATATTCCCTTCCATCGGTACCACCGAATTAGCCCGAATCCGGCTTGTTTGATGTATCGGCAACAGGTGGCGTATCTGTTCCACCTAACAGGTGGAAAATTACATGAAACAAAAAAGGATTAATCGGATAACAAGGGTAGTCGAAAACCGCCAGCGGGATATTATCGTGGTCCTTGAAGATATCCACGATCCGCATAACGCTGCGGCAATACTGCGCACCTGTGAAGCCTTGGGAATCCAAAACGTCTGGTATATTTTTGAAAAAGAAAAACCCTATGATCCAAAAAAGATCGGCAAAGCCTCTAGCGCTACTGCCAATAAATGGCTGGATTTCAAACTATTTGACTCCACATCTCAATGCATTACCGATCTGAAACAGGAAGGGTATTCCATCATAGCTACAGCGCTTACGGAAAAATCAGAGTCTTTATTGACTGCTTCGTTTCCAGAAGAAAAGATTGCTCTATTGGTCGGAAATGAACATCGGGGATTATCTGAAAATGCGTGTACGCTTGCCGACCGCACGATCATGATTCCCATGCGGGGATTTGTCCAAAGCCTCAACGTATCGGTGGCGGCTGCAATAACACTCTGGGAGATAACTAAACAGCGATTAACGCTTTGGAGATTGCTTCCGTGCGCGTGACTTGTGGGCAAATCCTGCCTTGATACGTTGCTTCTTCCGGGAATCCCGTGTCATAAAACCCCGCTTTTTGAGAATCGGTCGGAATTTTTCCTTATCGGTTTTTTCAAGTGCGCGGGCAATACCATGAACGGTAGCTCCGAGTTGTCCGAAATGTCCGCCTCCGGTAAGAAGAATACTCGTTACAAACCTACCAATGGTATTGGTTGTCCGGAATGGTTCCAAATATACTTTTTTGGCTACTTCTCCGGGAAAATACTTCTCTGCAGGTACGCCGTTAACGATACATTCACCCTTGGCTACCGTCACGCCGTTTATCACTGCGGTTTCTTCGTTTGCCACATAGAGCCGCACGCGGGCTGTTGCATTTTTTCTGCGTCCAACGGCTTCGTAATAGGTAAGCTTTGATTCTACTGGTTCATCTGTCATAGGTATTTATGTAAATTTACTACCGAATACGTGTACGTCTTCCGGGCTCACATGCAGTCTCGCGATCATGCCATGGCGCAATCTGTTTTTCGGCAACATTCCCATGACTGCTGTCCGTATAATATCCTGTGGCCTATCCCGACGGAGCTGCCATAACGCTTTTGTCTTGAGTCCACCAGGATACCCGGAGTACCGAGTATACAACTTTTCCTTTTCTTTGTGACCAGTGACTTTGACGTGTTTCGCGTTTATAACGACAACGAAATCCCCGCAATCCAAATTACGAACAAAATACGGCTTGGATTTGCCGACCAGTTTTGCTGCTATTTCGACAGCCACTCTTCCTAATACCTTGTCTTTTGCGTCGATAAGACACCAGGATCTGGATATTTCACTTGCTTTGGTGGCGGTGGTTGATTTCGTTGCGTTCATACTACTTTTGCTTCCTGCACCTTCGACGACGTTTTAACTTCCTTCGGCGCTTTAGTTGTTTTACCAACTTCTTTCACGGGTGCGGCATCAACAAATTCCAGATACACCATCTCTGCTGCGTCGCCGACGCGCACACCCAATTTGATTATCCGTGTGTATCCGCTCGTTCTCGCTGCAAACCTTGTTTTTGCCATGTCAGCGAGAAGGTTATATACCGCGTTGTCGGAAAGCGTTTTATGAACTTCCAAGGTAGCGCCGTTGGTTCCCCGCTTAACCTGGGTAATAAGCTTCTCAACCATCGGCTGAATGGACTTTGCCTTCGCAAGCGTCGTGTGAATCCTGCCGTGTATGATTAATGCACTAGAAAGATTCCGGAATAATCTTTTCCGTTCATCTTTATTTCTTCCTAATTTGCGGCCGAAATACCCATGTTTCATACTAGTCTTATACGGTCAACGCGACTCCTTTTTCACGAAGCTTCTCTTCAACGATAGAGAGAGATTTGGCACCCAAATTTTTTATCTTCATGAGCTCAACTCTTGGAGTCCCCAATAATTGTCCGATCGTTTCTATGCTGCCACGGGCCAATGCATTGACAATGCGTGTCGGAATATCGAGTTCTTCGATACGCATCTTTAACACTTCATCGGAAATAGACGGTGTCACGGCGACTGCGTCTTCCGAAATTTTTGCCTTTGGTTCATAAACCTGCAAAAAGTATGAAACGAGCACTTTTGAAGCGCTTCTCAATGCTTCAAGTGGATCGATCGTTTCGTCTGTCCAGATTTCCATGACCAATTTATCCAAATTCGTCATTCTTCCGACGCGTGTTGCATCGACCCGGTAGTTCACCCGAACGACGGGGCTGTACAAAGAATCCATCGGAATCCGGCCGACTTCATTAAGATGACGTTCGTCTGCTTGGATGTAGCCATAGCCTTTTTCTACAGAAGCTTCCAGAATGAGCTCTGCTTTCTTATCGGTAAGGGTGGCAATATGCAGATCCGGATTAACGATCGAGACTCCTGCAGGTACTTCAAAATCTCCTGCAGTGACTACTCCCTGTCCTTTTTTGGACAACTTCAATACTGCCGTATCTCCGTCAGCAAGTGACAACCGGACTTTCTTAAGATTTAAAATAAGTTCTACAATGTCTTCTTTCAGTCCTGCAAGCGTACTGAATTGGTGTGATACGCCATCAACCTTGATAGACGTGATTGCTGACCCAGGAAGCGAGGACAACAGAACCCGGCGAAGGCTGTTTCCGAGCGTGTGTCCATATCCCTGTTCTAACGGTTCGATAACAAACATGCCGTATCCGGCTTTTTCTACTTCTGTTTTTATTGCGAAATTTGGATCTATCATATAAACCCTCCCTTTCTTAACGAGAATAATGCTCGATAACTAATTGTGTATTAATGTCTTCTTTCACGTCGTCCCGCTCCGGGAGCCGGGTAACTTTGCCTGCTCCGGACTGGCGGG
>CAYSAP010000029.1:1006-3337 GCA_964429085.1 uncultured Gammaproteobacteria bacterium | reverse complement strand
ATTGGCTGATGTGGATTTGAGAGTAATCACTTCGTCTTTTGCGACCAGATATGACGGGATGTTTACCTTACTCCCGTTCACAAATACATGCCCGTGAGATACGAATTGGCGCGCAGACGTTCTTGTAGGCGCCAAGCCCAACCGAAACAGCGTATTATCCAGTCTGCGTTCCAAAAACTGCACCAGCATATCGCCGGTATTTCCACGCCATTTCCGCGCCATAGCGTAATATCTACGGAATTGCCGCTCCATCACTCCGTATAACCGCTTCATTTTTTGCTTTTCGCGAAGCTGTATTCCGTAGCCGGAGAGCTTTCTCCGCATTTTCTGACCGTGTTGCCCCGGAGGAACATTCAGACGCCGCAGTAAACCGGCATGACTTTTCGTGCCAATTGATTTAAGCCCCAAATCAATACCTTCTTTACGTGCTAATCTGTTTTTTGGTCCAGTGTATCTTCCCATAATTATACTCTCCGTTTTTTCTTCGGCCTGACGCCGTTATGCGGAATCGGCGTCACGTCAGCAATAAGCGAAATACCCAATCCTACTGCTTTAAGTGCCCGGAGCGCTGCGTCTCGCCCTGCCCCTGGACCCTTAATGTACACTTCTACTTCCCTCAGTCCCGCATCCATCGCTTTGCGTACAACTCCCTCGACTGCTGTTGTTGCCGCATACGGAGTAGCACGACGCGCACCCTTGAATCCAACCAGGCCTGAAGAACCCCAGTACAACGAATTTCCACGCTCATCGGTGATGGTTACCAATGTGTTATTAAACGTAGCCGTTATATATACTCGTCCTTTTGTCGGAATAATCTTGGTGACTTTGGTTGCCATAGGTTATTTGCTTTCTGCTGCCGGTGCATCCTGCTTTGCACGATCTTCCTTCTTGAGAGCTCCAACGGTCATGCGCTTTCCGCGTTTCGTACGTGCATTTGTACGGGTCCGTTGTCCTCTCGAAGGTAATTTGCGTGCGTGCCGGATACCTCTGTAAGATTTGATATCAATCAGCCGCTTAATGTTATTACCCACGGTTCTGCGAAGATCTCCCTCTACCATCGTTTCTTTTTCAAGAATCTTGGTTAGCTTGTTCACTTCGTCATCAGTTAATGACTTAAACTTTCTTGATCCGTCTAATTCGGCCTTCACCAGAATACCAACCACATTTGAGCGGCCTATGCCGTAGAGATAGGTTAGAGCAATATCTAATCGTTTTTCGTTTGGTAAATCGACTCCTGAAATACGTGCCATAATTATCCTTGTCGTTGCTTATGCTTTGGGTTCTCGCAAATAATGTACACTCGTCCCCGTCGACGGACGATTTTGCACTTTCTACACATTGGCTTAATACTTGCTCGAACTTTCATAATCCTTCTTCTTATTTCATTCTATAGGTGATCCTGCCTTTGGCGGGATCATACGGCGTCATCTCGATTTTTACCCGGTCTCCCGGCATTATACGGATAAAATGCAACCGCATCTTACCGGACAAATGACACAAGACTATATGATCGTTGGACAATTTAACCCGAAACAACGTATTAGGCAGACATTCTGTAACCTCTCCGTCAATCTCTATATTTCCCTGATGTGCCATAAATAACAACAAACTACCCTCTTAGTTGGAGAGGGAGATTGTTAAGAGTCTTATTGTACCGTATTTACCGGTAATGGTCAATCCTGCGCATAATTCCTGAAGTATCATTTCACAAAGGGCACCGGGGTCAGCATAAGCGGCTCCCCTTCGGTAACAGCGACCGTCGCTTCAAATACGGCGGTAAGGGAGTGATCCCGTGTCGCAATCGACCACCCGTCGTCGAGGTAACACAACGTCGGATTACCTTTCGTATATATGACCTCTACCGCAATGGTCATACCGGTTGCAAGCGGAAATGTTTTTTCTATGGAGTCCTTGAGATATCCCGGAATTTGCGGCGGCTCATGAAGCGTCGTACCGATACCGTGACCTACGAGCGATTTCGCGATGCCGTAGCCTGCCCCTTCCACAATATCCTGGATAGTTTTTGAAATATGACCGACTCTATTCCCATTTCTTGCCTGTAATAGAGCTTTTTTCAGCGCCAGCTGACCCGCTACAAGAAATGCCTCCACATCTTTCGGTATCTCGTACGAACTATTTTTGGAACGGATAATTTTCGTCCATGCAGTATCGGAGTGGTATATGTTATTAATTAATCCAATATCGATGGTCAGAACATCTCCCTCTTTCATCTCATAGCTGCTTGGAATTCCATGCACGACAACATCATTGACACAAAGACACGTTGCCCACTTATAATCGGCAACCGTTGAAAACGAGGGCTTCATGCCC
>CAYSAP010000029.1:0-996 GCA_964429085.1 uncultured Gammaproteobacteria bacterium | reverse complement strand
TTCTTTTATCCTTTTTTGCGCAAGCGCTTCTATCTCAAAAAGGGATACTCCTGGTACAGAAAAATCAAGTAATTCTTTGAGTATCGCGGACAACACGGCTCCACCTGCCTGCATCGCTGCTATTTTATGTTTATCTTTTTGATTCATATAAGTTTCCTTTTCTTCAGTTCCCGGGTAATTGTTTCAACAACCTCATCCTGTGTCATTCCTGTTGTATCGAGTTCCCAAGCATCGGGCAACTTTTGCAACGGATCAGTAGTTCTGGACGTATCCTGCAAATCCCGTCGTTTGGTGTCCTCGATCATATCTTCAAGACTCACGGTCTTACCTGCCTTCGCGTATTGCATAAAGCGACGCTTCGCCCGCTCCTGCGGGTCGGCGGTCAGGTAAATTTTCAAGTCCGCTAATGGTAGTACCCGCAAACCGATATCCCTGCCCTCCATAATGACGGATTTGCCCTCAGCCAACCCCTGCTGTCGTTTCACCATAGAAAGCCTTACCTCAGGAATAACCCCGACATCAGAAGCTCCGATATCAATATCCGGGGCAAATAAAGATTCCGTAACATCCTTCCCATCGATGAGCACCCTGTAGGGACGGCTGGCATTGGGACGCGGGGGCACTAAGTCTATCGTAAAACGGGATAACAAGGAAAGAACGCTTTTGGAGTCTTTATATGCAACATTGTTACGTTTGCATATGAGAGCCAACGCCCGGTACATGGCGCCGGTATAAATAAACACGAATCCAAGCGATCGGGCGAGTTTTGCTGAAATATCAGTTTTCCCGGATCCGACGGGTCCGTCAATCGCTATCTGCAACTCAGATTTCATTCAACTCCCAACCCCTTCAATATCTGCGCCGTCACATCTTCGATAGTTTTCTCTCCGTCTACTTCCAATAGTCTGTTTTGTTTCCGATAGTATTCCAGCACAGGCTCAGTAACATCATAAAACAGCTGAATTCTTTTCCGTATGGCCTGCAGGGTATTATCTT
>CAYSAP010000028.1:0-12216 GCA_964429085.1 uncultured Gammaproteobacteria bacterium | reverse complement strand
ATTGTTAACATAGCGTAATCCGGAATGAATTCGGATTTAGCTTATTTAATACCTACTGGGGTAAATTCGCCTCTAACCGGATACTCCGATAGGTAATCGTTCCGACGACAGGCTCATCGGATTCATCATGCTGAGCTTGTTTAGGTTGTTGAGCTTGTACAGGCGGATTTTTTTGCCGGTCGACCTCGTCCAAAATCAATTCCTGCGACTCATGTACTTTGTGATCGCCCGTATTGAGTCGGAATACCTGTATACCCCGGCTCTCTAAATCAACAAGCAATCTGTCCCAATAGGGCTGCAGCTCATGCGGGTCGTGCGCCACCAATCCGTCACGTTTTATCGCGCGGTTTAGCATGTAGATACACGACAAGATCGGGCTTGGGAAACGTAGACAGGTGGTGATCGTACAGCCACTTCAAATACGTGAATTGGTCATCACTGATGAGTCCCTGATCATGCAGATACCGGTTGTAGATATCGGTGGCCAACACGCCGCTCTCCCGGAAATGCGGATCCGTAAGTCCTTCGGCTTTCGTATCAAGTATCTCTAACTGCATAAGTTGTGTCGTTTTGTGCAATTGGTTTTGGAAAGCAAACTTCTTCGGATTCTCGAGGAAGAGCGGAAATACCGGATTATCCGGCTCAGTGTGAACGGAAAATCCCCTGTCCTGAAGGGATCCCAGCAATGTGGATTTACCGGAACAGGCTGCTCCGATGACCGTAACGTGGAATACGTTGTTTGGTTCCTTCTCTCGTCCTTCTGGAAGTATCGTTTGTGTCTCTCTCATCAATCACCGTGAGGGGCAGGATGATATTACTATACTACTATTTTTCGTTTTGTAAAATCCCTCAAATTCTCGGAATGTGTATAATGATCACATGCACTGGCTCGCATTTGCAGGAATCAGCGTACTGGCATTCTCAATCGCAACTCTCTTCCAGCGGCTTGCGATGAAGGAAGAGCATAGCGATCCGGTTACCTCATCCATTATTTTCCAATTTTTACTTGGGATAGGAAGTGCTATCATCGCCGCTTTTGTGGGATTTCACATGCCGCCTATTTATCTTTGGCCGTATCTCATTGCTGCAGGCGCCTTATATGCTTCGGGATCCGTACTGTTTTTCCGGTCCATCAAGATGATTGAGGCATCAGAATTGGCAATCCTTGGCGGATTTGGCACATTGGTGACGCTCATCATAGCGTTTTTCTTCCTATCGGAGCGACTCGCTCCCATTCAGTGGATAGGCGCCATACTCATCCTTGTCGCAATACTCGTTGTCAAATACGAACGGCATAATTTCCGATATAACAAAGGCGTGCTCTATGCACTTCTTGGCACGTCGTGTTATGGACTGGCGATCGTATTTGACGGATATAATCTCAAATTCTACGATGCTACATCGTATTTACCGGTCATGTCATTTATTCCCGGTATCATGCTGCTGCTCTCGTTCCCCGGACATATACGGAAATTCGTTCACGATGTACGGAAAATCAACATGAACCTGGGTATCTATAGTTTGCTGTACGTGATTTCCGCAGAAACGTTTTACCTGCCTATCCAAAACGGCGCCCTGGTCTCACAAATGACCACAATAGGTCGTATTTCCATTATTCTCACTGTCATACTGGCAATGATATTTTTGAAGGAACGATCCCATCTGGGGAAAAAGTTCGTAGGTGCAATGCTTGCTACACTCGGTATTCTGCTTATTAAATAACATGACCAGGTAGTGAATTTTCAGTAAATTATGTTCTTTTATGTCTACGTACTAGAGAGCAAACGGAATAAACAGTGGTATATTGGATCGACGGGTAATCTTGTTAGAAGGGTAAAAGAACATAATCTTGGATTGAATCAATCAACGAAAGCCTATATACCATGGAGACTTATTTATTATGAAGCTACTCTCAATCAACAGGATGCAAAACGCCGAGAATACTATCTTAAAACGAGTCAAGGAGGGAGGTTGCTCAGGCGCCGACTAAAAGACTATCTTTTCGCGCGGCGTTTTGCCTGAAAATCTACTACCTGGATGAAAGACAAATATTCCGCGGTGTGGGTTTCCCACTCATCGATAAGCGATTATCTCAAATGTCCCCGTGCGTATTTTTTACGCAACGTCTACCGTGACCCCAAAACCAACAAAAAAATCTCAGTCATGGAACCCCCGCTCGCATTGGGTCAGGCGGTACACGACACGATAGATACCCTTTCCAAAAAACCCGTCGGGGAACGGTTCATTGAACCTCTTATGGATACGTTTGAAAAAATCTGGGAAAACATCAGCGGCCAAAAAGGCGGGTTTACCGGAAGCGAACAGGAGGAAAAGTTTAAAGCGCGCGCCCGCGACATGATTAATAGGGTCATTGCCCATCCGGGACCATTAGCACAAAAGGCGATAAAAATCCGCCAGGAACTCCCCTATTACTGGCTGTCGGAGGAAGACAATATTATCCTCTGCGGCAAAGTAGACTGGCTGGAATATAAGCCGGATTCAGACGGCGTGCGCATCATCGATTTCAAAACCGGAAAATTTGACGAGGACCCGGATTCTCTGCAGCTTCCTATTTATTATTTACTCGCGAGCCATACGCAAACCAAACCAATCACCGGCATCAGTTACTGGTATCTCGACCGCGACGACGAACCCGTGGATATGCAGCTACCGGATGAGGAATCCGCGGAAAAGAAAATCCTGGAGCTGGCCCGCAAAGTCGCACTCGCGCGTAAACTCGGACACTTCAAATGCCGTGAGGACGGGTGCCGCGCCTGCAGGCCGTACGAAGCAGTCCTTGCCGGCAAAGCAATTCACGTCGGAATCAACACCTACGGACAGGATCTCTATATTCTCAATCAACAACCATGAATTTTGAAGAATACCAAAAAAAAGTAAAAGAGACCTCTATTTACCCGAACCAGGGAAATAATGTCGCGTACGCGACACTCGGCCTTGCGGGAGAAGCAGGAGAAGTCGCGGACAAAGTGAAAAAACTCATCCGTGATTCCGGCGGAGTTCTCACGCCTGACAAGCTGAAAGAAATGATCAAAGAACTCGGCGACGTGCTGTGGTATCTGACCGCCTGCGCAAATGAATTGGGCGTCGACCTAGAAGAGGTTGCCACGGGAAATGTGAAAAAAGTCGAAGACCGGCGAGTTCGCGGAGTGCTTTCCGGCGAAGGCGATAACAGATAGACTATCAATCCGGCAGCGAAAGTATATCTCCCCTTCGGATAATTAATCCGTCCTTCATAAGCCTGGTAATGATCATCCTGCACTGTTTTGCCGACCTACCATAGATATGTATTACATGAGCTATCAGTGCATCTTCCTTCACCTGCTTTTCACGCAAATAGTCTAGTATCTTTCCACGGATGAAACGGTCAGAATCTTTAAACGGTACTGATACTTTTTGAGGTGATTTCCTTTTTCCAGCGATGCGTGCCAACTCCAAGGCTCCGTAATCCATAAGTGCCTGGTGCCAAGCCCAGGATTTACCGACGGGCACAAGTGCATCTGCCACGGTCTGAATTAGTTTTTTCTTTTGTGGCAAGCCGTGAAAGAAGAAATGAGTAAGTATTTGCCGAATATTGGTATCCACCATCGCGACCGGTTGTTCATAAGCGAACACCATAATTGCTCGTGCAGTATATATACCCACACCGGGGAGTTTGGTAAGTAACAGCTCACTATCCGGAAACTTGCCGTGATAACCGGTTGTCACCGCTTCTGCAGTCCGTTTGAGATACAAGGCCCGGCGGTTATACCCCATGCCCTTCCAGACCCTGAGCACATCGCCCGATGAAGCGTTGGCCAAGGCAAACACATCGGGAAACATGTTCAGGAATTCGTCATATTTTGGCAACACTCTGGAAACCTGCGTCTGCTGAAGCATAACCTCTGAAACAAGTATGCGATAAGGGTCGCGGGTGCGGCGCCAGGGTAAGTCGCGACGATTCTCCACCCACCAACTGAAAATCATCGACTGAAAGTCGCAAATTTTTTTGGGGGTAACCCTCATTTGAGCGGCAGGGCAAAGTCCTTCACCTGGGTAACTTCTGTTATCGTGTTAAGCGTCTTGTCCCAGAATCCGCGTACGCGCACCTTATGGCCGACTTTCACGTCTGCCTGCGTCATGGTCTCGCCTTTACGGTTCTCAAACTTTGTACTTCCCGATACCGTGACTGTTTGATCTGCACGGTTTTCGCTCTTGGTGCTCATCACCCATCCGCCGGACAGTAGTGATTTCACCTCACCGAAAAATACGCCGAATCGCTTCTGGATAGATACGTTCCGGATGAGTTTTGCATTGATCGCCGTATGCGTGTCATCCGTCCAAAGCCCGATGACATTTACTATGTTCCCGATGCTGAATTCGGATAATTCTGCTTTTCCCCAGAACCTGCGGCGAAGCTGTGTATTGCTGTCCATATTGACGGTATAGCTTTTGCCGTCCTTTTCTACCGTAAGCGTGGTATCTGTTTTGGCGGTTATCTTGCCACTACCGATTGCTGCCCTGCCGAAACCCAAAAATTGTTTCATCTCTCCGGTTTTTGAACTGACACGGTCGCGAAACTGTTCCATGAGGTTCTTTTTTTCCTCACGTACTTCCTGACGTGCTTCACGAAGGTTCCCGCGTGCATCCCGTATCGACTCTGCGGAAACCAGACCGGGTATTGCCAAACCAAGTGAGCATAAAAGCGTCATTGCGGCTATTTTTTGTTTTGTATTCATAAATAAATCAGCCTTTCTGTATGTAGTACGGGTTACAGGGGTAAAAAGTTTCATCCTTCGACATGCTCAGGACTTCGTTACGGAGTATAGGTGACACTGAGTTCTTTCTCAGAATAGTTTCCTGCCGCGTCATTTGCGACGATCAGAATATAATTATCCCCTTCTTCCAGAGTCATAATTACCGAAAAATTACCGGATGCATCTGCTTTCGTTTCTAAATCGTTTACAAATACCTCCGCCCCTGCTACCGTTTTCCCTTTGACCGCCAAAGAGCTGCTCGACACGGTTGTGTTATTAGACGGCGTGCTTATGGTTAACGTAATTCCTGTTACCATGACTGTTGTTTCTTTGGTGGCCACTGTGGGGGAAACTGAGGACGCATCGGTCGCTATGTTTACTTCCTGCCTCGTGAGCGGAGTGCTCTGCCGGCTAGAATACTGCCATACAAATATTCCCGCTCCCGCAAGAATCAGGACGCCAATAAGAACCGGTAGGTAGTTTTTCATATAACGATGCCTCTCCTGCTACTTATTGTTACTGCTTTTTTTCCGTTTTGCAAGTTCAGTGAGGCGACGCTGAACAATTCGCCTGTGACGGCGCGTAATAATCCATATAATCCCCAAAAGCAAAAGCGCGGCGCTACCTAGTAGCAACGTCTTTTGCGGCAGCTCCGTTATCATGACCGACAGGGTGTCCTGCCAGAATTCAGAAATAATTTCTTTATCCTCATACAGGATCTCCAGCACATCCAGTGTATGCTGCTCGGACAAAACCGCGTACGTACGAAACAAAAACAGGCCTGCAGCCCCAAGGAGCAGTACCAGTACAACCGCAAATACGGTCATCCACCGGCGGCTCCGCTGCTCTTCAAACTGTGTGACCTTATCCATGACCGAATGTGTAATTTTAGCGCGTTTCATACGTTAAAACCTTCCGTAACGCGTCTTTTGCCCGGCGCAGGTGCGTGCGTATCGTATTTATCGGCAGACGCATACGCTTGCTCATTTCTTCATACGATAAATCTTCAAAATAGTAAAGCGTTATAACTTTTTTGTACTTGGCATCAATGATATCCAATGCTTGTTCTATGTGGTGTTTTTCGTCCCTTTCCATCATGAGCGTTTCCGCGGTGTCCGCCGCAGTGATATGCTCTGCTTCCACCAGTGGTATGTGACGCTTGCTGCCGCGCATATGGGAGATGGCATTGTTTCTTGCGATTGAAAATAAATAGGAGGAAAACTTTTTGGAAGTATCTACATTGTCTATCGTTTTATACAGGCTGATAAATGATTCCTGCACCACATCCTGAGCGGCTTCCGGATCGCGTATAAGATAGGTTACAAACGAAAGCAGCTTCCCCTGGTACCTGCCGACAAGCTCTTCGAACGCGGAAATGCTTCCTTCTTTAACCGCCCGAACCAACGGTTCGTCGCTCATTTCATGCATAGGTACCCGTAATTATAGTACAATACACACATGAAAGCCGGTGTCGTAGCCCTCGTCGGGCGCCCCAATGTAGGCAAATCCACCCTTCTTAATACCATTTTGGGTACGAAGGTCTCTATCACGTCTCCGAAACCGCAAACCACACGTTTCCCGATTCAGGCAGTCTATGAGGAAGAGCGCGGACAAATCATTTTTATGGACACACCGGGTATTTTTTCAAAAGTAAAAGATCAGGTTGCCGCACGGATAAATTTGCGCACAGAAGAAACGATAGACCGAGGCGTCGACGTCATCGTCTATATGGTCGATCACACCCGGGAACGGGCGGAAGAAGAAAACCGCGTATTGGGTATCGTGAGAAAAACCAAAGCTCCGAAAATTCTCGTTATAAATAAGGTTGACGTCAAATCCCCCTCGCACATTGTGCAGTACCGGTTTATGGAGAGTGAGTTTGATAAAGTGCTTTCTATTTCCGCACTGACAAATAAGCATATTCCGTTGCTTCTGGATGCGATATTTGAATATCTGCCGGAAGGAAAACCCATTGTCGATACAACAGGCAT
The DNA here is from genome assembly GCA_964429085.1 of uncultured Gammaproteobacteria bacterium. Taxonomy (GTDB): domain Bacteria; phylum Patescibacteriota; class Microgenomatia; order UBA10105; family UBA927; genus UBA927. The sequence goes on along the minus strand of CAYSAP010000028.1, from coordinate 5,471 downwards.
AATCCAACCCGGACTCAATCTTGACAGTAAAATGTTTATCTCCGAAATCATCCGGGAAAAAGCGTTTCTTAACCTCCGGCGCGAAGTGCCGTACGCAATCACCGCAGTTGTTGACGATATCGAAGAAAAGGATAATGGGGTCACGTATGTCAAAGCCAGATTGCTCACTTCTGCAGACCGGTACAAAGGAATGATTATCGGGACGAACGGATCCATGATAAAAGAAATCAGCATGGCTGCACGTAAGGAACTCGAAGTCGCGGCAAACAAAAAGGTGTATTTGGAATTAACGGTAGAAACAGATCCGCACTGGATCGATTATGTTTAAAGCCGCGCAAGCACGTCTTCTCTTCCAAGAACTTCCAGAGATTCAAGAAGTGGCGGGCCGACTGTTTTCCCTGTCACCGCTAACCGCAATTCCATAAACACGTCTTTCGCTTTCAAACCGGCTTTCTCACAGGCAGACCTGATAGCACGCTCCATGCTCTCATGCGTCCATGCACCATCGATAAGCGCGGATTTCGCCACAGCGCTCAACTCTGTATTCACCGGCCGTTCATATTCTTTTGGTGACTCGTAGAAAAATGCGGCGAGCGACCAGAATTCTACGAATGTCTTCATGCGCTCCTTCACTAATGGCAAAATCTTTTTCATCTTTTCATCATTCTTTGGAATCTTTGCATCAAATGCATAAAGTGCGTGTATCAGCGCTTCGTCTTTCATTTTACGGATATACTCCCCGTTCATCCATCGAAGCTTCTCCACGTCAAAAATCGGAGCAGACGTTTTGAGCTGAGAAATATCAAAAACGCTCACCATCTCCGTCACTGAAAACAGATCTCTTCCGTCAGGATACGACCATGCCAAACTCGCCAGGTAATTCAGAATCGCCTCAGGCAAATACCCTTTTGCTTTATAGTCAGAAACCCACACAGGATTTTTTCTCTTGCTTAATTTGCTTCTATCGGGATTGCGAAGCACGGAAACGTGCGCAATGTTCGGAATTTCCCAACCAAAAAAGTTGTATAGCAGTATGTGTTTCGGCGTCGAAGAAATCCACTCTTCCCCACGGATAATATGGGAAATTTTCATCTCGTGATCGTCAACCACGACGCCAAGATGATATGTCGGAAAATTATCGGACTTGAGAATTACCTGATCGTCTATCAGCGCATTTTCAAATGAAATCTCCCCGCGGATCAGATCGGCAAATATTGTGGTACCGCTGTCCGGCACATTCATGCGGATAACATGATGCTCATCTTTTGCCACACGGTCTTTTGCAACTTTTAGATCAATTTTTTTACATAAGCCGTCATACATGGGAGGCTTATGCCCGGCTTCCTGGCTTTTTCGCATAGTATCCAACCGTTCAGGTGTGCAAAAACAATAATATGCGTGGCCCTTGGCAATCAACTCTTCTGCATATGCTCTGTACCTAGCTAAACGGTCGGACTGCCTATACGGCGCATACTTGCCTCCGACATCCGGCCCTTCGTTATGGGGAATACCCAACCAATCCAATGATGCCAGGATACGATTTTCGGATCCTTCTACTAATCGTGTCCTGTCGGTATCTTCTATGCGGATAATAAACTGCCCGCCGGCTTTTTTTGCCACGACGTAGTTGATAAGCGCAGTATATGCATTGCCGATATGGAGATCAGCACCCGTGGGTGACGGTGCAATTCTGGTGCGCGTAGTCATACCGGGTTGTGAAATTTTGGCCATTGCGTTTTACGTTGACAAAAGCAGAGCGTCCTATCCTTTCAAACCTTAGTAAATACATCCGGGTAATCTATTCGACGCGCAATGATCGAAAGCGTGCCAAAATTCTACTACCCGGTCATACGATTGATTCTATCAAGTCATATCCATATACTCAATGTAGGGGTACCCGACTCCTGTGGTACTATACTGCCTATGGGTTCATTAACCGAAACAGCATTTTACACCCGCCGGACCATCAATTGGACGATAATCGGTGTTATCAGTTACGTGCTGCTCCGAATCTTTTGGAGTCTGGTCGTTACGGTATATCTCACGATTTTCCCGCCAAAAGCCCCTCCTCCGAACCATGCATTCGGCAGCTTGCCCATGGTCACATTCCCCCCGCCACAAGCGTCGCCTTCGGGTCAGCTTATTTACCAACTACAAACCATCGAGGGTTCTATTCCTGCCGCCTCTGCATCCGCGAACGTCTACTTTATGCCCAAAAAAGGTTCAAATCTTCTGGCTCTTTCGACCGCTCAGGCATTTGCAAAGCGCCTCGGATTTACGACGACGCCGGTACCGGAGCCATCCAGCAAAAATATCTACCGGTTTGATGACCTAGCCAATCCCTTGCGCCATCTCTGGTATGACATTGTGTCAACAAATTTCATCATCCGGTACGATTTCCAGCAGGACGCAGGGCTATTCCTAAACAGCAAAGTGGCCTCCGCAGTTGAAGCACGCGCTGAGGCCAAGAATATGCTCCAAACGTACGGACTCTATCCGGATGACTTCAACGGCGGAAATGTGCGCATCACCTATTATAAAGTTGCGGATAATTCCCTGGTTCCCGTATCCAGCCAATCGCAGGCAGATGCAGTCCGGGTGGATTTTTACCGGCCGAATATCGCCAGCACACGGGTGGTCACCGGAACGCTTTCGGAAGGACCGGTTTCTATTGTGTTTTCCGGATCGGGAAATGCAAAAAAGCGCGTGCTCCAGTTTACCTATTCGTACTGGCCTATCGACTACGAAACGGTAGCGACCTATTCTCTCAAAACCAGCGCTCAGGCATGGCAGGAACTACAGGGCGGCGGCGGGTACATACTCCAACTTCCCAGCACCCCACTTATCACGGTGCGCAGCGTCTATTTGGCATACTATGATTCTGTGGCGCCACAAACGTATCTACAACCTATTTTTGTCTTTGAAGGTGACGGTGGATTTATCGCCTATGTATCCGCGTTGAATCCCGCCTACATTGAGTCGAAGGCGTTATGACGGAGGAGAAAACGTTTCCCAGGCATAATTGGCAAATACCCAATTGATAAGCATCTCTGTATCGGAAAACCTGTTTTGACTTTTAAGCACCACAATGACAATCCGGTGACCGTCCCGTTCAACCAAGGTCACTAAATTCTCACCCGCTTCCTCTGTCCAACCGGTTTTGATTCCTGCTACTCCGGGAATTTTGCCTAACAGTGTATTCACGTTTGTAAGCGGATGGAAACGCGTATGGGTAACGTCGGAGATCGTTATCTGCGGTATGGCAACAATTTTGGCAATCGTTTTGTTGGTGAGGGCAAATGCCGCCAATCGGGTGAGGTCGATAGCAGTCATGATGTGATTAGGATCGTCAAATCCGACAGGATTGGTAAAATGCGAATTGGTTAAATGTAATTCCTGAGCCTTGGCATTCATCGCGTCGATAAATGCCGGAACGCCTCCGGGAAAATGCTCCGCGAGCACCCATGCTGCATCATTACCAGACTGCACCAATGTGCCATACAGTAAATTCTCAACCGTGATCTGTTCTCCCGGAATAAGTCCCATCACCGCGCCGCTATTGGCAACCGTGGCAACCGTCACCACGTCGTCCAAACCATAATGCTCAAGAGCTACTAGTGCGGTCATTATCTTTGTGGTGGAAGCCGGAAAAAGTGAAGCTTCGGTATTACGGCCAAAGAGGGTTACCCCGCTTGCCAGATCATATACGACCAGCCCTGTTGCAGAAATTTCCGGTCCCGGATATACCCCTGTTTTATTTGTGGGATATGGCGCGGGCGTTGGAGTCGCAAAAGGCAAAAGCCGCCGGAGAGGACTACCATCCGAAGAAATCCTGTTTAATACCGGACCGGGTGAAAACACGAAAAACCCGACAAACAACACAAGAAAAAGGAGCTTATCCCATTGACGCACCACCCATGATGAACGAAGCCGGTCAATAATAGTGTTAGGCATCTTTGGAAAATTCTCCTACCGTCGGCTTGGCCAACGCTTCATATCCTGGCTCTTCCATACGTATGGAATGCGTATGAAGCCCGGCATTAAATGACACGTGGGTGTTGTTGCGCAGAGCCGCATCCATATAGAGAGGAATGCGGAATATGTGTCCCAACGGCGGCACTGCTCCGATCGTCACACCGGTTACCTGTTCCACTTCTGTGGGGGTGGCCATACGCAGATTACGGACCTTGTATAGTGATTTAAACGCTTTCATATCAAGCTTCCGATTACCCGGAATCACCACCATAACCGGTGCGTCATCCGCATACATCACCAGCGCTTTGGCACCCTCCTGAAGCGGGGTGTTGCGTACGTTTGCCGCTTCTTCTGATGTATGCACTGCTTTGTGTTCATAGGGCTCGAAATTCAGTGTAGAAGATGTAAGATCGGCCACAATCCTCTCATATATGGCAGTTCCTCCCACTGGTTTGGCGTGTTTTGCCGCCTGCACCGAAATACCCAACTCGATCAGTTGTTCCGGCGAAGCCGCACTGGGCGCTTCCATAACCGCAGTCAACCCGGAGGCGGATGTCGGGAATGCCATAACCTCGCGGACACTCGGCTCACCCAGTAGTGCCATAAGCAGTCTGTCGATACCGGGAGCAATCCCTCCGTGCGGCGGGACACCATAGCTAAACGCCGTCAGCATATGGGCAAATTCCTTTTTTTGCGCTTCGCTGAGTCCGATAAGATTAAACACCTTGGTTTGTACTTCGGATTGATGGATGCGGATACTCCCACCTCCAACCTCAAAACCATTAAGCACCAAATCATGCTGAAGACCACGCGCTTTCATGGGGTTACTCGAAAGTAATGCAATATCATCAGGATGGGGTGCGGTAAACATGTGATGCGACGGCGCAAATTTGGCCTTACCGGATCCGAAAAAGAAATCATCGTCTTTCTGTTCGTTAAAGAGCGGGAAATCGACGGTCCAGTTAAACGCCAGTTCGTCGGGATCGTTTTTATCCTTGCGCAAGTCCGGTTTATCGGTGCCGTATTTCTCCATCGCTTCCTTGTGGGGAATCCGCAGCCACGGAGACTGCGTCACATGCTTATGGGGAAATAACTGCGTTACCAAGGCCGTAAACAATTCTTCGGCAAGTTCGATAATATCGTTTTGTGTCACGAACGACATTTCCATATCGAGCTGGGTAAATTCACCATATGCCCGGTCCCTGCGCGGATCTTCATCACGGAAACAACGCGCAATCTGAAAATACCGTTCCATGCCCGCCACCATGAGCAGTTGTTTATATTGCTGCGGCGATTGCGGCAACGCATAAAACTTTCCCGGCTGTAGCCGGGAAGGGACCAAAAAATCCCGCGCTCCCTCGGGTGTCGTCTTTGTGAGCACCGGGGTTTCCACTTCTACAAAATCCCGTTCCAGAAGAAAATTGCGGATAAATGCCACGACTTTACTTCGTAATCTGATGTTTTGCGCCATGCGGGGGCGCCGGAGATCCAGGTAC
>CAYSAP010000027.1:8592-12996 GCA_964429085.1 uncultured Gammaproteobacteria bacterium | reverse complement strand
CTTTTATACGTTTCTTCGTCGGTTGCATCCATATGAACCAGCACCAGTCTCGCGCCTGTTTGTTCGGAAATCTTCTCAAACCCATCGAGCTGGTCCATCCCTCGGGGAGATCCGGCGACAACCAGCAGGCGTTTGCCTTCTGCCAATTGCTCCCGTATGACATCGCCGAGCATCGCGACCGTCGGTTCATCAGGGAGCTTAAACCCCTGTTCCATCATGGGAATGTACGGGCCGATAAGCGGCCAAAATCTGTGGGTTTCCCCTTCTTCGCGCACGGCGCGCATGATGTGGCCGGTCGAAATCTTGACGGCTTCGCGATGGGCTGCGACAAGTAAGTCGGCTTGGGTATCTTTGCCGGCGAGAGGTTTGCCTATGATAGCAAGAATCGTAGGTTTCACCAAGAGAGTATACCCTATAGTACTAAATACTGCAACAACTTCTCGTCACGCGGCTTACTCCACACGAGCGATATGTTGAGCGTTTCTGTTTTGAAATATTTTTTGACTAAGGCGTTTATATCAGCAGTTGTTACAGCATCTATCTTTTTGATATAGTCATCAAGCGTCATAAGCTTCATGTCAAACAATTCTGCTCTCCCGTACCACTCCGTCCAAAATTCCGGGTCTTCGCTTCTGAATGCGAGCATCGTTTTGAGGCGTTTGCGCGCTACTGTAAGCTCATCCAGCGAAATCCCGCCGGCTTTTGCTTTCACAAGTTCCTCGATAATCGCTTTCGTTGCTTCCTCTACCTTATCGGTTGCAACTCCCACATAGATATCCCAGCTGCCGACATCGTGGTACGCGGAGCTTCCGCTCCGCACGTGATAGCATAACCCCCGCTTCTCACGGATTTCCTTAAACAATCTGCTCGTAAATGAAACGCCCATGATGAGATTAAAAAGCCCCCACGCAAACCGGTCTTCGCTGTCACGCTGATAGGCTCTCAGTCCTACAATGAGATGCGCCTGCGCTGCATCCCGTTTCGTCACCACGGCAAGCTGGGGTTTTGTCTGACTGGGGGTAACCACTTCGATATTCCCGGTTTTTTTCTTGGGTAATGCTCCAAACCACTCTATAACTTGTTCCGTAATTCTATTGCTTTGCGACCCGATAGCGCCGGCGAGCATTATGACCATCCGCTCTGGCGCATACCACTGTGTGTGATAATTGCGGAGTTCATTGGCTCCTACTGAACGCAAACTCGCCTCTTCGCCGATAATACGCATTCCGAGTTTGGTATTAGGATACAGCAAGTTGTGATACACCTCTTCTACTTTGTTTGCCGGCTCGTCCTCATAGCGTTTCATTTCTTCTAAAACGACATCACGCTCTTTATTCACCCACGCTTCCGGAAGTCTGGGATTAAGCGCTAATTCTTTATTAATATCCAGGGCCAAGAGCCAGTCCTCACTCAATACTTTGTTGTGATAATTCGTAACATCGATATCGGTGTAGGCGTTCTGTAATCCCCCCGCCCGTTCAATCGTATTCACATCATCCGTGGTCGGATACTTCTCGGTCCCCTTAAACACCATATGCTCCAGGAAATGGGATATGCCGTTGTTTTTTATCGTTTCATACCGGCTCCCAACACCCACCATAACCGCAGTCGCCACACTATTGACGCCGTCCATTGGGACAAGTATCAAGCGCGCGCCATTTGATAATACGGTTTTTGCGTATGGAAGCATGATATGTATCCTACTACGGGAAACCATGCGTCACAAGCCTTAAAAGGGAAATGTTTTGTCATTCGTACGGCAAATCATCTTGAATAACATAGCCACTTTATCCCCGTCCTCATTCACCGTCTGCGAGCCAGCCAGCAACTGTACTATCGGCCTGTCCAACATGTACGTTGCTCCGTACAAACGTTGCGGGCGGTTATGGTGCATCACTTGTATTTCCGATCTTTTCCATTCAGGCTTTATTTCCAACACGGCAATACCATCGCGACGCACGCTCAGCCACCAGGAGTGACTTCTGTGATTCCATCTGTCGTCAGTAATATCTTCTTTTCTGGTTCCGGGAGAAAACTCACGTACCCACGCTGTTGCAGCGAGTGTACGGAGTTGGCCGGATGAGACACGTTCGCCCACAAGCGTAGGTGTGTACAGTGTAAGTTCCAAAATCGCCATAAGAAAAGGTATTATACAAAAAATTGCCGTACTTTGATATAGATTATTCCCTTTTTTTCCAGTTGACCAGCACCGAACCCATTCATGTATAAGTAGAGACAGAAATATTTCCTGCTCGTTTGCTTTACTACATTGTTATTTTTCATAATGGCACTCAAAAACGAGCGACCGATTCATCTTGACATCGTGACATCTAGCAAAGAACGCGTTATGGCGTTTTCCTCTCTCCTCCAAAAGGGCCGGGTACGGCAAATACCGCCTGGTTTTACCGAAACCGTCATCCATAAGCCAATCAATAGTTCACCGTCGGAATGGCCGTTTGAGGTTGCCAAAGAAAAAGCGTTACAAGATCTTACCGGCATTTTGGTGTTAGGAGCAATCAATAAAGCATCTGCAGAAGGATTATTAGGTGATGTGCACACCCGACCCGGAAGAACAATCCGGCTGTATTCCGACACCGTGCAGGTAAGCTACAACGCAGATACCCCAGACGACATTCCTATGGTGCTCGAAAAACCGTCTAACCTCGAACAATGGCTTACAGATGGAAAAAGAGGGGCTATGGCGCAATCAGGTAGACACTTTGAGATTTGCACTGCATTAACCGGTATCGACGTAACCAATCCGGCAGCTCATCCAAGTACCGTGCTTGTTCGTATCACCGGCAAAATGCGGCCGTACACCCTGGCTGATGTTATGAACGTAATAAACACGCACGGCGAACGGGATATTACGATGGCTGCAGGCGGCATTTCCGTACAAAACGCGGGCACCAATCTTTACGACAAAACATATCCCCTACGCTACTATATTCAAACAGACCCCAATACCGCGCCACAACTTACATTCGAAATACCCACCTGGCAACATCTGGATATAAAAACGCTCCAACGATTTGTATACGGAGCCGTGCCGGAAGCGTTGCAAGCACTTATGACACAAATCGATAACAGCACACATGTGAGTACCTTTTCCAAAGCAAAAGGGATGATATTCCCCTATCCGTCCGACCAGGGAAGCACATTTCTTTCCTCCTGATTTTCCACCTGCCCCCTTGCCACCAATGGCCTGATACGAGATACTGATTTCATGACTCCCGATGACATTAGAGAACGAATTGAGGCTGACATTGTCGACCTCATCAAACAAAAAGTCGAAGCAGAAGAAATGAGCGAGGAACGTGCGCAAACACTTGCCCAAATGATTCTGGAGCGGCTCAAACCCGGCATGAGCCTGGAAGAATTGTATAAAACATTGCCGCATCTGGATGATCATTTTTCAGAAATTTCCCACGTCATCGTGCCGTACCTACGCGACTATGAAGACGGTGTTGCTAAACCCGCTATTTTGCAGGTGCAAAAGCTTATCAAAGCGGGCCAGTACAAAGAAGCCCAGGAGCTCGCTGACCGAGTTATAAAACAGGATGTTAAACTGGTATGGACAGGGTCAGCAAAACCGAAATAACAACTATATCAATATAAATAATACGAAGATAGTTTTATTCTTTAAGTAATATTACGATATAGTTGTGGCCTCCTTGACACAATACTCCCACTTGCATACTGTGGATATATGCCAGGTAGTAGAATTTCGACACGCTTTCGTTTGTTGCCGAAATAAAGATTACCTGTGCCTACAATATTGTTTGTTTAAGAAAGGATACTGAACGTTCGACAGCGTAAACAGCAACGGTCGAAATTTCACTACCTGGTATGGACATTTCTCTGCCGGCAATTGATTCGTTTATTGATGGACTTATCGCTGAAAAATTCGCCAGCACACCGCTCGATGACGCCACCCGCGCGGATATCAAACGCGAATTGACCGAGCGCCTCAACCAGTACCTCACGCTGCGCACTATCGAGATGGTCAGCACGACTAATCCGGAAGCAGTCGCCAAACTGGCTGAGCTTATCAAAACAAATCCTGCACCCCAAGATGTACAGAAATTTATCAGTAATTTCGTTACAGAACCGGATATTCTTGTCGCACAAATCTTTGGTGATTTCCGCGACCTGTATATCGGCGTGACCCAGCAACAGAAACACTAACCAATGGCAGAACCTATCCCTCCACAGTCACATCCTGAAATGGGTAAATCCCAATCGATTATTGTGGGTGAAACGCCTATGTATCTTACCACCCCGCAACAAATCACTGGCAAGGAGGTAACGTACCTCACCATTTTGGGGGCAGAAAAACGGGCAAATGACGGCGTGGGCTCCGTGATCCCGTTGGTAAAAGAATTAAGCCGCAAAAAGGGTGAA
>CAYSAP010000027.1:0-8538 GCA_964429085.1 uncultured Gammaproteobacteria bacterium | reverse complement strand
CTTAATGATTTTGACGAAATACCATGGGAAAAGGTTTCCGGACTCCAATGGACAGATGAATCGGGCACTCAACACACCATCCCGAAAGACCAGTTTTCTCTCACGCCAGTCGAAAACGCAATTCCCGGAATCAATCCGACCGATTCCGGGAGTCTGGGTGAACAACCTGTGTTACCAGCCAAGGGAGCACGGGAAATCCTGGAAACACTGACAGAGGACCCGAATATCATTACCATTGTTGGACTCAAAGCATACGAAACCAGAGCACTGGATCTTGCCGACCGCAGCATGCAAAAAATGGCGACCCCCAAGTCCCAGGAGCGTGCAGATAGTGCCCGCGGCGTTTGGGAAAAAAGCAAAGATGCCGCCCACGACCTCCATGAATTGATTTTTACCACCATCTGGAAAAAGGCGCGTCAGTACTACATTGATATGTTAAAAACCGCCGAGACTCCGTTTGCAGAAGACGCCATCAGGCTTGCAGAACGCCGGGCAACGGATACATACAACGCCAAGCTCGCAGATTCCAACTTCCTCATCCGGATAGGCGCCAAAGCTGTGGATTGGTTCAAAGATAAAACCGGCATGCGCACCACCATCCAAAACCTCGCGTTGGAAGAAATTGGTGCTATGAGGGTTACCGGGGAAATCAAAGGACTGGAAACATTCGAGCGCGAAGCCAAAGCAGTACGCATGCGGTTTGGCGCTGATTTTGACAAAGCAGACCAGTTTGTACGCAAACAACTTGGCGAAAAACTGGAAATTCTTGATCCGGAAAAGGCAGAACACAAACCCCTTGTTGAAGGGATACAATCCTTACTCAAACAGTACGCGAGCGGCGAAATACCGGACAACGTAGCATTTGACGCCCGAACAAAAGAATTCTTCAGTGCGACATTAAATAATACGCGGCCGGATATTTTTGCTGAGGCAGAATTATATAGTTCGAGCCTGTATGAGGTGGCAGAAACGTTACGCACAAAGATGTCCCATGAAGGAGGCCTTGCGAATATCGACGAAGCTATCAATTCCATGCAAATCCGTATCGGACTGGGAGCTATGGGAGAAGTCACCAGCCTGGAGCCGACCGCGGTCGAAAAAGGTGTCGGCCAAATCCGGGAAATTGCCGATTGGCTGAATAAGAAAAATGTCCTTGTGCCGTTAGTGTTTAACGAAGCAACCATTGGATCTGCGGTGGCTATTGCATTATCTGCTGCTAGCTTTGCCAAAACCATGCCCGCCCGCGCAATAGCAGGCTTGGGCGGAGGCGCGCTTGCCGGAGGATTATTTGCAGGATGGCGCGAGTACGGCCAACTGCAAAAAGATTATATGACGCACCTGCGTGAACGCGAAAGCGGCGCGCAGTTTACCGAAATGCAAAAACGGCGGACATGGTTTGAAAAATTTGCGGTAAAACAGCGCCGGGCAGACGAAATGATTGCTTCACTACAGTCCGCGCTCTATGAAGGAGACACGCTTAAAGCAACAATTACGGATGACGAATTGCGCTCGGCATTTGCCACCGTTGCCGACGTAAACGCACGCAAGGCAGTCAGTGAAACAGGACCAAAAAGAATCGGTTTGATTGCATTTTCAAGCCGCGAAGCGATCGAAAGCGAACGCAGCGCCCTGGATATCACATCCAACAAAGCGCTGTCCGATCTGGAATCGTATTTAACCGCACACACAGAACAAGCCGAGGTTGTATTGGGAGGCAATACATTTGCCGGATTCATGGAAAAACTAACCGTGAGCCAAACGCAGGTGCTACGTGAGGGTATAAATACCCTCAATATGGCAGACGATCCGATCAAGCTGACCCTCAATCTCGTTTCTTCCTATGCCCCTGAGGCAGAAATAATCCGACGCAGATGGCCGTTTGCTTCCAAGAACCTGAGCGGCGAGGAAAAGGCCATGGGACTTAACGCGATACTCGAAGAATTCAGAGCCGAATCCAGAGTTGAAGCCATCAAATATGGTGTCAAAGCAGGTGTTGTCGGCGCGGCTGTCGGTGTCGCATTTCAAGGACTTGCACAAATCGGACATGGCGATACGGTTACCCGGGGAGCCGCGGAATTTACGGGTTCTGCCGCCCCCACAGAAACCAGTCACGTAGAGCTTTCAGCGCCTACCGGCGAACACATCGTTTCCGTGGGACACGACGTCTACCAGTTACCGAAAGAAGTGATCGTCACGCCGTATACGGAAAACGGCAAGGTATTGTATGATGCCAAATTGGATATCAGTCTTCTTGAAAACCTGAAGGGCCAGGAAGATGTGGTATTGGGAACCCACCTGACAGAACAGCAATTTAGAGATACATTGCAAAAAGCGGGATTATCGTTCGTCGATCAGCATAGGGCGGGAGAAGCAATGTCGAGCGTCCATGACCTCGTCACGATCCCCCATCTTACGACCGCTGCCGGAGAACCGATCAGTGCAAAACTGCCGGAAGACTACTCTCTAAAGTATCTTGCCACGAGCCATAACTGGCAACTCCTTGACGCGGATAAACATGTTGTCAGCACGGTAGAATTTACGGATACCGGAGAATTCAAAGGAACACCCGATCAGCTCGCAAAACTGACTGCCGACCTTAAGGCAAACGGACTGGAATGGAGAGCGCCCGAACTCATCCCTGCCACATCTGAAACGTTCCCTGCATCAAGCGTATTTGTTTCAGAAGCGCCACAGGTAAGCGGCACGATGATGGATATCCAGGGCAAGGATTTACAGGAAGACGGACTCTGGGGGTATTTCCTGGACAAAACCAGCGGTGAACACAAAATAGCGAGTACCAACGGTATCAAGAATTTATTCCGCCTCTATGAACAACACAACGTACCGCACACGGCAGACGGATTACCGGAAAACGTGAGCTTTGGTGATGACGGGAGTAATCCGTATGACCATGTGTCCCGCCTTCGGGATGCGACATTCGGCGATACACCGGTACGGGAGTTTGATATCGCACGTATCGCAAACGATGCACATATTGCCGCTCCGAAAGAATTGTTCGGTCCGGAGGCAATCCACCGCTTTTCCGAAATGAATGACGCTGCCATTACTCATTATGAGGAGATCGTCGCAGGCGGAAAAAATCCGATGGAAGCACTCTCACTTTTGGAAAAGGGGTCAGACCAGGATAAAGTTGACGCCCTATTGTTGCGGATGGGATATTTCGGACGGGATGCTGATTTGCCCACGCAGGAGGAGTTAGCACCTCTTATGGATAAGCTCGGTCTTCCATCAATACCTGAATCACCGTTTATTGCCACACCTATCGTGCCGACTCCAACGACAGAAGTAACATCTGATGCCATACATCAGGTCAGCATCACGAAGGTATTCCAAACCGATGAACCAGGTAAAATATTCGCGGCAGCTCCGCTGGAGATTCCCTATTCTGTCGAAACAGTGATAACTAAAGGCACACCGGGCCCCGAATTACCATGGGTACCAATCTTCCTTCCGTTCCGCGAAGTGCTCGAAGCCGCTCCTATAGAAGGATTAGCAGCAAGTGCGGCACCGGGCGAAAAATTATTAAGCCCGTTTGGATATGAAGAAGCATTTTTGGGTTCTGACGCGCGGGCAACCCGCAAGTCCCCGAGACTCACGGAAAATCCCCAAGCAAAACTCAACCAACGGGAGGAAATTGACTGGTATGTGGGTCAGCTCACTTTGGAAGAAGTCCAGACATTAGACAATCTGAAGGCTCAGGAAAATCCAGCAGTACACCCTGATACACGCGCTATTGTTTCCATCCCGCTTGTACAAAACGGCGGCACGATATATCAGCGCCTGGGCACCTATACCAATCAAACCAATGCCGACGGCTCGCCGCTTGCTCCCAACCGCACGGCATTTGTCGTGTACGACACCCGCATCGCCACACCGGAAGGATCAGTAAAAGCAGACTTGTCCGCCGAAGCCTTGGCGAAGGCGGAAATAGAACGGTTTAAGGCAGATAACCCGGACATGCAAATCCTGTATATAACCCATACCTATCCCGAACAGGCGTCAGCCGGAACTATCAAACGGGACATGACTAATTATGAGTTATCACTCTTGGCCGCGCGTCCTCCCGAAGCCCCTGAAATAACATTAATTTCCGAAAACAGCACCGGGGGTGCTATAGAGGCAACATACCTGTCCCGCATCATCGACACGATGGATACCAATCCGACGGTCGACATGCTCAGCGGCACCTATCAGCTCCCACAGGAAGCATATACCAACTATCCCATGTTGTTTGCCCATCACCGCGCATTTGAAATTTTTGACGCGCTCGTGCGTCATGGAGAAGCAAGCCATGTTCCCGCAGTGTTTCAGGGGAACCTCGCGGTACGGGCAGGAACACTTGCTGCCATCGGCGGATACAATGCGGCTTCGCCTCTTATGGAAGAACGCGAAGTCGCATGGATGATTACGGAAGCACGCCAAACCCCGGACGTAGCGCTCTCATTACCGTCTCTTACTGCCACCATGGATCCTAAGGAAACCGTCTATATGCAGCTCCAACAACTTGGGGCTGCCGAGCAGTCGGTACCTCTGTCCAATAACGAAGTCTACAAAGACATGGGATGGGAAGACATGGCAAAAAAAGCCAGTGAACAATTTACGAAAGAACATCTCGAAACCCATTTGGACAATATGTATGCCAATATGTATCCCTCTCTCAAAACGTCCAATCCCGAGCGGTTTGATGCCTACTTTGGCCGCGCATTAGATGCACTGGGACTGACGTATGAACTCAAAGACGATAAGATTTCCCTTCTTAATACTGCCAACCTCAACGCAAACATGGCAGCTACCCCGGACATCGAACTGTTTGCTAAAAACGCATCAGCGGAAGTAACCGCTGCATTGCCACATGCTCCCGAAACACCGCGTGAGCATCTCGAGAACTTAGCAGGTCCCTCCTCCGAGCAAGCTACGGCGGGCGAAGGAATCCCAACGGAAACGGTAGCATCTAGTATCGCGTCGCCGGAAGTTACGGTAGCGCCGCAGACTGAACAACCCGTAGCATCGGAAAAACCACCCGCTGCCGAACGGCTTCCTGAAGGCGTTGAAGACCGCATCAAATACGTGTTGAATAAAGCAAAAGAATCAGGAGCAGCTGTACAACTGACCCCGGGAGAACTCATGGATTATGTACGCTCATCCGTTGAACTTCCGGGGGCGAGAATCACGGGCGGAAAAATTGCTATAGCGGGAAACACGGTTAAACTCGTCGATATGAAAGCAAAAACCATTGTCGGCGAAGCGCAATTTGCAGGAACATTGATTACTGACCCAGCCCACGTACTCATTGTGCAAAGGGATACGCTGCAACTGCACCTGCCGCTTTTGGCGCGTTGGTGGGAAAAGTCTATCCATGAAAGCCTGAATCACTTTAATGACCTGGTGCTTACCCACCTAAACGGTCGCATCAATCCCGCGTGGAACGCAAGCCGCATCGACGTTTCCGGCGACAAGCTGCAGGTAACGTTTCGGAAAAAATCTTCTGCGAAGTAAATTTGATGTCCTCTATAATAGTGTGATATAGTCCTCAGTACGAATTTTACTGCCCTATGTTTCAACGTGAGCGGCAACTGTCCACCCCGTCCGCCCGCGGCCCGGAACCGTCTACGAGTAGCCTGTAATAACTCCTCCGGTTAACTTTGTATCCTATAGCAAATCATGCTATACTCCGTCACTTATCATGACTGCAATACAGGAAATCCGACAATTCCCGACACGCGTCCACTTGGAACCGACGCAGCAATCCAAAGAAACTCGGGCAAATTGGCTCCGATGGGTCACGGATCCGGAAATACGGCAATGGATGTGTGGCGTGCTCCCCCAACATCCCGACGAAGTATACCGATGGGTGTACAACGCAACAAACGACCCGAAGCGTCATTATTTTGACATCCAAGCAGACGGCAAGGCAGTAGGATTTGTCAGCCTCCGACAGGATCAACAACCGGAAAGCACAGGAGAAATCGGCATCGTCATCGGCGATAAACAGTACCAAGGCCGCGGCATCGGAACCCAAGCCATTGATACCTTGCTGACCTACGCCAAAAATGTGGTACATCTTACATCAGTACGCGCCCTTATCAAACCGGATAACGTAAAGAGTATTACGTTATTTACCGGCGCCGGATTTAGTCTCAACGACACTATAACCATCGAAGGAACGCATCTGCTGAAATTTGAAAAACAGCTTCAAGCATCAACCCAAAATATTACATCAAACACACACATTGAAACATCTCGTCCGCTATGAACAAAGAAAGCTATTCATGCAAAGAGTGTTTTCTCAAAAAAAGATGTCCCTCACCTTTACAACCAGAACGCATACGCTCAACTGGCTATATATCCAAAGGCGCGCTTGCACCTGTGCGAGAAGCCTGCAGGCATACTACCTGTGATGAAGGCTTCGAAGCTGCTCGCGAAGCCATGCGCATCGGTGGAGAAAACATGAATGTCATGAACCAAAAAGGCGACGTATCATCTGTTATCCGGGGTGCCACGTTCGGCACGATTGATAAACCCACACAAAAAAATCGGCTTCGTATCGTAGATATCGATACCGGCGAAATATATTCATGGCAAGACGGTTTCTACTACCCCACCAGTCAATGTGCTACGCAGTGGTATTAAAGGAAATATTTGGCGTACTGTTGTTTTACACTATCTTATAGAGTATACTCCCGCAACGAATATGAAATCTTCCGGCGTTATCTTTGAACACATCTTACATGAGGCAAACGAGGCTGTGGGAGATCTGTCCTCGCTCACCGGTTTGCGTGCACACACAGCCTCCCATCACCATACCCATACGCCAAAACAAACGTCGCATACGTCATCCTGGAGCCAGCTTATTGGCCTCGGAATGCTTGCGCTCGCATTGGGAGGGCTTACCGGCCCCATGATCCCCCGCCTCCTGCTGGAAACCCGCTATTTAGCTTTGAAAGGCCAGGCCTTTCAAAGTTCTCAAACCGTCCCTGCAATCTTTGACCCGCTCAAGACGCCTGACGGAGCCTCAATTGACCCTGTAAACCGCGAGTTTTCCCTGGTGATCCCGAAAATAGGCGTCAACGCAGCCGTGATCCCGGCCGTAAACCCGACCAAACCAGGCGAGTATCTCACAGCGCTTCAAAAAGGCATCGCGCACTCATCGCTCTCCTACTTTCCAAATGAGGACGGCACCGTGTTTTTGTTCTCTCATTCCACCAACTACGATTGGTTTGTGGGAGATCTCAACGCCGTCTTTTACCTCATTAAAAATCTGGAAGAAAAAGACACTGTCGTGTTGTTTTATCAGGGTACAAGCTATACCTATAGAATTACCGGGAAACAGATAGTCAATCCGACCGCAGTTTCTTATATGGCCCCGCAGGCAGGCGCCCGCCGGCTCATCCTGCAGACCTGCTGGCCCCCCGGCTCGACCACTGAGCGGCTCCTCATTTTTGCTGATCTCGTAGAAGAGTCAAATCAGGCAATTTAATTACTAGTGGCCTATAACACTTGACGTGTGGGCAACAGTGTGATATAGTCCACAAACGCTCAAATTACTAGAGCAAACTATATACTTATGAAATCAAAGCTTTTCTATTCCTTATTGCTTATTGCTTATTCCTTATTCGTTATTCCCATGGTATTTGCCGACGGGGAAACCTGCACCAACCAATACGGATCTACGGTAGAGTGCCCTCCCAACCGCATCGTTATAAATAAAAAAGTACGGCAGGCACAAAATACCTATACGTTCGTCGAAAACATCACGAGCTCAGACACCGCATATTCGGCCGGTGACGAAGTAGAATATGACATCGCCGTCACCAATACCAGCAATGTAAACTTTCCAATCGTAACCGTCATCGACGTGTTTCCTGCTTCCGTGACGTTTGTATCAGGTCCGGGACGATTCGAAACGAGTTCCAACAAGCTTACCTACGAAATCTCTGATCTTAATGCAGGCGCTACTGTGCATACCCGTGTATTAGTAAAAATAAAAGACGCATCAGCCTTTGCAAACGACTTAAACTGCGAAATCGTCAATACAGCAACTGCGACAGGCCCCGGCGGGCAATCGGACGAAGATACCGCCAGCATGTGTGTGCAGACAAAAGTGATGGGTGTTGCCACCCTTCCTGTCGCCGGATTTGAAGATTATGCACTCATACTTCCCTTCTTAACGTTAGCTGTCATTGGATTTGGGATTCTATTCGCACAGAAAGTGAGGCGCTTGCCCTGAGCGAATATGATGAGTCGAAAGGCTTCTGCCGGAGCACAAACAGTAAATAGTAAATAGTTACACAACCGGCAGTGATAGCCGGTTTTTTATTGTCTCTGGAAATGAGTCCCGTCTTGCCTTACGGCAGGAAGGCGGGCGGGATTCTTTTCTGGGGATAACCCAGAAAATACTTTGGCTCGTTCAAGCTGGCCATTTGCGGCCGGCCCTGAGCGAAGTCGAAGGGCTCTTTAACAAGGCATACAGGGAAGAGTTTCCAACCCGATTCTTATCGGGATGGAATTACTCTAACC
>CAYSAP010000026.1:0-14046 GCA_964429085.1 uncultured Gammaproteobacteria bacterium | reverse complement strand
ATCTTATAGTGGTTTACCACAGGAAGAAACGCTTTTGCGATTGTTTCGACGGCATACGACTGGAGTTTTTCGTGATCGGGGTTCCTCCGTTGGATCGGGTCAAGCGTCGGAAAACCGAATTCTCCGATGTCTATGGCAGCATTTGGAAAAAGTTCGCGTGCGTGGCGCACGACTTTTTCGAATTCTTTCACGTCGGTAAGCTGACTCGTGAGGACAGAAAGAAAGTCTCGCCGGACGTCCTTGGTTCCTTTTGTGGCTATTGCTTCCAATGTCTGACGGGCAATAGCGGCTCCTGCTTTGGGTGACAATATTTTTCTGTTGTATTGGTACGAACCCGGATAAAAATCCAGGCCAATGCTGTTTAGGTTGCTGAATACATCCTTGTGTTTGGTGAGGAATTTTTCCGCGTTCGCCCACGGTTTAGCAAGGACGACCGTGGCAGTAACGTCGGTATCGGCTCCGAATACTTCTCGGGTCGCTTCGGCAAGTGCCGGGATTTCTTTCAGTAATTTTCGCGGTGTGTACATGGGGTTATTCAATTCGTTGAGGATTTGTATCGTTTTTACCGGCACACCTAAGCGATCGAAATGGCGTTTCACATGACGCGCATGGTCGGTATATGCCTGCCTGATGGCATCGGGAGATTTATTTTGGTACGCCCATTTGGGAGGAGTGGAAAGAATGACGATAGGTTCCAATCCGTGTTTATGAGCGGCTTGAGCAAGGAGTGCAGATCTTCCCAGATACGAGTCATTCACCTCATTGGGTTTCGGTGAAGACGTTTTCCAGCGGACGTCAAAGCGATGTTTGGAAAAACCCATAGCTGCAAGTTTCGGTGCAATACGTTCAAATTGCTGTATGGACACGTTATCCATGTCGGGTGTGTGATGGGTGATAAACAGCGTGCGTTCTTGCGGGGTATTGGGTTGAGGAGCTTCCATCATACGTTGATGTGTTCGGGCACGATGATGTCATTATACAGGATGGATGCTATACAGTCTGTTCTTTGTATTGCCGAAGTGCCGGTATCGCAAGTCCCATGATACCGACGACACATAGTGTTCCGATGCCGCCGATAACGACAGTCAGGGGCGCTCCGACGAGTCCGGCAACGAGTCCCGCTTCAACCTCGCCGAGACGGGGGCCGCCGGTATAGAAAATCATATTAATCGCCGTCATGCGGCCGCGTATATAGTCCGGGGTCGTAAGCTGGCGGATAATATTGCGGATAACCGAGCTCATTCCGTCGCCCGCACCGACGATGATTAACGCTCCCACAGAAAGCACGTAATTGGTAGACACGCCAAATAGAATGGTGCCGATAGCATAGACCCCAATGCTTCCGAGCAGGATAGTGCCGGTATGGAGGCGTTTGCCGATGGTTGCAGCAACTATCCCCATGAGCGTTGCCCCGATAAACGGCGCTGCGTAGAGAATGCCTAACCACTGCGGTCCCACATGGAGTATATCGGTCGCAAATATCGGCAGCAGAATGGTGGCCTCGGCAAACAGGGTGGAAAAAAAGTCGAGTATCATGGTAGACCAGATAAGCGTCCGGCTCATAACGAACCGTATGCCTTCTTTGATTCCCTGCATACTCGCAAGTTGTGGGGTCCCTTCGACTGATCCGTGAGCCTTCATGGCAAACAATGTGAAAAAGAGTATGACAAATGACCCCGCATTTATCGCATACGCGGATGCAACACCGGTTGACGCGATGAGAAAGCCGGCAATCGCGGGCCCCGCGACCGTCGATATGTTATAGCCGATAATATTGAGACTCACCGCATTGCCATAGTGTTCACGCTTGACGAGGCTTGGAAGGAACGCAGACCGTGCAGGCGAATCCAGGCAAAAAATGGCAACCAGGAGTGCATTGATAAGCAGGAGATTGGCAACCGTCGCCATCCCGGTCCAGGTGAGGATGGCCATGGTGAATGCGAGGATTGCCTGAGCAGCTTGGGTGACGTAGAGAATTTTTTTCCTGTTATGGGCATCGACGAGTGTGCCGCCGATAAGCGAGAAAACGATGATAGGAATAATGCGGGAGGCGCCTAGTAGGGCAAGGACATATGGGGAGCGTGTCATCTCATAAAGCTGCCAATTAAGCGCAACAATCTGCATTTGCGTACCCGCATTGGAGATAAACTGTCCGGCCCATTGCAGGACATAATCGCGCGAAGTAAGAGCGGGGTAGCGGTGCAATATGTTCATATATGTAGTGCCCGGCGGAAATATATATTGTATCAGTTTTTCATGAAACTGCGGTATAGTGGGAGAAGTGATCTTGATACAGTCTTTTCGCCATCGAATTCGTCGGCATTATGCCGCTTTTTTGCTTCTTGTCATTTTTATTGTCGGGATGTGGTTTCGGTTTTGGTGGATATCCGGGTCTGTCTGGCAGCTTTCGGGCTACGATGAGAGCCGCGATATGTTAGTTGCGCGGCATATCGTAGAGTATGGGGACTGGATTTGGCGCGGTCCGTTGTCTTCCGGAAGCATGAATCAGCTGATGAATTCTCCGGTGTATTACTACCTGGTTTCCTTAATGTGGTTTGTCGGCCGCTCTCCGCTGTCGGTTATGATATTTTGGTCAACGCTTTCTTTGGGCCTTATCTATGCGGCGTACCGAATCGGCGTGATGATTTGGGACAAACAGCTTGGGATTATCTTGGCGTTGTTATTTGCCGTGCAGCCAACGCTGGTGAGCAATAGCCGTCATATATCCCAGCCCTATTTGTTACCGTTATTTTCCTCACTATTTCTTTGGCTTTTTTGGACAAAGTCAACGATGTTGCTGGGTAAGCTTTGTCTTTTTATTATTGTGCTCATAGTACCCATGCATGTTCACTACGGTAGTCTTCTGTTGTTGCCGGCAGGATTTCTGTGGATTGGGATTGAGTGGTTCTGGGGTATCAAAAAAAATCCGAACCCATATTGGTGGTTCGTGCCGTTTCTGCTAATGGAATATCTCTTGATTCTCTGGGTGTGGCTGACGTTTGCAAATGTCCCATTTGATCAGCAATTCTTTCTGATGGGTGAAGTACAGCGCAATTGGGGAGGTCTCTTTGCCCAAGCAGAGATTGCCGGTGCCGTCATGCTCGAGAACCTTTGGTGGGGAAAGGACGTTCGCGTTGTGTTGGGAATGCTAGCATTTTTTGTTGGTGTCACTGCGTGGTATTTCAACAGGAGCAATCAGATCGTTGATAGAAAAAAGAAGTATTGGTGGATGCTTGTTTTTGCCATAACTCCGCCGGTTGTCGCCGGTTTTCATGGCGATATTATTCATACGTCCTATTTGTTAGGTACGCTTCCCATGCTGATTATCGTGGTGGCCATCGGTTTACGGGTTGTTCTTGCACATAACCGTTATATAGGATTTGTTTGTATCGGTATCGTTGTATGGATTTTTGCGGAGCAAGCGTTAACTGTGGTGTATCAGGTGCCGATTCGTTCCTACTACAAACAGATGCAGGAAATATCGAAAACAATCTATGAAGATTACCTGCATGAGGATTCGACATCAGATAACCAGCCTAAGCTGGCATTGGCAGTGTTGGCGGGAAAATACTTGCCTTACGATGGGTGGGGAACCGGAGCTTTATGGTATGTATTGGAAGAACGATTTGGTCAACGGCTCGTTCGTTTGCGTGACAGTGCCGAGAACTTTTCGCCAATGGTGAGCGATGCGACGCATTTCTATGTATTATGCGATTACCGTGGACTTGCCCGGGAACCAGAGAACCTCTGTGTACAGCGTTTCCGCAGTATCCGGGATTATTTGCTCGTGGGGGAGGAAGAGGTTTTTCGATCCGGTGAATTTGCGGTTTGGCGGTTTCGTATAGATCCGTCGCAACGGATAGGCGGATATAACGCCGTATATCCTGATTTTTGGCAGCCTCCCGAGCAATAGTATTGGTGCGACATTGGGATATTAGAACAATCCGATTTGCCGTGTGGAGTCTATGACTTCCTTGGGGTACGAAAAGTCTACGGCGAAACTCGACACATTATTCCAGTTATCGATATATTTGAGTTCCCGGTTTATGACGCCATAATCATAGAGGTCTCGCGTAAGCCAAACGTCAGCTTCGCAGTAATCTTTGAGTTTTTTGAGACTCTCCGCGTCATGCTGGTTCCAATACACGACGGCATTGGTGCCTACGTCGATTTTATCCCTGCCCAGGGTATATTTGCCTAACGTGGACAAACTTAACGCGTGGCCGAGTTTCGCGCGTACGTGCATCATGATGTCAAAATGTGGGAGCTTGGAAAAGTTTTCCGGTGCGTAGGGCAGCAGTGCCGGTACATCAAATTTGAGCGTGTTAAATCCGATGATGCGCTTGGCCTGTTTCATGATGTTCCAAAGTTCTGTGAGGTCTTCTTCCCAGAAACTCCGCATTTCACCGGAAATTTCGTGTTGGTTATCATCTACCTGTC
Source organism: uncultured Gammaproteobacteria bacterium (assembly GCA_964429085.1). Taxonomy (GTDB): domain Bacteria; phylum Patescibacteriota; class Microgenomatia; order UBA10105; family UBA927; genus UBA927. The sequence goes on along the minus strand of CAYSAP010000026.1, from coordinate 9,606 downwards.
GGATGTATGTGCCCACAATGGATACCCCCAACAAACTGGGATCGTTTCCTTCAACTTCGGAAAACAGCCGTTTCGTTTCGATATCGAAGATCACTTCGGTGATCATAGTAGGGATAGTATAATAAATATTGCGATTACATGCATTTTCTTCCCCTAAGGCGTATAATAGGCGCTTAATTGCCTGATATGAACGCAACTCTCGAACGCAGTGCCAATCTGAAAAAGGAGCCGCTGGATCGTAATACATTAGTCATTACGGTTGACGGCTCTACTACAGCAGGTAAACGCATGGTCGCTGAACGCTTGGCACAGCGGTATAACCTGACCGTATTCAACACCGGAACGACCATACGCGCATTAGCCCTTCTTGCCATAGAAAATAATATGGTAGGTACTGATCAAACAAATGTCACGAGTATTCCGGTTGATTTTACCGAGCGCATTGTAGACTTCTATAACAAGATGCCGCAGAAACTTACGATTGCCAAGCCTCGGGAAGGCGAGCATACCGCAAGAATTATGGTCGGGGATCGCGAAATGCGCGGTGAGCTCCTGGCGTACCGTAAGCAAAAAGCAGTGGATAATCTGGCAGCGGTTATCGCCGCGAGTCCGCTTGTACGCGATAAGCTATATCATTTATGGAGAGAAGCGGTAAAGGATTTGGGAGGTACCATTGTCATCGGGAGAAAGACGGGGATAGATTTGTACCCTGATGCTCCGATCAAGCTCTATCTGTTTGCCAGTCCTGAGGCGTCTGCCGCATACCGCGTTACCCATGATCCGACCTCGCTCATGCATCAGAGCACGGAGGAATTGTATATCCGGGAGCGGGACGGAAAGGATCGTATCAATGGATTATTGGACCGTCCGGGCGATGCGTTGGCTATCGACACCAGTACCTATATCAGCCAGAACGGCAAGGGAGTGGCTGCATTGGAGTCTAGGATCGCCTCATTTATCGATAACCGTTTTATTATCAAGTAAGCCGTGCGCGGGTATTGCTCCGCACGATATCCAGAGGGTGCTTAATTCCATTTTCCCAGAGTTTAAATCCGTCGTAATTATATTCCGGAGTTTTGAGTTTGCCGCCCGCGTGCATCTTTTCGATTTCTGATGGCGCGAAAAATCCGTAGTTTTGTATTTCTTCCGGTTGCATTGTAAATGTTCCGTCCAGAATGGTACCCCGGAAGGCGTATCCCACATGCATTTTTGCTTTATCTGTGCCATTTTGTTCATAGTAATGCCATACGCCAAGAAGTTGGTCCAGACGGATATCGAGGCCAAGTTCTTCTTTCGCTTCGCGAAGCGCAGCTATTTCGGGCTCTTCGCCGAGAAGATCATCGATGTAGCCTGCAACCGGTGACCACTTGCCGCCGTATTTCTCGAGATCCTGCACCATGAGTAACCGTCCGTGTTCGTCAGATAAGAAGACAGAAACGGATGCCAGGCTGCTTGAGCGTTCGCTCCAAGCTGGTTTTTCTGGATGTGCGATAGGTTGTTGCTCCTTAGTTGCCATAGGAAAAGGGTATTATAGCGCAATCGGAGAATATTTAGAAATCGGCGGGTCCCATGTACAGCGCGGGATTTTCCAATATATCTTCGGTTAAGTCTGAGTGATAGAGAGAAAGTTCGCGCTTGTCGTGATGATATTCCACCCGGGCTTTTGGCGCCTGGTTATTTTCTTTCGTGTGCCCCATATCCGTTGCTGCAGTGTCCTGCCCGGATCCGCCTGCTGATGCGCGTTCGGCGTGGCTCATACCAGTCACTATTATACGCTTTCGTGTCCAGTAAGGGGTACAATGAGTCTATGAAATCATTGTCTGTCGAAGAGCGCAAGCTCCTTATCATCATGGGATTTGATATCCTCGCGTATTCTCTGGCGAGTGTGTTTGTCACGGTTTTTTTCTTTGCCCACAGTGACATCAGCACAACGGCGCTTTTTCGGGTCGTCGCGTTTGCGTCGATGACGTTTTTCTATACGTTGTCGGGATTTATGCTCCGATATATGTCCTCCGGGACACTCATCAAGCTTGGGTTATACGGCGGGGCGTTGTTTTATCTGCTGCTTTTCATCCTCCGCGAAGCGAGTATCACTTGGTATGTGCCGCTTGCCATCCTTGACGGGTTTACTGCAGGAGTTTTTTGGTCGGGGTTTAATCTGAACCAATATATATTGAGTTCCGCGGGGCGCAGAGTGTCTTACTTCGGGTGGGGACAGGTGCTGTTCAATCTGGGGGCAGCCATAGGGCCGGCACTCGGCGGGCTGATTATCGCCGTTGCGGGAGCCACGATCATCGGGGTCACCGGGGGCTACATCACGCTGTTTTTGCTCGTGGGGCTGATCATGTTTTTTGTGGCGGTGTTGGTGGGGAGACTGCCTGGTTATGAGATGCCGGAGTTCCGGTATCAGCATGTACTGAAGCACAAACGCACGCGTTCCTGGAAGCTGGTGTTAGGTCAGCAGGGGGCGTTAGGCTTCTATGATGTGTGTTTCGGAACGGTATCCAGTATTCTGCTGTTTTTGATTATCCAAAGCGAACGACAACTCGGCATTATGTACACAATCGCAGCGGTACTGGCAACGATGTCCAGCCTCGTCGTTACCAGGTTTATGGTGAAACATCCATCGACCTATTGGGTGGGCATTATCGGATCGGCCCTTGGTATTGCCGTATTTGCCTGGAATCAAACGATATTTGGGGCATGGTTGATGATCGGTATATCGGGTCTCAGCGTGCCGTTTATGCTTACCAAACTATCTGCAGAGTACTATGATGCGCTGGATGAAGCCCCCGGCACCTGGCAGCAGAAGTACCACATGATAATCGAGCGGGATGGTGTATTGGGGCTCTTTCGTACGGCTAGTTATCTTGTATTATTTATTTTTCTCCAGTTCGGTGATGAAATCCGGCTTGCCAGGGTCTTTCTTTTTGTCCTTCCCATATTTCCGCTGACCATCGGTATATTGCTGCACCTCGGCTCCCGTACGAAAAAAACCGTTTGCATATGAGTAACACCGATTGTTCGCTTGCCTCAATCAAAGCCATTAGGTATACTTAGCCCCATGATTTTGTCAGACCGGGATATTACTGTAGCACTCCGTACGGGAAGAATTAAAATAACCCCCAAGATTGATGCCAAGACGCAATTAGGGTCGTGCTCCGTTGATTTGCGCTTAGGCAAACAATTCCGCATTTTTAACCACAGCAAGTTTGCGTACATCGATCCCAATAACCCCAAGTTGGCTACCGACATGATGGCAGAAGTAAAGATCAAAGACGGTGAGCCGTTTATTCTGCAGCCCAGTGATTTTGTACTTGCAACCACGATGGAATCCGTCACACTTCCCAATGATTTAGTCGGGCGATTAGAGGGACGATCCAGCCTCGGAAGATTGGGGATCGTGGTGCATTCTACCGCATCTATATTCGATCCCGGGTGGCAGGGCATGGTCGTTATGGAGTTAGGCAACATGGGCCGCATGCCGGTGGCACTTTACCCGGGCATGCGGATCTGCAGCATGACGTTTGAGGAATTATCCTCTCCTGCCCTGGTGCCGTATTCTCAAAAAAAGACGGCAAAATACATCAGGCAAACTACACCGCTGGCAAGCAAGATTATTCAGGATAAATAATGGATTGGCCGATTCTCTATAAACAGGTGCTGCATGTCAAAGACCCCGCAAATCCAGTTGGGGTGGCTATCATGTGGACCGAGCGGCAGGTGGTTGCCGATATGCTCAAAGACGAGAACTACTGTGCGATCGGCAACCTATATTCGTCTGCCGGTATCTCTGCCATGATCCGTAATGTCTATGCCAATCCGCACGTGCGCAAAATTGTGCTATGGGGAGCGGACCTTTCGCGAAGCGGCCAAGCACTCATGGCACTCATGGTAAACGGGGTGGACGAAAACTTTTTTATCATCGGGGATGAAAAGGGAGGCCAGATCGAAAAAGAAATCGGAAAAGAAGCAATCGACCTGTTCCGCTGCTCCGTCGAAATTATCAATCTGCGGGGCAAGTCTCCGGATCAACTGCGCAAAACAGTCGCGACATTGGGTAATGAGAAACCGGTACCCTTTACGGAACCCAAAAAATTTCCTACCAGCAGGCCCAAACCATTTACCTTCCCGAGCGAGCAGATCGGGTTCCGCATCCACGGCAAAAATGCGGCGCAGACGTGGCTCAAGATTCTGCATAACATCATGAGATACGGCCGCAACAAGACGACGCGCTATACCCAAGAAAACGAACTGAAGGAATTATTAAACGTCATGGCGGTCGTGTATGAAGAGGATCCGGAAAAGCCTTACCTGCCGCACTTTTTCCCGTTTTCGGCTCATGATCTTGCGACGTACTATCCGCAGGTCTTATCCGCCAAGCAGATTCCGGGGATAGCATACACCTACGGGCAGCGGCTCCGCGACCATGACGGTGTCGACCAAATCCAAAATATTATCGACCTCATTAAGACCCGTCCGTTTTCCAAAAAGATGGTCGCATTTACGGCAAAGATACAGGAGGATTGGTCGGTGGTAAATCGCGGCGATACTCCGTGTCTTACGCAAATCCTCTGCAGTATCCAGGACGGCAAGCTGTTTATGACCACGCATTTTAGGAGCCAGGACATGGTTCACGGGTGGCCGCGCAACGTATTCAGTTTGCGAAAGCTGCAGAAATTTATTTCTGATGAATCCGGCGTTCCCATGGGAGCGTTTGTTATGATTACCCACAGTGCCCATATCTACAGCGATGATTACGAATTGGTAGAGAAGATTCTTAAAGAGAATTACGAAAAGGAATTGGGATATACCAGCCGCCAGATGTTTGAAGACGATCCGCGCGGCAATATTACGATAGAGATCGAAGAGGTAGGCATCAAACCGGTCGGCAGGCCGACAAAGTATGCGGTAAAGCCGACAGATAAAGAGTATGAAATCGTATTAAAGATCTACGCGCCGAACGGCGGTTTACTGCTCAAAGAATGGCGGGGGAAGACGGCAATGGAAATGTATATCGAGCTGGTTAATATCGGCGACTATTTGGTATTGCCGAGCCACGCGATTTATATCGGGAGCGAGTTGCAGCGAGCGGAATTTTATATCAAGCTTGGCAAACCTGAGCAATACAATCAGGATCCGGCTGCCAACAAAGCGCTGTAATTTTCCTGACTTTTCCGCATTATAACTTCACTACACGGTCATATTCGTCTGCAATCTGTTTGGCTATAGAGCCCCAATCAAACGCTTCTACGGATTCGTGCGTGGCGTATTCGCGCGGGGGACTTTTGAGAATTTCACGGAGTTGCCCGGCAAGCGCGATCGGGTTATTCGCGCTCACGATGTGCCCGTATGGCAGTTCCTTGAGAAGGGGGGAAATTCCCGTGACATCCGTAGCTATGACCTGCGTGCCGCAGGCGATTGCTTCCAGCGCTACCATGCCGAACGATTCATAATGGCTCGGCATAACGAGGACATCGGCGGCATTATAGTAATAGGGGAGCTCCTCCTGAGGTTGGGGAGCCACAAATTTTACGGTGGCCGAAAGATTCAGCATTTTTTTCAACCGGTCGAGATTTTTGAGTTCGTGAGACCACCGGTTTTGGCTTTGTTCTACATCTCCTCCCACGATCCAGAGACAAAGCTTTTCGGAAAGGTTCTCGTCCTGCTGCAGTAACATTTTGAGCGCGACTAACAGGACATCAAATCCTTTTACCGGATCGATGCGTCCGACGGCAAGGATGATATGGGGGTTCGCGTCCGCGCCTATCCGGCGTTTGGCCTCCGCAGCCGGAATATTCCGGAATAGTCGCATATCAACCCCCGGGGGAATGGTTACCATTTTTTTTGGTTGAGCGTCGTACAGTGCGGAAAGGTATTCCCTCCCCGTATCACTGGAGGTAATGATCCTTGACGCGTATGTGATGAGGTCCTTTTCTATAGGTATGCGAAGGGCGGGATCTTCCGCATCTTTTGCTCCTGCCACAAGTTGTTTCATAAGTCCCAACGTATGGAAGGTCATCACGAGCGGAGTTTGTTTTTTCGTTATAGTACTGAGCTCCTTAGCGACAAGACCGGAGAGATAATAATGTCCGTGGATAATGTCATAGGACAGATTATTTTCCTGAATATATCCTTCGGTATTCCTGGTAAATTCCGGTAATGTTGCAAGAATTTCTTTTTTGGATGCCGGGGCGTGCGCGCCATTTGGTATGTGAATAACGCGGAAACGATCGTTGACGCTGACTATGCGGGGATTGATGTCGTCCTGCACGCGTGTGTAGGCGTCAACGTGCCAGCCCAGGCGCGACAGCGCTTTGGACAGTTCATAGACATAGACGTTTATGCCACCGCGCTCCTTGCCTTCGCGGCTTGCCAGGGGACATTCATGGACGCTAATCATTGCCACGCGTTTATTCATGGGAGTGACAAATATTGTACCTTATTTTATGCGAGGACGTGATTGGCTATTTCTTGAGTGATAATCGCTTCCACCTTAGCGCCATCCGTGCGAAGGAGCGATGACGGGTTGTGTTCGCCGATGGGTCCAAATAATGCCTGCTTCATATCCTCTTTGTACTCAGGTGAGAAGTTAACGAATAGTATGTGTTTTGCGCGGAGTATCGTTGCGATTCCTTGTGTTATTGCATGATCCGGACTATTCAGTTGGCGTATGACGTGGTCGCGATACACTGTTTTTTCCGAAAGTGGAGTCAGATGGGTCACACTGTCACGGGGAGTCCCTGCTTCGTTAAAAGCCATGTGCCCGTCCGGTCCTATAGGATGAAGCACGAGGTCGATGGTATAGCAGGTAAGGAGTTGTTCATATTGGTCTGCGACACTTCGGCCGTCGGTTCCCGGATCCGCAGGTATTTCATGAATATGTTCCGCTGGTATAGCAAGCGGTGAAAAAAATCTGTCTCGGAGATTTTTTCGGAAACTTTCGGGTTGATCCGGATTGATGGGGAAGTACTCATCCAGATGAAAAAAATGCGCATTCGCAAACGAGACATCCCGCTCCTTTGCTAACCGTACGACTGCATCAATGACATCGTTTCCTTGGCACCCTGATGGCCAGGTAATCGCTGCGTTAGGCTTTTCCTGCACAACTTCGAGAATTTTTTCTGCAGCAAAGCGGACAGCCTCATCGCGGGTGGAAAGCACGTAGATAGCTTTGAGTTCTGGGTGCTCAACTTCCCGTACACGATTCTCCCAAAACCCTATCGGCACGCTTTGAGTATCCGGTAAGCTATGAATTTCGAGCCTCTCCCACCGTATTGCGGTCATAGAGGCCCATAGTATACCATGTTTTCACTTTACCGTCACACTTTTGGCTAGATTCCTCGGCATATCGGGGTCAAATCCACGCTCCAGCGTCAGATAGTAGGCCAGGAGCTGTGCTACGATGACGTTCGGGATGATCGTCGCTTCCGCGACGTCAAAAACCGGTATAAACTCGTCAAAGACCTCATCGTTCTTGTGTGATACACCGATGATGTAGCCGCCGCGTGCTCTCATTTCCATGGCGTTGGCAAGTGTGGATTGGTAGTGCTGATCGTTGGGAGCAAACACGATGCAGGGAACCCCCTTAGTGATTAGGGCGAGCGGTCCGTGCTTGAGTTCTCCTGCAGCCACCCCTTCGGCATGGATATAGGAAATCTCCTTTATTTTGAGCGCACTCTCGAGCGCCGTCGTATAGGAAAGTCCTTTTCCGATGACAAAGATGTGTTCTGCATTCTTGAATTCATGCGCTATACGCTTGAGTTGCTCGACGCGGGTATGGCTTACTATGTCCTTCGCGGCTTTTGCCGCTCCGGCAACGAGTTTTTGCCCTGCTTTCACATCGCCCCTCATGGCATAGGCGATGAGAATGAGGTGGGCAATTTTTGCCGTAAATGCCTTGGTTGATGCCACTCCCTTTTCGGGACCGGCACCGATGGGTACATTCATTTCCGACATGCGCCAAAGACTGGATCCGACGACATTGACGAGCGACAATACGGCAATGCCCCGGGCTTTTGCCTTTTTGACAACCTCAAGCAAATCCATGGTTTCTCCGGATTGGGAAAGCGCGACCATCAATCCGTCGATTGGTAGAATGTCCACGCGGTGGTCGATTTCGCTCGCAATACCCCAATTAATGAGCTTGCGCGCAATCTGCGCGAATAAGTATGATGCAGCCCGCGCCGCATGTCCGCTGGTTCCGCTCCCCACGACATACACGCGTGGTGCCTTGAGTAGGCGTTTTGCGACAGCTACCGACTGTTCCGGAGATTCTGCGGCTATTTCGGAAAGCATACCTGGTTGTTCATGCATTTCCTTAAGCATAAAGTACGGATAGTTTCCTTTTTCTGCCTCTTTGGCAGTCCAGGTAAGCATTTGCTTTCTCGGTCTGATACGGACACCCGAGCGTGCATCAAATATATGGATACTGAACGAATTTACGACCACCATCTCGTCGTCTTCCAGGTAATGGACCTGCTTGGTGTGAGGAAGAAGCGCTGATGGGTCGCTTGCTAAATAATTTTCCCCATTGCCGTATCCTACAACCAGCGGTGATCCGTTTCGGGCGGCGACCATCTCATCCGCTTTGGTATTGATAAGAATGATCGCATTTAACCCTTCCAAATCATTAAATGCCGCCTGAACCGCTTTGGAAAATGCAGGGGCCGCATCACGGGGAAGAACGGCAAACCGCTTGAGGTATTCTTCAACAAGATGGGCAATAACCTCACTGTCTGTTTCCGATACGAAATGATGGCCTTTCTTTATGAGCTGCGCCTTGAGTGTTTCGTAATTTTCGACAATACCATTATGGATGAGCGCAATAGTACCAGTACAATCCAGATGCGGATGCGCGTTTATATCCGTAACACCCCCGTGCGTTGCCCAGCGGGTATGCCCGAACGCAAGTGAACTTGGCGGCAAATCACCCACTGACGCATTACCGATTTTCCCCACTTTCTTCTTCACGACAATGGTATGCTTTTGCTGCGGCACCACCGCCACTCCCCAGCTGTCATAGCCTCTATACTCAAGCTGTTTTAGGCCGTCCAATACAATGGTCGGGGCGTTATTTTTTTCACCTATATATCCGAAAATGCCACACATAGTTCCTCCTTAGGAGCATGAGAAAAAAAATGCTTACGTTAAATAGTAGTATCCGAATGAAGAGATGCGGACTCATTCATTGATCATTTAGCCCCGATATTGCTATCAGGATTGATCCGATCAATGTTGTGGTAGAGAGTGCTACCAAGGGGCGCCCGCAGAATTTCGATTAATCCCCTTCCTCGTATCCCAGCTCTTCGCGAAGGGCTGGGCCACACGCTGTAAAAATATTTTCCGCTCTCTGTAAATGTACCTTTCTCCCCGTATGCTACTCCTGCAGTCTTTGCGTTGTCAACTTTTTTGGGTATGATGCGTGTATGGATGCAGCGTTTCAGGAAGTTCGGGTATTGATATGGGATTTTGACGGGACATTGTACCGGCAGCAGCCGGGGTTACTGGACAATATCAGATGGACGGAGATCCGGGTTATTCAAAATCACACCGGATGGACTGAGGAAAAAGCCAAAGAAGAATTTTATAAACTCTACAATGTCG
>CAYSAP010000025.1:0-14305 GCA_964429085.1 uncultured Gammaproteobacteria bacterium | reverse complement strand
CCGTGAAAACAGGCTTATCTGGGTAAACGGTATGCAGCCGGTCGAGGGGGTATTCCGGCAGCTGGAACAGCAGTTGCGGCAGCATACCCTCGATCCGGAAATTACCCTGCCGGCCATGGCCAGGCGTTAGCTTTGAAAGGCCAGGCCTTTCAAAGCTAAAGAGGGTTTCTTGGCTTTTTGTTTGATAGAGAATTTGGTATAGTAATCCATATGATCGAACAAACTGTTGTCCTTATAAAGCCGGACGGCATGGAAACGCATGTGGTCGGCGAGATTATTTCCCGTTTTGAAAAAGTAGGGATGAAACTTAGCGCCCTCAAACTCGTGCAGCTTACGCAGCCAATTCTCGACACCTGGTACGCCCATCACAAGACCAAGCCCTTTTTCCCGGAATTATCCAAACAGATGATGGCCACCCCGGTCGTCGCCATGGTGCTTGAAGGGGAAGGGGTCATTCAGAAAGTATTTGATATTTGCGGTCCTACGGATCCCAAAGAAGCAGAGATCGGCACTATCCGGCGGGATTTCGGTGTAGATAAGCCGCATAATGTGGTGCACCGGTCCGACTCCACAGAGGCGGCAGCAAAAGAAATTAGCCTGCTCTTTGGCCCCGGAGAAGTGTTTATTTCCTAACTCCCCTTTATTGAAGCGGTAATGTTATAGAAACGCATGCATAATGATGCGGACGGTTTCTAGCAATCCATAGATGCCAAGCCCGACAAACGCCAGTGCGCCTATAAACGAAACGACTTCATTTTTCACCACGATAATAGTTTGTTTAGGAGAGAGGAACAGCGCCACATTCAGCAGCGTATGAGAAGCGATGACCCCGATTGCGAATCCATAGACGTTTATGACACTAAAGAGCGGCACATATCCGGCAAAATCGTCTAATCCGAGGATAAACGGCACACTTGCAGAAAACATAAGGAGCTGCGGCCATGACAAGCTCGCCTTGCCTTTCATGGCGCTTCCCAGATCGGGCATGACGTTGCGGAGCACCGGGTCGATGATTTTTTTTACCCGGTCCAATATGCCATGCATGGCATAAAACAATATGTGCTTGATTCCTCTCCGGCCTTGCCAGTTAGAAAAGTGTTCCATAGATCCGTGTGCGAGTTCAAAAAGTACGAGCGACGCTATAAACACCATTAGTGCAAGTAAGAGATCGACATTTTTCAGCGTGACCCAGAGGCCGATGATGGCAATCGTGCCTATTGTATTCCCTGCTGCCGATCCTATTTCTATGGCGATCCGGTTGCGCCAACCCGGATTTGCCGCCATCATTCGGCCGATAAAGATGGCAAAATCGATACTGGTTTTTAAGTAAATTGTCGCACCTACGATGATATCGACCCACCGGATTTCCAGGTGGATTTTTTCCGAAGCAGGGAGCAGATTAAAGATTACGACGGCAGTGTGAAGGAGGATAAGAAATCCGCCCATAACCACACCGGTAAGCGCGATTGGGACAAACTGAGAAAGGGACGGCGACCGGTCAATTTTTTCCATCAAAGATTGCATACAAAACTTTGTACCAATTTTTTTGGCTTAACGCCGTTATTTCACCACCAGTGGCGGGTCGATGATTTTGGTCGCCCGGAGGATGGGGAGAAGTACCTCAAACGGAAGGCCGATGACGTTGGTATATGAGCCATCGATTTTGGTGACGAGATCCCACGGAGTTTCGTTAAGCGCGTATCCGGCAGCAAACCGTGTGAAATCAAAACGCCCCACATAGCTTTCCAGTTCGGTGCTATTTAATTTGCGAAGCGTAACTTTGGTTGTAACCGTTTTGGTCCAGGATTTTTTGACTTTCCCTTTGTCCATTTGAACCACGTGAAGCACGGTCGTGAACACATGGGTTTTGTCCATAAGTTCTTTGAGTATTTTTGTGGCATCTTCACGATCAAGCGCTTTGCCGTATATTTTTTTGCCGACGACTGCCATGCTGTCTGCTGCGATAACAATGACTTCGCGGTCTTCAGGGATCATGTAGACCCTGGGGTTGTTGACGACTTCCATGGCCTTGGCAATGGCTCGTTTTTGAATTGTTTTGAGCGGATTGGGATCGACAATTTTATCTTCATCAAGACGGGTCACTGCAACGCGGAAACGGATTCCAAGCTTTTCGAGTAGCATGCGGCGTCCGATGGATTGGGAGGCAAGGACAACGTCCGGGGCCAAAATCAGGTCTTCCTGATTTTTCGATGAGAACGATAATTTCATTACGGATATTATATCCGATTTTCGGGATGTTTACCAGTGGCGGTTACTCTGTTTCTACGTCACCCACGCCTGATTATGCTATAATCATCGGTTATTGTCCTGCAAATCCTTATGCCTGGTTGGCGTACATTTATCTTTATTATCAGCGATCATAGAAGCAATCCTGCGTTTGCCCGTTGGATCGCATTTCTCAAGGAGCGCGAACTGATAACACACGGGTGCGAAGGATGCAGCGCCCGCATAAAGCCGCATCGTTGGATGCAGACGTGTAATGGGGTTTCCGTAATGGGGGAGAAAGGGACGCATCGGATTATGGTTGCTGCAGATGTGCCGGAGTCGAGAACCTCTGAATGCCGGGTGTACGACCGTGTTCTGATTTCGAAAGAACATTAAATCGCGGGTATGTATACCATCCCTGCATGCTCATCATATCTTCTGTCGGGGTAGCCAGACTCGAACTGGCGACCTCTTCGTCCCGAACGAAGCGCACTACCAACTGTGCCATACCCCGAAGTCATAGTATTGTAGCATAATTTTGCGGTAGAATAGGGTGGTGATTCGTTGTCCCCGTAGCTCAATGGATAGAGCAGAGGTTTCCTAAACCTCCGATGCAGGTTCGATTCCTACCGGGGATACAAAGGATGAGCCGCCCTTGTTTAACGGCTAAAAATATCCTATAATACGTCATCGTATGGCAAAGCCACCGGAATTTCCCGAAGTAATATACCGGAATACGTCGCAAACCGCAAAGGGTATCGAAGCCAGCATCTCACTTAGAAATCCCCGCCAGTTTGAACGCGCACGTACTATTTGCGAAATGTTTTGCCCGCATATACACGGGGAAGGCAGCATTGACTGCTCCGGGATCGGTTCTGCGGGTAACGCGCATATTCAGGTGCGCAGATCCGAGAGACCGCAAAAGTGGTTGCGCCTGCGCGTCGCCCGGGCGTTTAACGCGCCATGCAAGGTAACCTATGATTCAATTCTAAAAGTGCGGAGGAGAAAGGCGTGAACGTCTTCATAAAATTTTCGGGGTACGCCGCATATTGGATGCGTAGTTTGCGACCTCCATTGGATAGAGATGGCCTCCTTGCCTTTTGGGACCAAATGCGTGAACGTAAGATCCAGCGGATAGGAATCGATTTGCTCCTGGTAAAATTTGCCTCCCGGAGGCGCGATACTGACGATAGTAAGCTTGTTGTATTTTCTGGCAACTTTACGCATGGCATTTGCTGTAGCAAGCGGAACAATGCGTGTTTCTGTGTGGCCATACAATTGCTCCGGTGATGGTGTTTTCATAAAGGGAGAAAAAGGTAATTATCGAAGATTGACAAGATACAGATTGTTTACGGCCGACGCTGCACTGTTTAAATTCGTTAAGATAACTAGCTTCCCTCCTGATGCCCAGGGTACAGCAAATGCGTCCCAGAATGGCCCTGCATAAGCCGTTCGCTTATTGGCGCCATCGTAATCCATAATTTCGACTTTATCTTTCATAACGATGACCAAGTGCCGTGAGGTTGGGAGCCAGTGGAGGATTGGCGCAAGCGAGCTTGATTTAGTAACCATATAATTGCGGTCTTCCTTGATATCGTAAACATACACGGCACCGGCAACAAGCGCACGAGTTTCTTCTGTCGGATTTGAACCGATCAGCGGAGGCACAATAACTTGTGGCAAGGTCGCTGCAGCCGTTGCTTCGTACAGGATTTTGGTTTCATCGGGCGATAATGAAAGAAGTCTGGCTGAGGCACTTGCCATGTCGGTAAATAATTTTGGAACGGTAACCAGCTGTTCTTTGGTTCGTTGATCTTTGATCTTTTGCCAATCAGTTTGTAATAGTTTGATATTGGAAACAAGCTCCGGTGTGTCGTTTACCTCATCAGGAAGCAGAAGGTATTGCACGGCATGAGAAACGGTTGCCAGGATTTCTTTGCTGTCGGCAGACCACGCGAGTGTCGCTTTAGAAAAATTGATAGCGCCTGACTTTGTTACTTGCCGCGCGTCCCGGTTAAGGCCGAGTGGTTTGTCGACAATATCAAGCACCCAAATACCGGGTTTCGTCGTGGCAAGAGCGGCTGGTGCTGTTGCCGAAACAGGATTGGGGATAACATAGGCCAGCTTGGATCCGTCAGGAGAAAGTGATGGGTTTACGACTCCACTTGCCGTGAGCGCTGTCAGACTGGGATTGGTGGGCAATAGGAGCGCATCTGCTTTTGCTACCACTTCGCCTTGGACTTTCATACGTTTGTGCCAGGGCTGGAATCCCTCTTTTGTGATCGTGATGTTGTACCAACCAGGGGGTAATGTCAGCGTGGCTTGCGTGGCAGTCTTTATTTTGTCGTCAATGATAATTTGTGCTCCTGAGGGGTCGGATTGCAACACAATTAGACCGGTGGGTTGTACCGATCCGTCCGTGTGCAGTCGGTATCCGCGTCCGTATGCAATGATCGCCACAGCAACACCGAGAATGATACATACAGTAACAAAAGGAATCAGAAACGATTGGATTTTTGCAGTCATATACCACGGAGGTGTACGTCGGTCATAGTATACCGCACATTATGATAGAATGCCATTATGTTCGGTTTAACCAAGCGTCTCGGTATTGATTTAGGCACAGCAAATTCCGTGGTTTGGCTTGCCGGTACCGGAGTAGTCCTCAATGAGCCTACGGTGGTAGCCGTAACGACGGATGACGGGAGGGTAGTTGCCGTAGGCAATGAAGCAAAAGACATGTTAGGGAGAACCCCCGGTAATATCATGGCCAGTCGCCCCATGCGCGACGGGGTGATTGCTGATTATAAAATAACCGAAGCGATGCTTTCCCATTTTATCGATAGGGCGGTAGGAAGAAACAGGATTTTTAAGCCTGAGGTTATGATTTGCGTGCCTACGGGCGCAAGCCAAGTAGAACGCCGCGCGGTGATTGATGCAACGCTGGCTGCAGGCGCGCGCGTGGCGTACCTTATAGAAGAGCCGCTTGCGGCAGCCATAGGGGCCAAAATACCCATAGCGCAGGCTTCAGGGCATATGATTGTCGATATGGGCGGAGGGAGTACCGAGGCTGCTGTCATATCGTTGGGGGGTGTGGTTGTCCATAAGAGCGCTCGGGTAGCCGGAAATAAACTTGATGAAGCTATAGCTAACCATGTTAAGAAAAACTTTAACCTGATTATTGGAGAACGGATGGCAGAGAATATCAAAATTACCATAGGAGATGCGATGGGGAGTCAGTCGTCAGATAAGTCTGAAAGCAGAAAGCTGATAGCTGATAGCTCTCTTTCCATGGAAGTCCGCGGTCGTGATGCAATTACCGGCCTGCCGAGGATTATCCAATTGACGAGGGCCGAGGTAACAACCGCGATTGCTCCCGTGCTGCACCTGGTCATTAATGCGATAAAAAGCGTATTGGAAGAAACGCCTCCGGAGCTTGCCGCCGATATTATCGATAAGGGGATTGTGATGGCGGGAGGAACGAGTCTGCTTCGGAACTTTGATAAATTAGTAACCCAGATGACCGGCGTTCCCGCCCATATTGCCGACGAGCCACTGCTGTGTGTTGTACGCGGCACCGGGGTCGCGATAGAGAATATTGAATTATATAAACGCAGTATCAGTAAAAAATAATTGATAGATAACTTATAGTAAATAACGACATATTGAAAAACCGGCAAAATCGGTGAATGTGCGGGAAATATGTATTTTGGAAAATAAGGCTTATAGCGATTTATGCGGCTGAAGGAATAGTGCGCGAATAAGAACGGTATATCAGATACAGCTTATTGTGTTCAATTGTTTCGATTTGCAGACATTAGAAAAAGAAAAAGACGTATATAATGGAATATTATGAGTTTAATTCATCAAAATATACTGCAGATTCGTGTTACAACTTCATCGAGAGAAGTTATCCTAGAGGAAATTAAAAAGTATCTTAATTTCCGTGAGAAATCCGAGCGGTCCGGCAGGAAAACGGGCAAAAAACCGCTGGTGATCACGACGCCGAACCCGGAGCAAATCGTTTTTGCCCAAACACATCCGGTATTTCGGGATATCCTCAATCGGGCTGATGTGGCGCTCCCTGATGGGGTAGGTATCGTACTCGCCAGCAGATTTTTCCGCAAAAGTACCGGAGGAAAGATGCAAACGGGAATACACCGGAGAATTCCTGGGGTAGAGTTTATGGGCGATCTCGTCCGGATGGCTAGTGATCAGCGCATCAGAATAGGACTTATAGGAGGTTTCGAAGGTTTAGCAGTTCGGGCGCTAGAGTGCTTACAGGGGAAACACCCGAGGCTAAAGGGGTGGGCCATTGACGGACCTGAACTTTTGGTTAGTACATATGGGGATATCGAAGGGCCATCCGATGCGTATTGGTTCGACTTGGAAGAGAAGATCCGTTCTGCGCGCGTACAGATGTTGTTTGTCGGGCTCGGCGCCCCGAAGCAGGAATATATTATAGATACGCTGAGTCGCACTAACCTATATCCGCTTGTACTCATGAGTGTCGGCGGGTCATTCGATATAATTACGGGTAGGCTCAAACGTGCACCAGTAGTTATTAGATCGATAGGGTTTGAATGGCTTTGGCGGTTGGTGCATGAGCCATGGCGGCTGTCGCGTCAAACAGCACTGATACAATTTGTCTGGTTGGTGCTGCAGGAAAAGCTTTTTTCTCGCTCCAGACAGCGCGAGTGATCAATGAGCCGGAGAACGGATTTGCCCCAAGGATTAGATGCGGGCGCGTGCGGCGCCGGAGAGTGCCATTAGCCGTGAAGCCGAAAGATATCCGCAGAGTCAAATAGGGTGTTGTCAATTATTGAATGTGTGCGTGAATAGCCCGCTGCTATGCTATAATCTCCTACGTTCGCGCTCGGCGGGCTTTGTACAATTATACACGATACTATGCGTCATATCGAACTTCAGGTATTGGATAGCACTGGCCGGGTCGTGGCACGCGTCAGCGATCGCGCCATGCATGCATTTACGTTGGTCCCAAATGCCATGAGTTTTTATGAAACGAATGGGAATGGGGATGTGGGCCTCTCGCTCAGTGAGCACATTGGTATTGTCAGTGGTGCCCGGGTCGGTTTCTCTGATGTAGAGGCACAGGGAGTGAAGCGGAGGGCAAACCGGAGAAATCAGTATACTCTGGGGGTATCCGCAGTGCTGCATCCTGAGCAATGTGTGCCGATTCAGGTGCAACGGAGAAACTTTTTGGTACAGCTGATCGTGCGCTAATGCAAGAAACATCGCTGGTTCTATTTCATGGTATACTATGCGCATATCGGTCGGGGTTGAGGCATAATGAGAATTTTATATCTTCAAACGTTTCCGTTTTGGGGGTCCGGCTCAGGCACGTACGCGCGGCATTTGGCCTCGGAAGTGGGGCGCCATCACAAGGTTGCCATACTCGCTCCAGACACCCGTCCCATTGAGCGGGCCAAACTCTATTCCGTAGATCTTCCGTTTCCTGTCGCATTCACCGGTCA
Source organism: uncultured Gammaproteobacteria bacterium (assembly GCA_964429085.1). Classification (GTDB taxonomy): domain Bacteria; phylum Patescibacteriota; class Microgenomatia; order UBA10105; family UBA927; genus UBA927. The sequence continues at coordinate 6,584 of CAYSAP010000025.1, read as the reverse complement.
CCCTGAATGGCCAGACTGTAAGCTCTATACGCAGCTTTCTAATGATGAGATATATCGTGTATATAGCACATTGCTCGAATCAGCAATCGCTGCCGTTGTCGATTTTCGCCCTGATATTATCCATGTACATCATGCATTTCCGTTTTCCTGGGCAGCCGCGTTTATTAAAGATTTTTATAACATACCGTATGTGGTCACGATTCACGGATCGGAATTGCCGTCAATGGAAAAGGAAAAGCGCTTCACTCGCGCGACGTATTACGCTATGTACCGGGCAAAGCATATATTTCCAAATTCCGGGTACACCAGGGACTGGTTCCTTAGGATTTTTAAGGGTGATTTTCATGAAAAATGTCGGGTAATCCCCGGGGGGGTCAACATCGATAAGTTTGTGTATAGCGAATCCGGGGCTAAATCCGTCGATAAAGAGCTTTCCTTGCATGGGAAGCCTGTCGTTGTGTTCGCCGGCAAGCTAACCAAATACAAGGGCGTCGAGTTTCTTGTGGGAGCTGCGAAAAATATTCATGGGGAAGTTGTCATACTCGGCGATGGGCCGGAAAAAATACGGCTTCAGGAAAAAGCAAAACAACTGAATCTTACCAATATCCATTGGGTCGGCCATTTGGGCGCAGGTGTCAAGAGGCTGGTTCCGTACTATTCCCGTGCAGATGTATTTGTCGCGCCCAGTATCTGGGACGAGCCGTTGGGACTGGTTATTTTGGAAGCTATGGCATGTCAGACGCCGGTTGTCGTGACAAGAAAGGGCGGTATCCCGCTTGCAGTCAAAGAAGGGTACAACGGATTTTTTGTAAAATCTCGTAATAGCACGGATATCGTTGAAAAAGTAAACAAACTGTTTGATAATGAATCAATGCGATATAAAATGGGTCAGAATGCACGGAAATCCGTGGAGGAAAAGTTCTCCTGGGAAACGATCGCACACAAATTTGAACTTTCCTATGCCAAATATGCCAGAAAACCAAATATCATCCCTCCGGCACAAGCACCCGCAGTAAAGAAGTGACTTCTTTTTCCTTTTGCCGTACACTGGTAGTATGAGAGTGCTTATCTTGGGTTCCGTTGCATTGCCTGTGCCGCCGTTCATGCAGGGAGGTACGGAGCGGATTGCTTACTGGCAGGCGTTAGGCTTGGCGAAACGCGGACATACAGTGACTCTTATTGCAGCCAATGGGTCGAAGCACGATCCGTCGTATACCTTAGTGGAAATCGGCGGGGGGGATACAGTCACCGGTTCTTCGAACCAGTTAACAGTTAACTTTACCGAAGGAAGCCGGAATCTACGGAAAGAACTCGTGTATATGGCAGACGTTATCCAATGGCTGTTCGATCACGGCAAAGAATTTGATGTCATCCTCAATAACATGCGGGGCGGAGAGTCGGTGTTGCTGCCGATTGCAAAACTATTGAACAAGCCGTTTGTGACCGTCATGCATTTGCCGTTATTTGAGGCGTTAGCCCAGCAATTCCGGAAGTACCAAACTCCGGTTATCACGATAAGCCAGGCACAACGAGTTGGATTTGACGGCGTCAATTACATAGGCACGGTATATAATGCCGCTGATTTGACCGAGCTACCCTTTGTGCAAACCCCGAAGGATTATCTCCTGATGATGGGGAGTATCGCTCCCCATAAAAACCAAAAAGAAGGGATACTTGCAGCCAAAGCGCTCGGAAAACCGATTATTCTCGCAGGAAAAATTGGAAACCAAGCCTATTGGGACGCAGAAATAGCTCCGTTGGTCGACGGGACGACCGTCGTGCACAAGGGGGAAATGGGGATTACGGAAAAAGCTGCATTGTTAGGTGGTGCCCAGGCACTTCTGTTTCCGATTGTATGGCCCGAGCCGTTTGGACTGGTCATGATTGAGGCGATGGCCTGCGGTACTCCTGTAGTGGCGTATAGGAACGGCGCGGTACCCGAGGTGGTCGTGGATGGAAAGACGGGATTTATTGTGGATGAATCACAGGGTGTAGATGGGTTATCTGTCGCGGTCAAGCACATCGGAGAGATTGACCGTGCGGCGTGTCGCAAAAATGTGGAGGAACATTTTACCGTGGAGAAGATGACTGATAGCCTCGAAGCTGCGCTGCAAAAAGTTGCCCCCCGCTGATTTTTCTAGCTCGTCCTGACGGCCCAGAAAAAATCAAGGTTTAGCATTGAGAGTAAATTACTCTACAGAACTTATAGTGCTTGCATTTTCTTTCTGGAGCGATAGAATAAGGGGCATGAATAATGATGCTCGTGTTATCCACGTTCAAAGAGAAAGAGCAGGGAGGACGACGAACGTTCTTTTTCGGAGAGGTCCGGAAGGCCCATGTGTTTGTATCAGCGCTCACGTTTTACGCGAGCTGGGCGGAAGTCAACAGAACGGTATTCATCGCGTTATTAATGCCTTCGTGGCGATGAAAGATGATGAGGTAAATACAGATGTAGCAAAAGGAAATCTTACTAAATCTATTATAGAGAGAGCGCATCGAGATCAATCTCCATCTATTGCTTTGTCGACACTTCTCAGTTAGACCTCGTACCAGTTGAATCCCCGAGGGCGTGCTATGATGGATATATGCGTATCGCTATCCTCGCCCCACCGTATTTGCCCGTGCCGCCGCCGCTCTATGGCGGAACGGAAAAAATAGTGTCGCTTCTTACCGAAGGATTAGTTGCCCGGGGTCATGATGTGACACTGTTTGCCAGCGGAGACAGTAAAACGACAGCCAAACTTTCCAGCATCTATCCTCATGCCTTAGGCAACAGCGGTCTGACGAAGGGAGACACAAGCAAGCCGTTAGCTCAATATCATGCATGTTATGCCAGGGCTTCTGAATTTGACATGATACACAGTCATGGGCAGTATTTGAGTTTACCTGAAGCGGACGGGCTGAAAACGCCGGTGGTGTTCACCTGGCACGGATCGTACTATGCGGGTGAAACAACCGAAGAAAAGCGTGCGACTCTTCAAAAATACAAGCATCTTCATTACATTTCTATTTCTAATAATCAGCGGGGTGGGCTGCCGGAGCTAAATTATGTTGCGACGGTATATAACGCCTTGGACATACGCGAGTATGTATTTGTACAAAGGCCAAGCGATTACCTGCTGTGGATAGGCAGAGTGAGTCCCAAAAAAGGCGCGTTAGATGCCATACAGGCTGCTAAACGACTGAGTATACGGTTAGAAATGGCAGCTGCTGTCGATCCCATTGACCGGCCGTATTTTGAAGAATCGATTAAGCCGCATATTGACGGCGAACACGTCGTATTTCATGGTGAAATAGGGCATAGCGCGTTAGTAGAGTTATTTGGAGGGGCACGTGCGACATTGTATCCTATTTCCTGGCATGAACCGTTTGGGTTGGTAATGGCGGAAAGTATGTCCTGCGGAACCCCGGTAATTGCATACAATATTGGTTCTGTGTCAGAGATAGTGCGAGATGGATTGAATGGTTTTGTTATAGATTCGTCGAAAGGGGTAGACGGGTTGGTTAATGCCGTCAAGCATATCGGATCGATAGATCGGTCGACGTGTCGTAAGTATGCCGAAACGCATTTCCACAAAGACCGGATGGTGACTGATTACGAAGCGGTGTACAGCAAACTAGCTTTGAAAGGCCAGGCCTTTCAAAGCTAAAGGAAGCTAAAAAATGAACATCGGACTCTATATTTCACCATCGCACGCAGTACCTCCGAATGAAAAAAATATCCTCGCGCCCTGGATATTGGTACACCAGTTGGTAGACGGATTGGTGGAAGCCGGACACGACGTAACGCTTTTTGCCGCAAAAGGAAGTAAGACCCGCGCAACGCTCGTTCACGGGGGGATAGAGCCGGCGATTAAAAAATTGCCGGAATATGATGATCATGACGATTATCGCGCATATGTTGTGGCTCAGGAGCTCGCTCTCATGAGGGAAGTTATCGTCTACGCAAAGGAAAAAAAGTTGGACGTTGTGCATATCCATCAGCCGGTCGAACGGTTGTATCCGGCACTTTTGGCTATGCCAGCGACTGTTCCCGTGGTTATAACGTTTCATGACCCCATCTCGCCTGAACGGTTCGCAGCACTCGAGAAACTGATGGAACTGGGGAATATCCACCTGGTTTCGTTGTCTCGGTCCCAGCAGCAGGGCGTACCGTTTCCGTTTGCAGCAGTCGTGCCCAATGGTGTTGACACGAAGTTGTTTGTTCCTGATAGCACATTACCCCTGTGTCACCGCCCTTTGCTTATCACCGGACGTATCGTGCCGCAAAAAGGATTTGTCGATGCGATAGCAGCAGCGAGAGCGTCGGGTATGCGCCTCATGATTGTGGGACAGGAATATGCAGAGCAAAGCCTTGCCCATGCGTACTTTGAAACCCAGATTAAACCGGTAATCGACGGCAAGCACGTACTGTGGGAGTCTATTATAAAGCAGGATCACCTCGTGGGGCATTATCAGACGGCAGCAGCACTGTTGTTTCCCATACAATGGGAGGAGCCGTTTGGTCTCGTCATGATAGAAGCAATGGCGTGCGGCACGCCGGTAATTGCGTATAACCGCGGAAGTATCTCGGAGGTTATTGTCGATGCTAAGACAGGGTTTATTGTCGATCCGGAGCGTGGTGTGGACGGGTTAGTGGCAGCTATTAAACGGATCGGGGAGATTGATAGAAAAGCCTGCAGAAAGCATGTAGAAAAGCATTTTTCGCTTGCCGCCATGATAGACGGATATGAAAACGTATATAAAAAAGTGGTGCGCATCTCCTGATTTTTTCCAAAAACAGAGTACATACACCTCAATAGTCGGCGTGCTAAAATAATTGTATGCGGGTTTTATTTGTCACCAGTGAAATAGCGACGTTGTATAAGCGCGGGGGACTGGCCGATGTCAGTTATGCGCTGCCGGTAGCGCTTTCCCAAGAGGGGGTGAATGTGTCGGTTGCCATGCCGTATTACGGGAGAGTTACCACCAAGGGTGTGTCCTGTGTGGGCCAGCTCGCAATCGATTATGACCGTAGGCGCGAGCTGGTATTTGTATTTCGCGCATTGCTTCCGAACTCACATGTACGAGTATATCTGTTCCGGCATCCGCTCCTTAATGATTATGATGACCTTCACATAGCTGATCGGTTTGCATTTTTTTCCAAGGCAGTGGCTCAGCTTTCGCTCTATTCTGAAGGTGTTCTGGGAGGGCCGTACGACATTATTCATTGTAATGATTGGCATACGGCGTTAATCCCGCTTCTTATCGGAGAATCGAGTAAAGTAGGGTACCGAGAGCGGGAGACCATACAATCGAAACGGGTTAAAACTATTCTCACGGTTCACAATCTGTTGTATCAGGGCGAGACGGGCTCTTCGATTACGCTCAAGCTTGGATTTCCGAAGCTATTGTTTCACCCGTTTATGACCCCGTTGGGTCGTGCCGTTCGTTTATTAACCGAAGGATTTGAGTATGCGGATAAAGTGACAACGGTGTCGCCAACCTATGCCAAAGAGATTGCGAAAGGCGTTCATGGCAAGCGGGTGGTTGAGGTGTTTAAGCGCAGGAAAGACCATATGATCGGCATATTAAATGGTCTGGATACCAGAGTGTGGGATCCTAAAACAGACCTGTCGCTTCCGATCCAATATGAGGAGGATTCTGTGTCATCGGCCAAGCGTGTTATCAAAGAACAACTTCAGAAAGCGGTCCGGTTGCCCAAATCGGATTCACCATTATTTGGTTTTGTTGGCAGGTTGGAAAAACGCCAAAAAGGATTGGACCTTATTGCCCACGCGATACCCAAGCTGGCAAGCGAGGATTATCAGATGGTACTGTTAGGAACCGGGCAAAAGAAGTTGGTGACCTTGTTTGAACAATTGGCTTCCGAGCACCCGAACGTTGCGTTTATCCATACGTTTGACGAGCGTTTGGCGAGAAGAATATATGCGGGGAGTGACGTTATGCTCGTTCCATCAAAATTTGAGCCCTGTGGACTTACCCAAATGATTGCCATGCGATATGGTTCGATACCAATTGTTCGGGATGTTGGTGGTTTGCACGATTCTGTATCAGATGCACAAACCGGGCTCGTTTTTGCAAAGGCGGAGACGGAAGATCTCTTGCTAGCGATGAACCGGGCGATTGGTCTTTACCAGACAGAGGAGTTTGAAAACTTTCGGAAAAGGATTGTCAAACTTGATTGGGCATGGGTAAAGAGTGCTAAACAATATCTAAGTCTCTATTCTAGCCTTTACTCCTCTTAATATTATGGGATAATTCGTGGGTGGCTCGGTCTGAAAGCTCCTTAAATTGGCTTTACGCTGAAAGTTTGACTAGGAATGGTCAACGGGTTTCGGTGACGGAAAACGGAGTTTCTGAAGTTCCGGTTGGGGAAAGATTAAAAAACAGACAAAAGCGAGAGCCATTTTCTCCGGACGCTAGAGATTGGACAGGTAAGTCCGGCTTTGAAGAAGTCCCTGAGTTTCTTCAACCAGGCCTTAGCCTTCGCGAGGCGTTAAGGGATTCGGTAGATTTCGAGACACGCCCCAAAGGCAAGGAAGCTGACGGTTATCAGTCACTTCTTGAGAAGGCAAGTCAGG
>CAYSAP010000024.1:14474-17545 GCA_964429085.1 uncultured Gammaproteobacteria bacterium | reverse complement strand
GCATGGCAGAGGCGAACAAAGCGTTTGCTCACTTTAAATGGTAAAAGATTCGAGAATTCTTGCCCACTTTCGGCGTCACGACCCCACGTTGTTTTCATTGTTTCAATCGATCGTCCTTGACGATCTTCCCGTGCGCCAACCGAGACAATACTTTGTCAGTTTGTGCCGGGAGATAATCGGTCAGCAATTGTCCGGCAGGGTGGCGGATGTCATTTATGATCGTTTCGAACGATTATTTCCCAAGAAGTTAGTTACAGCCGCTTCCATCCAAAAGATTCCTGATAAGAATTTGCGAAGCACCGGCATGTCGTGGTCCAAGGTACGCTTCATACGCGATCTTGCGGAAAACGTGCAGAGCAAAAACATTGATTTATCTCTCCTTCGTACCCTTTCAGACCAAAAAGTTGTTGATCACCTTACAAAGATAAAAGGCATCGGCCCCTGGACGGCGGAAATGTTTCTTATGTTTACCCTGGGCAGAGAGGATGTGTTTTCATATGGTGATCTTGGACTCCGGCGGGCAATTCAAACGTTGTATAAATTCCGCAAAGAGCCGACGCACAGGCAAATGGAGCAATTGTCCAACCGATGGAAACCCTACCGGACCTATGCCGCACTTGCATTATGGAAATTTAAGGACGGATAATAGAGGAAGATTTGAAAGTTATTATACCCCTTGTGGCGTTCATTATCGGTGCAGTATTTTTTTCCTATGCGTTCGGTTTACACCAGCGATCGGTTGCTTGTAACGTGATGTATCAGGACTCCCTCGACACGATAGCGACACAGTCACAAACAGTGCTTTCCGATATGAATAATGCGTGCACTCGGTCATACGGCGTGTTAACAGATTGGGATATGTGTTTGATTCAAGTCGAGCGCCAATCACCCGCGCAGCTGCTTCCATGGCTTCGTCCTGCAGTGTCGACATTTATGTTGTTTTTTCAGGAAAAGAAGAAAGATATCGGCGTCATGAAGCAAAATCATGATGAACGATGCCGGGATTATACGGAGTTGATGTTTTACCCGCCTGAGAACGAGTGATTGTTAATAAGTGTATGAATATAAAACACATACTCATATTCTGTAGCATCGTGTTACTGGTCTACGGCGGGTGGTTTGCGTATCAGAATTTCCGCGGGTCACGCCCTGCATTCGGGCCGACTTCCCGCGAAGCGGGATCCCGCTTGGCGGAACCCACAGCGGTTAATTCCACCGGTCTGCCATTAGTAGTGCCGGACGGATTCTCTATTTCGTATTTTGCCAAGGGGCTTACGAGTCCGCGCGTACTGGTGTGGGATCCCCGCGGAACGCTTGTCGTCAGTATCCCGTCGCAAGGCAAAGTTGTTGCGTTAACGGATGGAAACAGCGACGGCGTTTCCGATGAGACGATTACGGTTATGGAAGGTCTTAATGGTCCCCATGGGTTAGCATTTCGTGATGACAAACTTTATATAGCGGAGACCAACCAGGTAGCGGTGTATGACTATGACCCGGATACCAAAAAGGCGGCAAACAAAAAGAAAATTATTGATCTGCCAAGCGGAGGCAACCATATCACCCGTACGATAGGATTCGGCCCCGACGGGAAGCTGTATGTTTCGGTGGGATCCAGCTGTAATGTGTGCCGTGAGAAAGACTGGCGCAGGGCAAAAATAGTAGTAGCCAATCCGGATGGTTCGGACCCGCGGGAGTATGCGTCGGGACTCAGAAACAGCGTGTTTTTTATCTGGCACCCGCAAACAAAGGAAATGTGGGCGACCGATATGGGCCGTGACCTGATAGGCGATAACATACCGCCGGAAGAAGTGAATATCGTGCAAGACGGCGGATTTTACGGCTGGCCGAATTGTTACAATACCCGCGTGCAGGACCGCGCATTTGACAGCTCCGATGAGGCACGGAAAAAATGTGAGGGGAGTGTGGCACCTCATATCACATTTCAGGCACATTCAGCTCCGTTGGGGCTTGCGATCATCCCTGATAGCTGGCCCATAGAATACCGCGGAGATCTTCTCGTGTCGTATCACGGTTCCTGGAACAGGACGGAGCCGACGGGCTACAGGGTGGTACGGTTTGACCTCGATAAACAGCTTAACTCTACAGGGGAATCGGACTTTCTATCCGGATTCCTCCAGGGCGACGGCGCCCTCGGCAGACCGGTGGATCTCCTGTTTGATTCACAAGGAGAGCTGTTTATTTCGGACGATAAAGGAGGTGGAATTTATAAGGTAAAGTATAAGTAAAGTATAAGTAAGATAATAATTTGACTCAATATCGAACTTAGGCTATACTGGCGCTTAAATTTATGGAAATCGTTAATGTGGATGTACCGACTGATGCGTTATATAATATATTTCTTTTTACCTCTTCCGCAGAAGAAGAGTATCGGAAAGGTTAAAGAGGTAACGCTGTGAGTACGATGGAGAGTGTTCAAAGAATACTTCGAGAAGTAAATCTGCAACGTTTATATTCCGTACAATTCATGCCTCCAAGATTGAAATTTAAGCCCGGGGTTATAGCTGGTACTCTTCATGAAGAACAAACTAGTGGTAGTTTTACAAGGGTGTCATATTATCGAGAACGTCCCCGAAGATCAGCCAATTGATAAAATTATCCAAACGTAAATGCGTAGAGTTCGAAGTTGGCGTCTAGGAATTCGAGCTTGAGGATGTGTTCACCCGGTGTAGGCAAGTCGATAAGATCATAGAGTTTATCTTCATCGACCGTTACCGTTTTCACGAATGTTTCATCTAGATAAACGTTGAGTTTGCCGCCAGGAGCTTTCAATTTCAACTGTCGACAAAATGTCGACAGTTCAGCGCTATCTTCATTTTTCACGCGAATTTTCATTTTATACCAGTAGTCGCGAGGGTTATCACTGTCGGTTAATGCTTCAACAATATCAACGACTGAAAACCACCATTCATTTCGATAAATAGTTCTCCGAATGGATTTTCCCTTGAAGATGGCAATTTTTGTGGTGTCCGTCACCCTTCAGTTGTACCAACTCGCCTCACGATTTGCAATCTACAGAGAGAGAGAGAGTACTATCCGGTTATTATGGCGGG
>CAYSAP010000024.1:0-14464 GCA_964429085.1 uncultured Gammaproteobacteria bacterium | reverse complement strand
GGACAAGTAAAGCACGTGGAGACAATTGACTGGACATTGAGTAAAGATGAAGTGATGCGATTCGTGGATGCGACGAGAGAGTTTAATATCGAGATTGTGAAAGCTCCACAACCAACACGAAGGAAAATTAAATGGCCAGTCAGTGTAACAGTTGCAAAACCTGTTGATTCGCAGAGATATTTGGACTTTGCATATAGAGTGAGGCCGCATCATCAGTCAGATTCATAGATACAGATACGATATGTGTGCCGTGTGCTTTACAACGGAAACATAAAGGTGTAATGTATCGGTTTGGATGGCTATAAGGTCAGTTCATGCCGACGGGAACACCATAACACTTCATTTAGAACGGGAAGACGGTACAGGGCATTGTACGTGTACGCACCCGTGTCCGTGGGGAGATGTGACGAGTGAGCGCAGTTTCAGAAGAATACGCACTGAGGATAGCGCAGTTGTGTGTACCAGAGTTGCGCCTCCGAATCATGTGAATAGGTTTCATTCCATATTTTCGGATTCGTTGCTCTGTAATAACCCCGAAGATCAATAAATCTATAGACACGTAAGGCAAAATTTAGTACAATCGTTTAGTTGAATTGATGAAGCATTGCTGCTTCCCAAGTCGGGGAGCTTTTTTATTTCTGATACAATACTACTATGGCAAATCCACAAACAACGTTAACAGAAAACCGCGACGTGCCGCTGGATAAAGTGCGCAACATCGGTATTATCGCGCATATCGATGCCGGTAAAACTACGACAACCGAACGCATCCTCTATTACACCGGAAGAAGTTACAAAATTGGCGACATCGACGAAGGCACCACGCAAATGGACTGGATGGAACAGGAGAAAGAGCGAGGTATCACTATCGTTTCAGCCGCTACCACGACATTTTGGAAAACATACCGTTTCAACATTATCGATACTCCGGGACACGTGGACTTTACCGCAGAAGTAGAGCGAAGTCTCCGTGTGCTTGACGGAGGAATTACTGTTCTTGACGCAGAAGAAGGCGTACAGTCTCAATCCGAAACCGTATGGCATCAGGCAGATAAGTACAAAGTTCCGCGTATCTGTTTTGTGAATAAAATGGATAAAATCGGTGCGGACTTTCGGCATACGATCCAGCAAATTGAAGAACGGTTAGGGGCACGCACTGCCGTCATGGTTGTTCCTATTGGTAAAGAGCAGGAGCATAAAGGCATTGTGGATTTATTGAGCCTTAAGGCTATGGTCTGGAATACCGACGATCTCGGCGCACACCCTGACGAACTCCCTGAAATCCCCGCAGAATTGAAAGACGAAGTAGAAAAATCCCGCCATGATCTTATCGAAAGGATTTGCGAAACCGACGATGCATTGCTGGAAAAGTATCTTGGAGGCACAGAGCCCACCGTTGATGAGTTAAAGGCTGCACTGCGCCGGGCGGTTATTGACTACAAACTTGTTCCGATATACTGCGGCACCAGCTTGCGGAATAAGGGCGTCCAGCCACTACTGGATGCCGTCGTAGATTATCTTCCGTCTCCGCTCGATCTTCCGCCGGTTACCGGAATTAGACCAAGGACAGAGGAAAAAATTACGAGAAACCGTACAGGTGATGACAAGTTTTCCGGATTGGCGTTCAAAATTCAGATAGACCCGCATGTTGGGAAGCTTACCTATGTCCGTATTTATTCCGGAAAATTGGAATCCGGCTCATATACCTATAACTCCAGCAAGGGTGTGCGCGAACGCGTCGGTCGGTTGTTACTCATGCACGCAAACCAGCGCGAGGAAATCAAGGAAGCGTATGCCGGAGAGATCGTGGCAATTGTAGGACTCAAAGACACAATCACCGGAGATACGCTTTGTGACGAAGGAGATCAGATAATCCTTGAGAAGATTACATTTCCGGAACCGGTTATTTCGCTTGCTATCGAGCCTAAGACCAAAAACGATCAGGAAAAGATGGGATATGCCCTGCAACGCTTGGCAGAGGAAGATCCGACGTTTAAGATTAAAAGCAATCTGGAAACCAACCAGACCATCATCTGGGGTATGGGAGAGCTGCATTTGGAAATTCTCGTCGACCGCATGAGTCGGGAGTTTAAGGTTGAGGCAAATGTCGGCGCCCCGCAGGTTGCGTACAAAGAAACGATCAAGAAAGCAGCGGAGGGCGAAGGCAAATACATCCGCCAGACCGGAGGACGCGGTCAATACGGACACGCGATGATCAGGATTGAGCCCAAAGCAAGAGGAGAGGGATTTGAATTTATTGATGCGATCAAAGGCGGATCCATTCCGAACGAATTTATTACCCCGATTCATAAAGGTATCAAAGAGGCTATGGAAAACGGCGTCCTTGCCGGATATCCGCTCGTCGATATGTCAGCTACCCTCTATGATGGAAGCTACCATGATGTCGATTCTTCCGAAATAGCCTTTAAGATAGCAGGATCTATGGCCCTTCAGGATGCGGTGAAGCATGCGGATCCGACGATTCTCGAGCCGATCATGAAGGTAGAAGTGACCACTCCCGACGAATATATGGGAGATTGTATCGGGGATCTTTCCGCCCGACGGGCACAGATATTAGGTTCAGAAAAACGCGGTACGGTAACCATTATCTTGGCGATGGTGCCACTGGCTGAGTTGAGCGGCTATGCAACGGTGCTGCGCAGTTTGTCTAAAGGCCGAGCTACCTATTATATGGAACCAAGCCATTACGAAGAGGTTCCGAAAAATATCCAGGAAAAGATTATTGCGAAAGTAGTCTAGTGTGTGTTAAAATGATTTATTAACTTATTTTGTTTTGTAAGGAGGTAGTATGGCAGACGTAGCTAAATTTGTTCGCAACAAGCCACATTTGAATATCGGAACCATCGGTCATGTTGATCATGGGAAGACTACCCTTACTTCTGCTATTACGCACGTGTTGGCTAAATCAGGGTTGGCAAAAGCCTTAAAGTACGAAGAAATCGATAATGCCCCGGAAGAAAAGGCCCGCGGGGTCACCATAAACATTCACCACTCTGAATACGAAACCGCAAAACGGCACTACGCACACATTGATGCGCCGGGACATGCTGATTATGTCAAAAACATGATCACGGGAGCCGCGCAAATGGACGGCGCCATATTGGTTGTATCCGCTCCTGACGGCCCGATGCCGCAAACCCGCGAACATATTTTGCTCGCAGGCCAGGTGAACGTACCGGCCATCGTCGTTTTCATGAACAAATGCGATATGGTGGCTGACAAAGAACTTCTCGACTTGGTCGAGATGGAAGTCCGTGAGTTACTTACCAAATATAAGTATCCGGGAGATAAGATTCCGGTTATCCGAGGATCAGCCCTCAAAGCACTCCAGGGAGATCCTGAAGCAGAAAAAGCGATCGAAGAGCTTATGAAAACGGTTGATGAGTACATTCCTGACCCGGTACGTGAACTCGAAAAACCATTCCTTATGCCGGTAGAGGACGTCTTTTCTATCAAAGGCCGGGGAACAGTAGTCACCGGTCGCGTATCCCGCGGCAAGGTGAAAGTCGGAGAAACGATTGAAATCGTCGGTATCAAGCCAACGCAATCAACCGTCGTTACCGGAGTGGAAATGTTTAGGAAAACGCTCGACGAAGGATTGGCAGGCGACAACATCGGCGTACTGCTTCGCGGAGTCGAAAAAGAGCAGGTCGAGCGCGGCCAGGTACTATCAGCCCCCGGAAGTGTTAAGCCACATACGGAATTTGAAGCCGAAGTATATGTACTAACCAAAGAAGAGGGTGGACGACACACGCCGTTCTTCACAGGCTACAGGCCACAATTTTATATCCAGACGACGGATGTCACCGGAGAGTGCACACTGCCGCAGGGAGTAGAGATGGTTATGCCGGGAGACAGCACCAAAATGAATGTCAAGCTAATAGTGCCGGTAGCACTTGAAGAAGGACTTCGGTTTGCTATCCGCGAGGGCGGACACACCGTTGGAGCAGGAGTTGTTACAAAAGTTACCGCTTAAGGGCGCTGTAGTAATACGGTTCTCGGGAGGCACTTTAACACACAATGCCAAAAGGTCGTATACGAGTCAGACTCAAAGCGTATGACAGCAGGATCATTGATGACTGTTGCCAAAAAATCTTAGACACCGCAGTACGTACAGGTGCGCGTGTGGTGGGGCCTGTGCCGCTTCCGACAGATAAAACGCATTTTAATGTCGCACGCGCGACATTTATCGACCGGAACAGCCGGGAAGATTTTATGATTAAAGTCCATAAACGACTGATAGACATTGTGGAGCCGACAGACAAGACGATAGACCAACTCATGCATCTTGACCTTCCCGCAGGGGTAGATGTCGAGATTAAAATGTAATTTGTTTTCGAAGAGATACTTTGGTATACTTAGTTTCCTGATATGACGCTCCAAAGCGAGAATATCCTGAAGGTAACCAAAAGTCTCGGATGAGCGTATAACCCAGCCCTTCGCGAAGAGCTGGGAAGAACGACCTCAACCGAGGTCGTTTTTTTGTGGGGATCATATGATTCAAGCATTACTTGGGATTAAACTCGGACAATCGCAGGCCTTTGATGACAAAGGGAAGCGAATTCCCGTCACAGAAATTTTGGCCGGCCCCAACTGGATTACCGAGGTTGAAAACCAAGCACACTTTAAAAGCATCCAACTTGGTTTCGGCAGCATCAAAAACCTTAGCAAAGCAGAAATCGGACATTTAAAGAAAGCGGGGCTAGATACAAAGCTCCGCTTTTTGCGTAGTTTTACCGTGGATGAGGTTGCCGACACGGAGAAACCGGGGACGCAAGTACCTGTTGAAACCATATTTGCACCGGGAGATACGATCAGAATTAGCGGAGTCAGCAAGGGAAAAGGATTTGCAGGAGTCGTTAAACGCCATAATTTCCGCGGAGGACCCAGGACCCACGGTCAGTCAGACCGGGAACGCGCACCGGGATCTATCGGACAGACGACGACACGGGAAGAGTATACAAAGGCAAACGTATGGCAGGGAGAATGGGCAGCGACAACGTAACGATCCGAAATCTCAAAGTAGTAGCAGTTGATCCCACAACCCAACACTTGATCATCAAAGGATTAGTACCAGGAGCCATTAACGGGCTCCTTATTATTTCGAAAGAACCGCCAAAAACTAAGACGAAGAAAGCATAACTATGGCAATAAAAACTATGACACAAGCCAAAAAGACAGCAGGGATTTCTGTTTCCATGCTTGGAACGGACGGCAAAGCGGGTAGCAAGGTAACACTTCCGGGTGAATTATTCGGTTCTGAAGTCAATAAAAATTTGTTAGCGCAGTCCGTCCGTGTGTATTTGGCCAATCAACGCGAAGGCGGAGCCCATGCCAAGACACGCGGATTAGTGGAAGGATCTACCCGAAAAATTTATAAGCAAAAAGGTACAGGCAAAGCCCGTCATGGATCGATCCGCGCGCCGATTTTTGTCGGCGGAGGAGTTGTATTCGGACCGGTACAGCGTGATTTTCATCTGAAGTTAAGCAAGAGTATGAGACGGGGAGCGCTGGTTTCAGCGCTTAGCGCTAAACGTGCTGATACGCTGGTAATGGATGGATTAGAAGATTTGGAACCCAAGACAAAAAATATCGTAGCAGCGCTTACGGCCGCAGGAGCTACAGATAAAGTGTTATTGGTCATATCCAAGGATTCGGCGAGTCTTGCGCGCGCAGCACGGAATATCAGTTTTGTGACTCTGCAAAACGCGAAAGATTTGCACCCATATGTGCTCATTACACACAAGAAAATCGTTTTTACGAAAAAAGCATTAGAAGAGAGCAAGGCTCATTTCATCAAATAATATGAAACAAACCCGACCCCTTATCACGGAAAAATCCATGACGCTCGCGCAACAGGGCTGGTATACGTTTGCCGTGCCGGCATTTTCACGGAAAGAACATATTGCCAAAGAAATAAGTGGTCTTTACAATGTTACGGTTCGTGAAGTAAGGACGATCCGGCGTCTCGGTAAAATGCATCGCACCGGCAAAAAGATGATCATGAAACGGTACTCTCCGTGGAAAAAGGCAATGGTGAAATTAGCCAAAGGACAAAAGATTGCCGTTTTTGATATCGGTGAGCAGGCAGCGAAAGCATAAACAGATCACGTCTATGAAAAAAGTTTTTATACGGTCATTAGTCGAAATATTACAGAAACACTCCGGTAGGGACGTGTTTGGCCACGTTTCGGTCCGCCACCAAGGAGGCAGACAGAAGCGTTATTTCCGAATTATTGACTGGAAACGGGACAAAGACGGAATACCGGCAACGGTATCGGAGATCATTTATGACCCAAACAGATCTAGCGATATTGCGCTTTTGGTCTACCGCGACGGGGAAAAACGGTATATACTAGCTCCCTTGGGTCTTAAGGTAAATGACGTATTGCTCTCGGGTGCTAATATCGACGCGAATATCGGAAACTGTTTGCCGCTAGGGAGTATTCCAGTAGGCACGCTTGTTCATAACCTTGAGATTAAACCGGGAAGAGGCGCCCAGCTGGTGCGTTCCGCAGGGAATTCTGCTGCCGTATTGGCAAAAGATGGCGACCTTATTCAGGTCAAGCTTCCGAGCGGCGAAACGCGTGTATTTGATGCGGCGAGCAAAGCGACAGTAGGTCAAGTAGGAAATATTGACCGAAAAAACCGCGTTATCGGCACAGCAGGAAGAAGCAGGCATATGGGGAAGCGCCCGGCGGTCAGGGGAGTAGCGATGAATCCGAGAAGTCATCCGCACGGCGGAGGAGAAGGAAAAAGCGGAATAGGCATGAAGTCACCTAAGAGCCCATGGGGAAAACGGACGCTCGGAAAAAAGACTCGGAAATTACGTAAATATAGTGACCGGTTTATTGTCGGACGGAGGAAATAACCTATGAGCCGTAGCAGCAAAAAAGGACCATATATAGACCCGCGCGTAGTAGCTAAAATAAATAAGCAAAAAGCAGGGGGAGATCGCACGC
This sequence comes from uncultured Gammaproteobacteria bacterium, assembly GCA_964429085.1. Lineage (GTDB taxonomy): Bacteria > Patescibacteriota > Microgenomatia > UBA10105 > UBA927 > UBA927. Next base: position 7,481 of record CAYSAP010000024.1, on the reverse strand, counting down.
CTATCAAAACGTGGTCACGGGCATGTGTGATAAGCCCGGAATTTGTCGGAGTTACGTTTGCCGTTCATAATGGCCGGGTATTTACCGAAGTATTTGTAACAGAAAACATGGTTGGGCATCATTTAGGCGAGTTTTCTCCTACCCGGACCTTCCGAGGTCACGGTCAGGTGACAAAGCGCGTATTGGATAAGACATAAACGCATATGGAATACACGGCAACAGCTAAATATATCAGAATAAGCCCGCGCAAGGTGCGATTGGTTGCACGTGCCATTTCCGGCAAAAAAATCGGTGTTGCTCTGTCAGTACTCGGTTCTATTCCGGAGCACGCAGCTGAACCGCTCAGAAAGTTGCTCGAGTCAGCAGTTGCCAATGCTGCACAAAAGAAAGCAGCTATGGATTCACTGGTTATTGCAACCATTGACGTTATGGGGGGGCCGGTATTGAAGCGTTGGCACGCAGTCAGCCGGGGAATGGCACATTCCTACAAAAAAAGAATGACACATGTGAAATTGATCTTAAAAGACGCAGAGAAAGGTACATAAGTATGGGACAAAAAATACATCCGTATGGATTTAGACTCGGGCCATTGTATACATGGGTATCCCGTTGGTTTGCTGATGATGCGCGCTACGCAGACCTGTTGCTTCAGGATGTGTTGCTTCGGGAGTCGTTAACCAAACGGCTCAAACCAGCAGGTCTCGCGCAGGTAGAGATTGAACGGTCGATCAATAAGATTCGGGTGATACTTCACGTATCTCGGCCGGGATTGGTGATCGGACGCGGAGGCACGGGACTTGAAGAGGTGAAGAAATTTATTGAAGGCAATTTGCGCAGTATCGCCAAAGACAGAAAACTCAGTAAAGCGTCGTTTGATAGTTTGAAAACAAAAGTAGAAATAGTCGTAGAACCGGTAAAAGAACCAAATTTGAGCGCACAGATTGTGGCTACCAATATTGCCGATCAGCTTATTAAGCGCATGCCACACAAGCGGATATGTATGCAAACGGTTGAGCGCGTAATGACCTCGGGAGCGCGTGGAGTGAAAATCAAACTAGCCGGACGCATTGCCGGGGCAGAAATTGCCCGCCGCGAGACGTACAAAGCCGGTACCATACCGCTTTCGACTATTCGTGAAGAAGTGGATTATGCCGAAGTGCCGTCACTGACGAAATCAGGATATGTAGGAGTAAAAGTTTGGATCTGTAAGAAAACAGTTGCGATTTAATATTTATTTATTACCAGTATGTTAGCACCAAAACGAGCAAAACACAGAAAAGTATTCAGAGGTAAGCGCCGCGGTCTGTCGATCCGGGGCTCTACATTGTCGTTCGGAGAATTTGGATTGAAAGCGATGGAAGCAGGATGGGTGTCGAGTAGGCAGATAGAGGCGTCGCGCCGTGCACTTACGCATACTATCCGCCGCGGAGGTCGCGTCTGGATCCGTATTTTTCCGGATAAGCCGATCACCAAGAAACCGCCGGAAACACGTATGGGAAGCGGTAAGGGAGACGTGGCAGAGTATGTATGCGTCGTGCGTCCCGGCCGGGTTTTGTTTGAAATGGCGGGAGTTGATATAGCTCTTGCTACTGAAGCAATGCGTCTTGCAGGGATTAAATTACCGATCAAAAGTAAATTTATAGCCCGGGAGAAAGTGGTATGAAAAAACGCGATAAAGATGAATTACACGGAGCAGGAGTAATTGAGCTGGACAAAAAAGTGAAGGAATTGCGCAAGCAAATGAAACAGGTCAGGTTAACAATGCAGACAAAAGAAGTGAAAAACAGACGCGAAGCAAAAGAATTGCGACGGCGCCTTGCGGTAACCCTCTCGATTAAGCGCGAAAAAGAGCTGACACAAAAGAAAGTAGGTATGTCATGAAACAACGAAAAGAATTTACCGGAATAGTGATTTCTACAAGCATGAAGGATACGGTTGTCGTAGAGGTTATACGACTTTCAAAGCATCCGTTATATAGAAAAACGATTAAGCGCACCAAGCATTTTGTCGCGCATGTTACCGATATGGTATTGGTAGTTGATGACAAAGTGACCATTGCAGAAACCAGGCCCATCAGTAAAACAAAGCATTTTATCGTTATCAATAAATTGACAAAATAATATGGTTCAGAGACGAACAAAAATTACCGTAGCCGATAATTCAGGAGCTCAGGAAATGGCGGTTATCCATATCTATGGCGGCGGGCAAAAAATGACCGCAACCCTTGGAGACGTAGTTCAGTGTGTCGTGAAAAAAGCAGATCCGTTAGGAATCGTAAAAGACGATGAGTTAGTACATGTGGTGATCGTGAGAACACGGAAAGAATATCACCGTGCGGACGGCTCATATATACGGTTCGATGACAATGCAGGTGTTGTGATTGATAACACCAATGATCAGAATCCCAGGGGAACCCGGGTGTTCGGACCGGTTGCCCGTGAGACGAAAGAAAAAGGATTTGATAAAATCGCAAGTTTAGCCGTAGAGGTATATTAATATGAAATTCAAAAAAGGCGATACTATCGTAGTCACAACCGGAAAAGACAAAGGGCACAAGGGGAAGATCGAGAAGCTGTTTCCGCAAGTGGGGAAAGTGACCATACCGGGAGTGAATATATCCAAGCGGCACATGAAGCGCAAGGATGATAAGAATCCGGGTGGGATTATCGATATCGTAAAACCGATTGATGTGTCGAAGTTGGCTTTGGTTTGCCCTGCATGTGGAAAACCGACGCGCATCGGCATGTTGGTTACCAAGAATGAAAAAGTACGGATTTGCAGAAAGTGCGGTAAAAAAATATGAACGGCTTACGCGATACATATAAAAAAGACTTGATCCCGAAGCTCATGACTGAGCTTGGGATAACCAATCTTATGGCAGCCCCCAAGTTGGTAAAAATTGTCGTTAACTGCGGCATCGGAGGAGAGGCGTTAAAGGATAAAAAAGTAATTGAGAAAGCGCGTGAGCAGCTCGCGATCATTACCGGACAGCGTCCGCATGTAACACGCGCCAAGCAGGCGATCTCGACGTTTAAGCTCCGTGCCGGCGATCCGGTCGGACTACGGGTGACGCTGCGCGGAACACGAATGTATGATTTCTTTACGAGACTTACCGTTGTGGCTATGCCCCGTGTACGCGATTTTCGCGGCATACTCATGCGTGGTTTTGACGGAAGAGGAAATTATACATTGGGAGTTACTGACCAGTCGATTTTCCCGGAACTGGAATATAGTCTGATAGACAAGGTGCGCGGATTTGAAATTACATTTGTTACCAACGCCGTAAGCGACAAATCCGGCCGCGCATTGCTGATGGCGATGGGTATGCCCTTCGAAAAGACTCAGGATAAACCGTTTGCAAAGGAGAAATAACATGGCAAAAACATCTGATGTAGTGAAATTTGAACATAAGCAGAAATTTAAGTGTAGACACAGAAACCGCTGCATGCTTTGTGGCAGAAGCCGGGCATACATGCGTAAGTTTAAATTGTGCCGCATCTGTTTTAGAAAGCTCGCGCATAAAGGCGAACTGCCGGGAGTAGTGAAGGCGTCTTGGTAAAGGAGAATAAAAGTATGATGATAAGCGATCCAATAGGAGATATGTTGACCCGCATCAGAAATGCGGCTCTAGCGCACAAAAAAAATATTGAGTTGCCCAGTAGCAAGCTCAAGGTTGCGGTAGCTAAGCTTCTTGCCCGTGAGGGGTATCTGGCACGAGTTGAAGAGGCGCACGGCGTCCATGGTGCCATGTTGCGTCTTGAGTTAACCTATGAAGGCAAAGAACCGTTGCTGACAGGTGTAAAACGCATAAGTAAACCAGGGCTTAGATGGTATATCAACAAGAAAAAAATCCCGATGGTTATGGGAGGCGCGGGGATCGCGATTATTTCGACTCCCAATGGTGTTATGAGCGGCAAAGATGCGAGAAAACAAGGAGTCGGAGGAGAGTTATTGTGTGAGGTTTGGTAAGGAGTATATGTATGTCACGAATTGGAAATGAACCAGTTGAGATTGCAAAAGACGTCGCGGTAACGATTACAGCAACTGCTGTTGTATTCAAGGGTACCAAAGGCGAACAAACGGTAGTGATTCCGGATGGCACCGTGGTGGTCAAAGAAGGTGAGACACTTGTTACCTCACGGACCCGCAATGACAAGAAAACAAAAGCACTGCACGGAACGGTAGCGGCTCTGATGAAAAACGCTATAATCGGCGTTACGAAGGGCTGGACCAAGCAGTTGGAATTATCAGGTGTGGGATATCGTGCAGCGTTAACGGGTACGGACTTAACACTTTCCGTAGGGTTTTCTCATCCGGTTATTGTAAAGCCGCCTCAGGGAATTGCGTTTACCGTTACCGAGGGGAAGATTTTGGTTTCGGGTATCGATAAATATCTCGTCGGCCAAGTAGCAGCTTCCGTACGCGGAGTGAAACCGCCGGAGCCATATAAAGGCAAAGGAATCAAATATACCGGTGAACACATCCGTAAAAAGGCAGGAAAGTCCGCCAAGGCGGTCGGAGGGGCTCCGGGAGCTAAGTAAACGTATGAAAACTAAAAAGGAAATGCGTTTAAAGCGTAAATTATCTATCCGCCGCAGACTAAGCGGAACGGCCCTGAGGCCGAGGCTTGCTGTCTTTCGATCTAATATGCGCATGTCTGTCCAGCTTATCGATGACGATAAGGCCATAACGATTATATCCGCATGGACAAAGGGCAAGAATGTTAAAGCTGCGACACAACTAGGTCATAAAATTGCGGAAATGGCAAAGAGCAAGAAGATAACCAACGTAGTATTTGACCGCTCGGGCTATCGGTATCATGGAGCAGTTAAGGCTGTTTGTGACAGCGTCCGAGAAGGAGGATTGGAAGTATGATGAATTATAACAACAATAACAGACGTTCTGATCGCGGCGGGGTACCGAGCGAGTTTGAAGAAAAAGTCGTTCAGGTAAACCGGGTTTCTAAAAAAACTAAAGGCGGCAATAAAATCGGTTTTTCCGTGCTTGTCGTTGTCGGTGATAAAAAAGGACGGGTGGGAGCCGGATTGGGAGGCGCTCCTGACGTGTCTGCTGCAGTAAAGAAGGCAGTGTTGTATGCACGCAAACATTTGATAACTGTTCCGCTCAATAAAACAACGATTCCCCATGTGGTGTTCGTAAAACTCGGAGCTGCACGGATCATGTTAAAGCCGGCTCCAGCGGGCACCGGAGTTATTGCCGGAGGTCCGGTCCGCGCAGTCGTCGAAGTAGCAGGAATCCGCGATATTGTTTCTAAAATATTAGGAACAAGTAACAAAGCGTCAAACGTCTATGCTACGATGGAAGCACTGAAACAATTGAAAGCGAAAAAAGTATATACAAAATAACGCATATGATACATACATTACAAGAAACAGTAAAACATTCAAAAAAGCGACTGGGCCGCGGACACGGGTCAGGCCGGGGTAAAACTGCAGGCCGGGGTACCAAGGGCCAAAAGGCGCGGGGGACGATCCCGCCACATTTTGAAGGCGGTCAGCTTTCCGTTATGAAGCGGTTGCCATTTTTGCGCGGCAAGCAACGGAATAAATCGTTGCAGATAAAACCTACGACGATTGCAACAGGACTGTTATCCGTATTTCCGGCAGGATCTACCGTGACGCTGGATTTGTTGAAAAAACAGGAATTAATCGGCGAGGGTGTAACAGGCGCAAAGATACTTTCGGGAGGAAATCTTACGGTCGCGTTGACCGTATCCATCCCGTGTTCGGCTGGTGCTCGGAAATCTATTGAAAAAGCAGGCGGCAAAGTCGCCTAAGTATTTCTGGTCGTAGTCCCGAATGTTTCGGGATCACCAAAACATGAACACAATATTGGCTGCCCTGGTCAACAGTTGGAAATCGCCTGAGCTGCGACGCAAAATATTGCTTACAGCCTTGCTGTTTGTTATTTTTCGGGTTTTTGCTCACATTCCGATTCCCGGTATCGATCGCACTAAACTTGCTCTTCTTTTTTCCCAGAACCAATTTTTAGGACTTCTGGATATTTTTTCAGGCGGAACGTTGGTGAACTTTTCCATTTTGGCGTTGGGACTGAATCCCTATATCAACGCGTCGATCATATTACAACTGCTTACGATCGTGTTCCCGAAGCTTGAAGAATTGCAGAAAGAGGGAGATTTCGGACGGGAGAAAATTAATCAATACACGCGGTTTATCACTGTGCCGCTTGCTGCAATGCAATCCATCGGTATGTATATGTTGCTTCGGAATCAGGGAATCGTGGGAGTTATGGATCCGTTGACTCTTATTGCTGTAGTACTCACAATGACTGCGGGCACGCTGTTTGTCATGTGGTTGGGTGAATTGATCACGGAATATGGAGTCGGCAATGGCATATCACTGCTTATATTTGCCGGTATTGTTGGAAGACTCCCTGTGGTGATGTTTCAGACAGCCAGCGTATTTCAGCCGGAGCAGCTCACAAATGTAGCGTTATTTGGATTTGTCGCATTGGTAGTCATCGCGGGAACCGTATTTATGAATGAAGCCGTGCGTAGAATTCCCGTGCATTATGCGAGGCGGATACGCGGGAATAAAATGTACGGAGGAAACACGTCATACTTGCCGCTTCGGGTGAATCAGGCAGGCGTTATACCTATCATCTTTGCGGTTTCCCTGGTTTTGCTGCCATCACTTATGGGAGGATTTTTACAACAACTCAAAAATCCGGCACTCGCAGGGTTAGGAAGGTTTTTCACTACCGCGTTTAATCCGGACGGAATTTCTTATAATCTTATCTACTTTTTGCTAGTCATTGGATTTACATATTTTTATACCGCAATCACATTTAACCCGACAAAAATTGCAGGAGAAATCCAAAAATACGGCGGCTTTATACCGGGAATACGTCCCGGTAGTCCGACGGCGAATTACTTAAATTATATTCTGACCCGGATCACGCTTGCAGGCGCACTCTTTTTGGGCATTCTGGCAGTATTTCCATCGCTTGCTCGCGGTGTCTCCGGTCTTTCGACGCTTCTGGTGGGAGGCACGGGAGTACTTATCGTCGTGTCTGTCGTTTTGGAGACGGTTAAGGCATTGGAAGCACAGCTGGTAATGCGCAATTACGAAGGATTTAAGGAGTAGAAAGGCTCATTTTTTATGAAACTTATACTTGTGGGGATTCAGGGTTCAGGCAAGTCGACGCAGGGAAATATTTTGAGTGAACGGTTGGGTATTCCGTATTTGTCGAGTGGACACATTTTTCGTCAGATGGCGGCTGAAAAAACGTCATGGGGCAGATATGTGAAAGAGACGTTAAATGCAGGATATCTTATTCCCGACGAAAAAGCCATTCCGATTATCGAAGAGTATTTAGCCAAGTCGGAATATAAAAACGGATATATATTGGACGGATTCCCAAGAACTTCGAAACAGGCAGAAGATTTTACTAACGGCGTAGAGCGGGTTATTTACTTAAAGGTAACCGATAAGGAAGCG
>CAYSAP010000023.1:9588-18174 GCA_964429085.1 uncultured Gammaproteobacteria bacterium | reverse complement strand
ACGTTAAAATGTTTTTCCGGTTTATTATACCCCTCAAGCGGAAAGGTTTCCGTGTTGGGATTTACTCCGTTTGACCGGAAGCAAGCATACTTGCAACGCATCGCGCTTGTGATGGGGCAAAAAAACCAGCTTTGGTGGGATTTGCCAGCGCAGGAATCTTTTCTCCTGAATAAAGAAATTTATGGTATTGATGATGCGTCCTATAAAAAGAATCTCGGCGAATTGGTAGAACTCCTTGAAGAGATGATAAAGGTACCTGTCCGTAAATTATCGCTCGGAGAGCGGATGAAAATGGAATTGATTGCCGCGCTTATCCATGCGCCGGAGGTATTATTTTTGGATGAGCCGACCATTGGTTTGGACGTGGTGATGCAGAAAAAGATGCGTGATTTTGTCGGTTCATATAATAAACTACACCGTTCTACGATTCTTCTTACCTCGCACTACATGGAAGATGTGCGCCAGCTTGCCCGAAGGGTGATAATTATCGATCACGGAAAAATTATGTATGACGGCAAACTTGACCATTTAGTGAGACGGTATGCAAAGCACAAGTTGCTTTCGGTTGTGCTTGATACGTATGTGCCGCCGAACAAATTGATGGCTATCGGTGAGTTGGTGTCATACGATTTTCCCAAAGCGGTCATCAAAGTAGAACGAAGCGCTTCTAATATTGCGGCGGCGGAACTTTTGCAGCATTTTCCCGTCGATGACCTCAATATCGAAGAGCCGGATATAGAGGATGTGATCCGCGACGTGTTCAGCAACACATCAAAAAAGCCATGAAGCGGTTTGTGACCATATTTTCTTTGTATGCGCAGCACGCGCTGGAATACAAAGCACGGTCCTTCGTATGGTTCGGCATTATTTTGTTTGATGTATTTGTCTATTTGCTGTATTGGCGGGGTGTGTTGCAAAACGGACAACCCGGTAATATCTGGACATTTTCCGAGGCGGTATCCTATTACCTTTTGCTGTTGGTAGCGGGAAATTTGCTGCAAATCCATATAGAGGAAGAAGTCGCGTTTGAAGATATCCAGTACGGTAGGCTTTCCCAATATTTATTGCGGCCGTTTTCCTACTTCCGGTTCAAATTTTTTCAGGAGCTGCCCTGGAGGCTTATTCAGGGAGGATTCGGACTGATTACCCTTCTGGGGATTTCGCTGTTCGTGAAAAAAATAGATGTCGTGACCGATGTCTATGCCATTCCATTGGTTGTCGGCATTGTCGTAAGCGCATACATGCTCTGTTTTATCTATAAAATGATCATCGGGATTATCGCATTCTGGACGATCGATTATACGGGACTCCAGAATATCCAGACGATCCTGTATATCCTATTAAGCGGATTATTGATCCCGCTCCATTTGTTGCCGTCGGGGTTTCGGTCTTTTGCGCTGATCCAGCCGATTGCATACACGCTTTACCATCCTGTCCGTGCAGTACAGGGTGTCTATCCGGTGTATGAGTTGTGGCGGGTATTAGGGGTGCAATGGCTCTGGATAGTGATCCTGTATAGTTTGTATAGATTTTTGTGGCACAGGGGTCTCAAAATATTTACCGCCGTCGGGCAATAATAGATATGAAACGGTACTTACGTATATACATTCAGCTGCTTCGGCTTAATCTTTCCACACTCCTTACGTACCGCGTGAACTTTATCAATAACATGATTGCCAGTATCGGGTGGGGAGCCATGTCGTTATATACCGTTATTATACTCACCGCACGCGTCACGAGTGCGTACGGCTGGAAACGGGAAGAACTGCTCCTGCTTAACGGTATGTATGGGGTTATCGTCGGCATTTTTCACATGTTTTTAAGTATCAACATGGGGAGGATGTCACGCGTCATCCACATGGGTGAGCTGGATTCGATATTGATTAAGCCCATTGACTCGCAGTTTGCCATAAGCCTGTGGCAGGTAAATTTTTCGTCCGTATTCCGCATCCTAATGGCTTTGGGATATACAGTATGGATTATTTACTCCATGCATTTTGTGGTGAGTATATATTCTTTATTGCTGGTCGCCGGCTTGGCTCTCATATCACTCCTGGTTTTGTATTCGCTCTGGTTCCTGATTTTGACAAACCTTATATGGTTTTCAAATATGTCGAATCTCGTGTTGTTCATGTATTCGTTTGAAAGCATGGCGCGGTTTCCCAAAGAAATGCTGACCCAGTTGACGAGCCTGGTTTTTTTTGTGGTTATGCCGTTAACACTGGTTATTAATACTCCCGTGAGAGTGATTCTAAACTCAGCCACACTTACCGACATTATGACATTATTTGCGCTGTCCGTATGCTTATGGATTGCGGCCAGGAAATATTGGTTATTTGCGCTCCGTCGCTACACGAGTGCCAGTAGTTAGGGATAATACTTGCAGGGAATGGTGTAAATCACTATACTGAATTCATATGCCACCAAAAGCCAAAAAGAAACGTGCATCACTTAAGTTGGACGCCATGACCGGACAGGCACAAGATACCGAATCGACAGATGTTGCAGAGACAGAGGTGAAAGAACCCACGGTCCGCCAGGTAGTGGAGGTGGTAGAAGAGGGCGCTGTTCCAGAGGCGATAGAAACGATAAAAAAAGACGTTGAAGAAATAGAAGAAGCAGTCGAAGCTATAGAAGAAGAAGTGCAGGAAGATTCGCGTGAAGAAGTACCCGCAGATCCCAAGAACGGTGTCGAATCGCTTTTTGTAAAAAGCCAATCCGGGGTAAATCCGGAGATCACCGTGGTCGGTAAACGCGGCCCATCACTAAGCGTATGGGTTGGCGCTATGCTCGGCGTAGCGCTTGCCATAGGCGTCTCTCTTATCCTCCTGGTTCGTGGTCCTTCAACGTTGCCATTTTTGTCTGCCAAGCCTACATTGACACCTGCTCCTACTGTGACTCCGACACCTTCCAGTCCGGTTACGGTAGTTAGAGGCGATATAAAAGTTCGTGTCATAAACGGCGGAGGCACGCCCGGTGCCGGAGGCAAGATGAAAACGTTTCTGGAAAGCAAGGGATATACGGTAACAAGTGTCGCGAACGCGGATACATATACATATACCACGACCGAGATTTCCGTAAAATCCGGCAAAGCAGATTACGCCAAACTCCTTGCGGATGATTTGAAAGCAGATTATTCTCTCGGTACCGCGTCTGCAGTCGTCGCGGAAAGCGCCTCCTATGACGCAGAGGTCATAGTCGGTAAAGAGGAATGAAGTATCGTGCGCTATTTCTTGATGTCGATGGGACGACTGTCACACATGGCGTTGATAATCTTCCCAGTATTCGTGTAACCGAAGCGATTCGCTCCTGTATTAAAAAAGGTATCTTTGTGAATTTTGCTACTTCCCGACCATTATCAGTCATGATGAATATTTTGGCCCACGTGGATATCAATGGGTATTCGATTATATCTAGTGGTTCACAAATATATGACCCCAAAAGTCAAAGGATCATTATTGAACATGAGTTCCCTAAATCCATAATGCATGTAATTTTGTCTCTGGCTAAGCGCTTTGGAGTGAAAGTGATTGTGTTCGACGGTGAAAAGGAAGTGATATATGATGGTGTTCAAGAGCCAGACAAAGTGGTGGGCATGTATTTTCCCGAACTTACCCATAAAGTGTATAAGGAATTACATACCCAGCTTGTTCGGAAACAGGGTATTTCACTTCATCGAATGGAGGCCTGGGATCCGAAATTAATTTGCCTGGATATTGTATCTGACCGCGCTTCCAAACTTCATGGAATCATAGAAGTTTGCAAACTACTAAATGTTAAGAAGGAAGATATAGTCGGTGTGGGTGATGGTTATAACGATTACCCTCTCCTTATGGCCTGCGGGTTAAAGATTGCCATGGGTAATGCCGTACAGGAGCTTAAGGACGTCGCTGATTTCGTGGCACCCTCTGTATCCGATGACGGGCTTGCGACCGTCATTGAGAAGTTTATTCTTTTATGATGCTTCTCTAATCCTCCGGCATCTCCGGGTAAATTCCTTTGATCAGCATGAGATGGTACAATATGCATCGCATGAAATACTTCATCAAAACCTTCGGCTGTGCGGCCAATGAAGCGGATTCGGAGCGTGTGGCGGCTCTCTACCAATCACGTGGGTACACCCGAGCCAGGACGATGAAGCAAGCGGACGACGTCGTTATCAATACCTGTATGATCCGAGCGTCAGCAGAACATCGTGTCTACGGCATTGTCCATAACCTCACCGAAGAAAAGACCCTTCGGCTGGCTCAGGGCAAGAAACCTCAAAAAATAGTTGTGACGGGATGCATGGTCGGTATGGCTGCGCGTGAAAAAACCGGGAGGATGCTGTCACAGTTAAGCCGCAAAATGCCGGGGGTTGACGAGTTTCTTCCGATAGAAGAAGTGGGATTCGATTTTGCTGCAATACGAACTGATCCGCATCATGCGTGGGTACCGATTTCCAACGGGTGCAACAACTTTTGTACGTTTTGCGTGGTACCGTTTACGAGAGGTCGCGAGATAAGCAGGCGGTTTGATGATGTTATAGCCGAATGCAAAGAATTAGCCAAGAAGGGCATTGCACATATAACACTGGTCGGGCAAAACGTAAATTCATACGGAGCGGATTTACTAGTCGGCGAGAATAATATCCAGGTGATGCGGGATTTACCCGATAAAACATATTTTCAGAAGCCGGATGCCGCGACAGGCAAGAAAGCAACATATACGGTAAACGGGAAGAGTATCAGACCTACGTATGTGAAACACTTAGGGAGATTGAGGATTCCTACGCTGTTCCCTCAATTGCTACAGGAAATTTGCGCTATAGACGGCGCAGAATTGGTTGACTTTATTTCCAGTAACCCCTGGGATTTTTCCGATGAGCTTATTGCCACTATGGCAGGGAATCCGAAAATATCCCGTGATATTCATTTGGCTCTGCAATCGGGAGACAACGAAATGCTGCGGCGCATGAACCGGTGGTATACCCGTGAAGAATTTTTATTGCTTGTCCGGAAAATAAAGGTAGCGATGCCGGAATCCCGTATATCAACGGATATTATCGTGGGATTTTGCGGTGAGACGGTAAAACAATTCGAACAAACTGTTGATTTGGTGAATCAGGTCGGATTTTCCAAGGCATATATAGCTATGTACTCCGATAGACCGATGACTGCCGCGCATAAAGCTTATACCGATAATGTGCCGCATATGGAAAAGAAACGGCGATGGCAAGTTCTTGAAGAACTTATTAACAAGACGAATTTACGAAATGGCACGTATGCCAAAAGTATCCGCTACGCTTAATCATCACAAGTCGCGCGTTATCGTTGTTTGCGGTCCTACGGCTACAGGAAAAACCAAGTTGGCACTAGCGTTGGCGAAGCGTTTGAATGGTGAGATTATCAATGCAGATTCGCGCCAGATGTATCAGGGGATGAACGTCATTTCAGGAAAAGATTTTGAAGCAGGCAGCGTTCCTACGGTGCGCCGTACGGTGCAATTGAAGCGACAGAAAAGCGAATTGGTAACGTATAGTATTGATTCCATTCCTATATGGTTATATGATGTGGCTCCAGCGAATAGTTCACTGAGTATTTCGCATTTTCAAACGCTCGCAACCCTCGTCATAAAAGACATCGTGAAGCGGGGTGGTGTGCCCATCCTCGTGGGAGGGACGGGTTTTTACCTTGCTTCATTATTTCGCAGGTTTGATTCGCTCCATATACCGCAGAACGCAACACTTCGTGAGACATTAAGCGTCATGCCGGTCGATACCCTTCAGGAAAAACTTTCAGTTGAAGATGGTGCCCGGTGGACGGGCATGAATAGTTCTGACCGTAATAATCCCCGGCGGCTTATCCGTGCTCTGGAAGTGGCCAGTTTGAAAAAATTGCATGCCGCCCCCCTCATAGAATTTGAGCCGTTTTGGATAGGACTTCGGATTGATAACGATACATTGTCGGAACGCGTACGGGACAGGGTAATTTTACGTTTGTCGTCAGGCGCACTGCAGGAAGCAGAAAAATTGAGACACCTTTCCGCAGATTATCCTGCAGCGTCTACTATCGGACTTTCGGTGCTATATCGTTTTCTTCGGGGAGAAATAAGCCGCGATAGTGCTATCGAATTGTGGACGCAGGAAGAAATCCGGTATGCGAAACGGCAGGTAACGTGGTTTACCCGCCAGCCCGGGATTCATTGGTATGATGCAGAAGAATCGACGCTTGACGATCTGGTAGAGAAGGATGTCCGTCAGTGGTATACTTGATCCAATACCTATGCCGACAAAAATTGAAATATCCCACAGAACCATTATTTTTACGCTTGTCCTGCTTGCATCCGTCTGGCTTGTGCTTCAGGTAACGGATATTTTATTTTTGTTATTCATTTCGTTTATTCTCATGTCAGCACTCCGTCCCATCGTTGACGGGATGGAGCGGATTCGTGTGCCCCGGGTGATATCTATTTTATTGCTCTACGGGTTGGTTTTCGGCGGATTAAGTGTCGGTATAGCGAGCATGATTCCGACGCTGGTTGTCCAGTCAGGAAAATTATTTACCCAGCTGCCTGATGTATTATCGCGCGTATTCCCGTACATATCATCGGACGTGCAGTCACTGCTTCAGCAGGTAGCACCTGTCGGTGAAAACGTAGTGCGGGTGACCGTGGGCGTATTTTCCAATGTGGTGTCCCTCCTTACGGTTATGACGTTTACGTTTTATTTCCTTTTGGAGCGACGGCATCTGAAGGATTTTCTCGGGGCGTTACTGGGAGAGGAAACCGGTGAACAGGTGTTTATAGTGTTGCTTCAAATTGAAAAACGGTTAGGCGCCTGGGTATTGGGTCAGCTGTGCCTTATGTTTATTGTTGGATTATTAGTCTACGGCGGTTTATTTTTTCTGCGCGTGGAATATGCGTTGCCTCTGGCGATTTTTGCCGGCCTTCTCGAAATTGTCCCGATGATCGGTCCTACGGTGTCTGCAATTCCTGCCGTGCTCGTGGCATTTGGAAATTCACCCATTCTCGCACTTTCCGTTACGGCGCTTTATATTATTGTGCAGCAAGTAGAAAATAACCTCCTGGTTCCCTTGGTAATGAAGCGAAGCGTCGGTTTGCCGCCCGTGCTTACAATCCTTGCCCTTATGATCGGCGGAAGGTTTGGAGGAGTCACCGGAGCAGTATTGGCAGTGCCCGTGTTACTCGCGATTCAGGAAGTCATCAATTCATTCCCCATGACCCTCAAAGGGAAGAAAGAATAATTGCACTTTGGGATCCTCGTAAGCCAGATTCTGTTTCCGCCATCTGGCGGAAGATTCTCATTTCTCTAATGCCCGTAATCTTTGGTCCTCCCGAATGGATGGTAATAACGGACCGGTCGCCGGTTGCAGCGGGTGGGATTGCCAACGTTTCACCCATCTTCCGAGCCCGATTAGGCTGGCGGCTGATGATCGTCTCTGTGGCTCTCTCAATCTGTCAATTCAGATTTCGTTCCCGTCTGCTTTCGCAGGCAGAACACCCGATCTTTCGACGCTCCGCTTACACGGAGTCCCCTCGCATTCTGCTGTCTGGACTTTCCTGGGCGTACCGTCTGGTACACCCCGAGAATCCGGGTTCCCAAAGTGCAACTCTATTATACCATACAATACCCCGCACCGTAAGGGTGCGGGGTATTTTGATAAAACGTCTTACCAGAAAAAAATTAGCCACCGATTTTGTACATTCCGGTGCCACAAACTGGACACTTGCCTTTCATTGCCGGTTTGCCGTTTTTCATGGTGACTTTGACTGCTTTCGGATCTTCGCGCTTCGCGCGGCATTTGACACAATACATACTTGCCATATTACATTCACCTCCTTTCAACAATAGTTTAATTATTATCGAGGCAGCGACTGGGCGAGCAGAAATTCACTGATAAGAATGACGCTGGTAAGAACGACCGTTTTTATGAGATCTCGTTTCATCAATGCATATTCATGGGTAGCAGTCGTTTGGGTCGTTGCAGCAATATTCCGGTTAGGAAGCGAGAATAAAACGCGCGTATCAATGGGCAATGGGGCACGGGGCGTTTCAGACGTATTTCGGATTACCACGGGGGACAGATTCTTGCGATGTTGCTGAGCGAGCAGTTTTTCCTTTTTTGTTTTTTTTGGCATACCGCGTAAGGGGTGTGCGCATGAGCGTAGCACAGCCTCACTTTGATTGTCAACTTTATTCCATTGACAACAATGAAATGGGAATCGTACTATGGTGAATACGAATGGTGTTCAATAGTACATTACTTGTCGTCGGAGTTGCCATAGGATTTTTGGTATGGCTGGGAATCATTTCCGCTTTGCTTATTCGGATGATTTCCCATTATAATAGGTTAAGTAAGGGTGTATCGAAGGTGGGATTGCTGGATGCATTAGAGTCGGTGTTAACTACCGTGAATGATCTCAAATCCCGATCAGAGGCACTTGAGAAAGCGACACAGCATCTGGAAATCGACGGCAGCCTGCACGTTCAAAGAATTGGTATTGTTCGGTTTAACCCGTTTGCCGATACCGGGGGTGCGCAGAGCTTTTCTATCGCATTTTTGAACGGAAGAAATTCCGGCATTG
>CAYSAP010000023.1:8408-9578 GCA_964429085.1 uncultured Gammaproteobacteria bacterium | reverse complement strand
TTCCTCGCTGCATCAGGATCGCAACTTCAAGGGATCGCTGTATGCGCGGGCAGGCAACAGATGGTACGTAAAAGAAATCATATCCGGAAAAGGAAAAGACGTAGCGCTTTCCAGGGAAGAGGAAACTGCTATAGATAAAGCAAAACATATAGGAGGGAACTCATGAACAAACAAAAACTTATCGTTACCAGTATTGTCGGATTGGCTCTCTACCTTATCGCCACCGGAATTTCGTTTGCCGGGTTCTCTTATTTCGGCAAGTCAGCCGGAATCGGTAATACAGCCACGCCCGGTAACGGCTCACAGGAGCATTTTGCCATTGACCCGTCAATTCCGCGAACCGAACCCTGTCCCATAAACGGCAAATTATATACCAAGCAGGAAAAAGATATCTGGGCCGTGCGAAGGCCGCTCGCGGTTATGATCGAAAACCACGAAGAATCCCGTCCGCAGTCCGGTTTGTCAAAAGCTGATGTTATATATGAATCAGTGGTCGAGGGAGGCATAACCCGATTTATGGGAGTGTTTTATTGCGGTATTGCGGCAGAATCAGTGAATCTGGCGCCTGTTAGAAGCGCACGCGAGCATTTCCTCGGGTGGGTCATGGAATACGATGCACTTTATAATCACGTCGGCGGAGCCGGTTTGTGTAATGACCCCACGGTAGACGATAGAGCCAAGGCACTATGCCATATCCAGCAATACAAGATAAAAGACATGGACCAGTTCGGCATTTCGTTTCCGACATGCTACAGGAATTATGACCGTCTGGATCATCCGGTGGCCACAGAACACACCATGGTCTGTGTGACCGACAAGCTTATAGCACTTGCAAAAACTCGGGGTTGGACGAATGTCGATGCCGCAGGGGTTTCCTGGGACAAAGCGTTCCAACCGTGGAAGTTTAAAGATGACGCTAAGGAAAATGACCGTGGTGCCGCCACATCTATCAGCTTCGTCGCCTGGAAAGGATACGAAGCGAGCTACGGGGTGAAGTGGGATTATGACAAGGTAGCAAACGTGTATAAGCGATTTAATGGCGGTGTCGCACATACCGATCTTGATACCAAAGTACAGTTGTCGGCAAAAGCAGTGGTTATACTTTTTGCAAAAGAAACCGGGCCGGTCGACGAACACGCTCATCTTTTATATGCCAATACCGGCAGCGGG
>CAYSAP010000023.1:0-8287 GCA_964429085.1 uncultured Gammaproteobacteria bacterium | reverse complement strand
GCCACGAATAAAGAAATTGAATTTACACGTGGCCAGATATGGATCGAAATGCTGCCCACAGGAACGAGCGTTACATACTAAACCTCTGCCCAGGAATATGGAGGATGTATGCTTCTTAAAGATCTGATCATCTCCCGAGTCAGGGTGAAGATGCTTGTGTTATTTTTGAATAACCCAACGATGATATATCACGTTCGGGAGGTGGTGAGGCAGCTTGACGAAGAAATAAATGCAGTGAGGCGCGAGTTGGCGCATTTGGAAAAAGCCGGCATGCTTGCAAAGGAGCAGCGGGCAAACAGATTGTTTTACCGATTCCGTAAAGAGTACCCGTTGTATTTCGAACTATGGAGCTCATAGGGAAGACGACAGGACTCGGGTGGGACATTGTCAAAAATAAATCGAAGCTTGGCAAAATTAAATTTGCGATGCTCTCAGGAAGATTCTTGCGCGGGTTGCCGCACAAAGGCGGCAATGACGTTGATTTGCTGGTTGTGGGTTCTGTCGTGCTGGCTGAGCTCGGAAGTTATGTCCGAGCAGAAGAGGTGAAACGCGAACGCGAACTGAATTATACAGTCATGACGGATGAAGAATTTGCATTCCGCAAACGCCGCCGCGACCCGTTTGTTTTGGAAATATTAAGCGGCTCCCGGGTTATGCTTATCGGTGACGAAGAAGAATTAGTCAGTTAATATAAAGTGCCTATGCCAGGTAGTAGAATTTCGACACGCGTTAGCGTTGGTTGTAAGGAAATTGATTGCCTGAATATAGAGTGAATATTATAGAATGAAAGGATACTGAAATTAAGACGCGTGTAAAACAACCGTCGAAATTTCACTACCTGGTATGTTTAAAAATCCGCGTAGGGTATTTTTTTTGTTGTTTCTTTTGGCCATTGTACTGGTGATTATCGATTTGCCGGAAAATTACCGACTTAATGTCACGGTATTGGGACGTACCATTGACAGGATAATCAATCCTCCGACATTGCGGATATTCGGTTGGACCAAGCCGCTTAAAACCTCTTTGGGCCTCGATTTGGCGGGAGGGAGCCATGTGGTTCTGGAAGCCGATATGAAGGATATACAGGAGTCCGACCGGCTATCAGCGTTGGAATCGGCCAAGGAAGTGATAGACCGACGGGTTAACTTTTTCGGAGTATCAGAGCCGATAGTTCAAACTGCGGTTACAGAAAGTTCTTACCGGATCATCGTGGAATTGCCGGGTGTTAACGATGTAGAACGGGCGATATCCCTTATTGGGCAAACGGCATTATTGGATTTCCGCGAGTTTACCGATTCCACTGAGGCGACGCCTGGTGCATTTGTTCTCCCGATGTTAACAAATACCAAATCGGTAGGGTTAACCGGAAAAGACTTATCGCGGGCAGGCATGCTGTTCAGTCCGCAGACCGGCGAGCCGGAAGTCGAACTGACGTTTAACGCCGAAGGGGGTAAGAAATTTGCCGATGCAACGACGCGGTTAATCGGCCAGCCGATTGCAATATTTTTAGACGATATTCCGCTTACGGCTCCGGTGGTAAAGACGGCTATTACGGACGGGAAGGCAGTTATTACCGGTTCGTTTACTCAGGAAAATGCACGCGTTCTCGCATTGCAGCTGAATGCCGGCGCGCTGCCTGTTCCGGTTCGTCCGGTTGAAGAGCGTACGGTCGAGGCTACATTAGGGGCACAGTCCATTGCAAAAAGTGTTACCGCGGGAGTGATCGGCTTGGGACTTGTTGCCGTATTTATGATATTGCAGTATGGACGGCTTGGCATTATTGCCGTATCGGCACTCATATTATACGGATTGCTTTCGTTTGGTTTTTTCCGTTTGTTCAGCGTTACGTTGACTTTGCCCGGGATTGCCGGATTTCTGCTCTCTATCGGTATGGCCGTAGACAGTAATATTCTGATATTTGAGCGCTACAAAGAAGAGTTGCGGGCAGGGAAGCCGGCCGGCATTGCTATGGAACAAGCATTTGGAAAAGCGTGGGACAGCATCAGGGATGCAAATTTTACCACGATCATTACGTCCCTTATCTTATACAATCCCGGCAACTGGGCCATACTTCCCTCCAGCGGTTTAGTGCGCGGTTTTGCGGCAACGTTGCTTGTCGGCGTCATTATGAGTTTATTTACGGGGATCGTTGCCACCAGGACTTTTATCCGGGTGTTCTATAAAGAGAAAGGGCATGCGGTATGATCAGATTTAGCAGGTATCTTTGGGTGTACGCGATTATTTCGGCGCTTGTGCTGATTCCGGGCATGTATTCGTTTATCCGTTTCGGATTGCGCCCGTCCATAGATTTTGCCGGGGGGTCGCTCGTGGAATACCGCACCAGCAAGAGGGTGTCGATTTTAGAGGTCACTGGGTTGGCGAAAGACATTGGATTGGATGTGGTGAGTGCGCAGCAATCAGGCGATTTCGCGTTTATCCTTCGGATGAAGCAGATAACCCGCCAAGACATCACGCTCTTAACCGAAACTATCCAGAACCGCGCATCGGTAAGTGCTGCGGTTGTCAGAAACGAAACCGTCGGTCCGGTATTGGGGAAGGAATTGTTATCCAAGACGTTATTTGCCGCACTGCTCGCAATTTCGGCAATACTTGCGTATGTTGCCTGGGCATTTAAAAATATCCGTTTCGGCGTTGCGGCCGTCGTTGCCCTGCTTCACGATTTGTTGGTTGTATTGGGAGCGTTTTCACTGTTCGGCCGTTTTTTGGGGGTGGAGGTTGATACCCTTTTTGTAACAGCATTCCTCACTACCATGAGTTTTTCCGTGCACGATACCATTGTTGTTTTTGACCGGATCCGCGAGTACACGAAGCGCGACCGTAACAAGTCATTTGAAGAAATAAGCGATACGGCTCTTACAGAAACCATGAACCGCTCGCTGACGAATTCCTTCACGATTATTTTTATGTTGGTAGCTTTGGTACTGATGGGAGGTGAAACGATAAAATGGTTTGCCGTCGCCCTGCTTATCGGAACGGTATCCGGTACGTATTCATCGCCGTTTATAGCTACGCCGGTTTTGTTATTGTGGCACCGATGGGAGCATAAAAAGCGTCAGGCTTAGTGAATAGTCTTTTTGAGGTCTGCAATTTTTGCAAGTAATGCTTCGCGCTCGTTGAGAAGTGTTCCTGCTTCTACTTCCGCAAATATCGCCTCGAGTACCTTTCCGATTATCGGCCCCGGTTGGATATCAAAAATTTTCATGACGTCATGTCCGTCTACATGAATATCCGCTATGGAGAACGGTTGCTGTTGGACTTCTTCCAGACGTTTTTTATAGAGTTCCAGTCTCCAGGATGTTTCTGCAGCACCGCCTCCTAAGCGGTCTCCTATTCTGAGCGCAAGGATATGGGGCAAGTTTTCTTTGCCTACCCTTCGGATAAACCGCCGCAATGCCGAGTCCGTTTGGCGTTCATCAACGCTGAACTGGTGCCAACGTATCAGGATGTAGAGCAGTTCCGACTGTTTTTTTGAGAGCCTCAGGCGCGCACTCACGACTTTGGCTATGCGACCTCCGATTACTTCATGGTTATAAAACGTAATTACCCCGTCAGGCAGTTGCCGGAACGTTTTGGGCTTACCCAGATCATGGATAAGCGTGGCAAGGCGTACGATGGGATCGTCAGATGGACAGTGTTTGAGCGCCATAATCGAATGGGTACCGACGTCATATATATGATGGCGTTTCGGACTTTTTTGCGGGATTGCAAATGCTACCTCTAATTCCGGAAGGATATAATGCAGGAGCCCCAGATTTTTGAGTACGAGTATGGCATCGGCAGCGTGTGTTGCTGTAAGTATCTTAAAAAATTCATCGCGAATCCGTTCTGCGGATATTTCCGTAATAAGCGACGCATTATTTTGTATTGCCTGAGCTGTTTCATCTTCCATCGCAAACCCGAACCGTGCGGCAAACCGTACTGCCCTGAGCATCCGGAGTGCGTCTTCCGCAAACCGGTCAGTCGCAGTGCCAACCGTTCTTATGAGTTTCTGCTCCAGATCGGTCCTCCCGTTATACGGATCAACAAGGTTTTTTCCGTCAAAGGCGATTGCGTTTATAGTGAAATCCCGTCTCGAGAGGTCTTCTGTAAGCGTTTTGCCCCAGGAGATTTTGTCCGGGTGCCGGTGATCCTTGTATCCTTCTTCGCTCCGGTAGGTAGTGATTTCATAAATATCTATAGGATCAGGTCGATTCCCGGAATTTATCTTTTCAATTCCGGGAATCTTTACTCCAACCGTTCCGAACTGATTATCACAGAAGCTGTCAGGAAAAATGGCCAGTATTTCTTCCGGTGTTGCATCAGTAGTGAAATCCCAGCCTTTTGTCGGGAATCCGAGGAGAAGATCACGCACAGATCCTCCTATTGCATAGGCTTCGTGTCCTTGCGACTGCAAGGCACTGATAATGTCGAGCGCTGATTGAGGAAGGACAATCATACTGGTATTATACCCTCTATGGCGAAGAAGTGGCATATTAAGAAGCAGATGACGGAGGCAACAGGAGAAGAGATTATCCGTGCAATTTTAGAGGACCGGGGTATCACCACACCAAAAGAGCGGGAAGCATTTCTCCATCCAACGTACCCCGCGTCATTAACTGCTTCCGGTGTCGGGGTGGACAAATCGGATCTCAAAAAAGCGATTACCCGTATTCAAAAGGCTATAAAGAACAAAGAATCCGTGGTGGTGTATGCGGATTATGACGCTGACGGCATCACCGCGGGTGCGATCATGTGGGAGACGCTGTGGCAGCTGGGAGCGCGCGTGATGCCCTACATTCCGCATCGCGTTGACGAAGGGTATGGTTTGTCGGAAAAGGGAATCGATGCCGTCCGGATCCAGTATGATCCCTCGCTTATTATCACCGTTGATCATGGTATTACCGCACACGCCCAAGTGGCGTATGCGAAAAAACTCGGGATAGAAGTGATTATTACGGATCATCACGTTAAGCCGGACAAATTGCCGCATTGCACTATCGTGCACACGACCAAGCTATCAGGGTCCGGGGTTTCATGGTTTGTTGCGAAGGAATTGCTAGCTTTCTCGAAACTCGATGCCCGATTCTCGATTCTCGAACTTGCTGCAGTCGGTACGATCGCTGATCTTTTGCCACTTACGGGGATTAACCGTTCCATCGTCAAATTCGGGCTGGAAGCGTTACGTAACACGAAGCGCGTTGGACTTAATGCGCTTATTGCCGAGGCGGGCATAGAAAAGTTGCATTTAGATACCTATTCGGTATCGCATATGTTAGGCCCCAGGCTCAACGCAATGGGGAGGTTAGAACATGCCATAGATGCCCTCCGGCTTTTGTGTACGCGTGATGAGGCGAAGGCGAGGCTGCTTGCGCAAAAACTCGGACTCACAAACCGAGAACGGCAGCAATTAACGATAGATACGGTAACCCATGCAAAAGACCTGGTCCCTAAAAAGCTTAAAAAACTTTTGTTCATTTCTCACGAATCGTACAACCCCGGAGTCATCGGACTCGTCGCGGGGAGGCTGGTAGAGGAATACTGGCGCCCGGCAATTGTGCTGGCAATTGGTGCGGAATTTGCCAAAGCATCTGCGCGTAGCATCCCGGGATTTAATATCGTTGAAGCCATACGGACATGTAGCGACTTGCTTGTCGATGTGGGGGGTCATCCTATGGCAGCAGGGTTTACCGTAGAAACCAAAAATATCGAGGCACTTAAAAAACGCCTTGAAGCGTTAGCAGAAAAAGAATTAGATGAAGAAAAGCTTACCCGCACACTTCATATCGATGCAGAGATTCCCCTCGATCTTGCAACCCAACAGTTGTGGCTCCTTATGCAGAGCATGACCCCATTCGGTTTCGGGAACTACGAACCGGTATTTGCAACAAAGCAGGTACGTGTAACCGATATACGCATTATCGGCGCGACCCGCAAGCATCTCAAACTCAAAGTCCGGCCGTTGGATTCGCAGGACTCATGGGATGCCGTCGCGTTTAATATGGCAGAAGCGTACGGAAAACTGACAACGGAAGCGCACGTTGATGTGGCCTACGCTATCGACATGAACGAATGGAACGGAAAACGGACCCTGCAGCTTAAGGTGAAGGATATTCTCATTTCAGAATGATGATCATCATGGATGATTTCTGGCAGCGTAAGCAAATGCGTAAAAGTATCTCTGCCACAACTTATCGGTTGAATGCCATTTATTGGTTCCTATAAACCAATCCACCAATAGTTCTCGCATTCTTGCAAATTCTTTTCGTTGTGGATAGCTAAGATGGCCGCTTGAAGAAAGATCGATAAGTTCAAGCGCTCTGTAAAATGCTTTGTGGCTGTACTCGCTGTTGCCTTTCTCTTTCCATGAAATGGTGCGCTCAATTTCGCTGCCGATATTTGCCAGTTGAAAAATAATTGATGTGTTGGACCACGATTCTTGTGTTAGGGTCGTATGGTATTTCACGGTGTTATAAGTGAATGAACGACATTGATTATCTGTTTTCGTACTGATTTAGATTCTACACTGCGGCTCATGTTATTCATGCTTGGGCGGACGTTGATCATAGAGTCAAACTCTATAAAATCCTCATTTGTCAGTTCAGGGTATAGATTGATTCCCCATAGGTGCTCTTGCTTGCTACCGTGATGCAATAATTCAGCTTCCTCATCAGCGTGCAGATCTGCATCGATGACCATGATCTTTTTTTCGATATCGACCACTGCTTTTATCAGGTTGCCGAATTTTCGTTTGGCAATATCTGAAAGTTCATTACGTGTGATAGGGGAGGTAATGGTCTGCATGAATATAGTAATTGTATCATACCTTTTTTAGAACAATCCCCGCGTTCGTCTCGGCGCTAGTTGCCGATGAACACGGGGATTATAGATAAAGTTTCCTCATAAACGCTTGGATTGAATGAGTGAAATATATGTGGCTTCACTTCTTCAGAAAAAGCGTTTATGAAGACAAAGGTGTCAAAGTGGGTGTATGGGAATACAGGAAAATAAAGAAGAAGCAGCACATTGCTTAAGTTTTATTTTCATGCCCATAGCGACCCAAAAAATAAGGGATGGAGACCCCTTAGAAACCGGAGTCTCCATCGTGACGACGACAGCGATTCAGTGATGGCGGGTCCGCTGAGACTTGGCGACAATCGGCGCATCATTGTGATGATCATGCTTCGCATGATTTTTATTGCACCGGTTGCATTTGCCATTTATGCTTCCGGGCGTGGGAGCGTTGCATCTACCTCCGCGGTGTGATCCGTGTGAGCAGGTACATCCCCCTTCAGGACTCTTGATTCTTGGTAACATGGCCTGAATTGTATGGACAAAACGTTTTAAATGAACTGGTTGTGGTTTTTTACATTTGTGTGACATTAGCATACTCCTTTAAAGAATGGTTGGTTTTGGTCGGTAATCTCAATTTTGTATATATCTCATACGCGAACTTATCTCCTTTTGAAAAACGGTTATAGAACAAAGAGAAAGACAGAAACGGAGAGATTTTCTGTATTTATCCTCGGTCAAAACGGTATGTTAAGGTGCGCGATATCCTTACGCTTGCTTGTCCTCGTTCTCCTTGGGTGTCAGATCTACAGTCGGAAATATTACGGTCATCGTGGTTTCCTTTTCCACCACGTCTATTTTCCACGCCACGGGAGGGCGGGTTGCCCTGGGTGTTTCTTTTATTGGTTGAACTGTTTCTGCCATAGAACAAATAAACCCCGATTACATCGGGGTTCGTGTAATGCGTTATGTAAAAAAGTTTATGCAGGCATCACACGACCCCTTCGACCTTTCGAAGGGTAATAAGGGCCATATAGTGACACCACGCCTGGTTCTTCATAACGAAATACTATTATAACTGCTGAATTTTCTTCTTGTCAAGGCACCATATTCTCCATACAATGAGAGTCAGTATGAGAACACTAGCCATAGAGACTGCGCAAAAAATCGGTGAAGTAGTAATACTTCAGGGCTGGGTGCTCGCTCGGCGTGATCACGGCAAGATTATGTTTCTGGATTTCCGGGATCGGTCCGGTGTCGTACAGGTGGTAGGGGTTAAATCATTGGGTGAAGCACGCGTCGAGGACGTCGTTGAAATTGTGGGACTGGTTAAAAAGCGGCCGGAGAACATGATAAATTCCAAAATTGCCACCGGCTCCGTAGAAGTGGAAATGCAGCACCTTACGGTTATCTCAAAAGCAAAAGAATTGCCGTTTCCGATTGATTCTGCGGGGTATGAGGTGAACGAGGAAATCAGAACGAAATACAGGTACCTGGA
>CAYSAP010000022.1:8750-19786 GCA_964429085.1 uncultured Gammaproteobacteria bacterium | reverse complement strand
TTCTTCGGCTATATCAGTAAGTAACGTAAAACACGGGATGATCGCTTCATCTCCCAGTGACATAATTTCTCCGAAGAAATCGTTCGGGATATCGGTAAGGCCAATGACGTTCCCTTCGGTCTTCCCTATTTTGACCCCTTTGGCGTCCGCCAAAAGCGGCACCGTCATGACGAATTTTTCTTTTCCGAGCATGTTTTTGACAAGAGTCCGTCCGGCAAGCATATTAAAGGTCTGGTCGCTGCCGCCAAGCTCAAGATCGACCTTCATGGCAACGGAATCATATCCCTGGAGAAGCGGGTACATAAATTCACGAAGGTTTATGGGGTCTCCTGCCTTCATGCGCACTTGGTACATATCGCGTTCGATCATTTGCTGGACAGTGAAATTTTGCGCAATGCCGAGCATGTCCTCCAGCTTGAGTTCTGTCAACCAATCACCGTTATAGAGAATTTCGACCGGATTGCTGCCATCAAACCGCACAATTTTCGAAGCCTGCATAAGATAGGCTTTTGCGTTGTCCCGCAGCTCGGTGCGCGACATAAATCTGCCCCGGGCTTTCATCTTTCCCGACGGGTCTCCCGCAAGGCCTGTTCCGTCGCCGACCAAAAAAATTACGTGGTGACCTAAGTCCTGCCATTGGCGTAATTTCCGAAATCCTACGGCATGTCCGATATGCAGCTGCGTTCCCGTGGGATCAAACCCCTGATAAAGACGCAGTTTCCTGCCACTCCGGAGTACCTTTTCAAGCGCATCCCTGCTCGGATAAATTGTGTCTACCCCGCGGGTCAATAAATGATCTATGGCATCCATAATTACCATAACTATAGCACATTATGAGCCTGGTTTGTCATTTGCGTTGAGGGAGGCTACAATAATACCTGTGATAGAAATGTCCGATCTCTTTAGCCAGCGGCAACGGCGAAAGCTGTTTGGAGCCTCAGTATCCCGCATGAAAGTTTGGAGTATTGTGGCCTACGGCGGGTTTATAGGGTTTATCATTCTCATATTATTTACCGGTATTTTGTTTGCCTGGTATGCTAAGGATTTGCCCCGTCCGGACAAGGTGCAGCGGCGGGAAGGGCTCTCCACGGTGGTGCTCGACCGTAATGGAGAGAAGCTGTACGACATTTTTGAGGAGACAAACAGAATTCCGGCCAGTTGGGATGAAGTTCCCCAATACCTGAAAGATGCGACCGTTGCCGTCGAGGACAAGGATTTTTACAAACACCAGGGCTTATCCCCGACCGGTATCATGCGCGGCATGCTCGCGTGCGTTTTTCTGAGGCGTTGCCAGGGAGGCTCGACGCTTACCCAACAATTAGTGAAAAATGTGCTGCTAAGTCAGGAGCGTACGCTTCCCCGCAAAATGAAAGAGGCGGTGCTCGCCATTCAGATTGAACGCAAATACAGCAAAAATGACATTCTGCTCATGTATCTGAATGAAGCGCCGTATGGCGGCACTGCAGTCGGGGTCAAAACCGCCGCAGAACATTATTTCGACAAGCCGGTAAAGGATTTGTCGCTCATTCAGTCAGCAATACTTGCCGGATTGCCCCAGTCCCCGAGTTACTACTCACCGTTTACGGGTACAGAGGGCGCATACAAAGACCGCGCGGTCCATGTGCTCCGGCGTATGCGCGAGGAAGGGCTTATTACGCCCGCTCAGGAAAGTGAAGCCCGTAAGCAAATGGACACGATGACCTTTGCCTCCGGTGACGCCGGTTTGCGCGCGCCGCATTTTGTCGCCTACATCAAGGAATTGCTGATTGACCGTTTCGGCGAAAAAATAGTGAACGCAGGCGGCCTCACGGTGACGACGACGCTCAATTGGTCGCTCCAGGAAGCATCGCAGCTTGCGGTAAAAGAAGAGGTCGAAAAAGCCAAGAAACTGAAGGTAAGCAATGGAGCTGCCGTCGTACTCGATCCCCATACCGGAGAAATACTTGCGATGGTAGGCAGCAAGGATTATGCGGCGACGGACAGTTCGGGCCTTAAGTTTAACGTCGTCACGCAGGGCTTGCGGCAGCCGGGAAGTACGCTCAAGCCCATTATTTATGCCGCAGCATTGACCCGCGGATACACAGCCTCATCCATGCTTATGGATGTGGAAACCAAATATCCGTCAGGAGATCCGGCCAAAGCGGAATATAATCCGAAAAATTATGATAATAAATACCGCGGCCCCATACAACTCCGATACGCACTCGCCAATTCCATAAATACGATCGCGGTAAAAGTTGCCGCCCTGGACGGGGTCAAAGATGTGCTGAAACTGGGGTACGCGATGGGACTCAAGACCTGGGAGCCGACCGATGCGAATCTAAGAAGGGTGGGGCTTTCCCTGCCTCTGGGGGGCGCTGAGGTTACGATGATGGATATGGCAACGGCCTTCGGCGTGTTGGCGACCGGGGGCAAACGCATGGACTCCGTAGCTATCCTGAAAGTTACGGATGCCGGAGGCAAAACACTCTATGAATATAAGCCGTCTGCCGCCCGTGATGAGCTGGAGCCGGATGTGGCATTTATTATATCCTCCATCCTTGCGGATAATGATGCACGCAAAGAAGTATTCGGCCTTAAATCCTATTTGGTACTATCCGGTAAAACGGTAGCGGCCAAAACCGGAACCACCGATGACAAGCGGGACAACTGGACCGCCGGGTACACCAAAAGCCGCGTCGTTCTTACCTGGGTCGGCAATAATGATAATACCCCGATGAGCCCGACACTCGCGTCCGGGGTAACCGGGGCTGCTCCCATCTGGAACCGCATCATGCGGGAGGCAATCAAAAACATGCAGGATGAGCCGTTTGAGCGGCCGGAAGGAGTTATAGAGATGGATATCGATGCGTTTGGCGGCGGTTTACCGTTTGAGAGTCAGCCGACGCGGAAGGAATTCTTTATCAAGGGTACAGAGCCCACCGGCCCTGCCGCTATCTACCAGAAGCTGAAGATTTCCCGGAAAGACAACAATAAACTTGCCAATAGCGTGGAAGTTGCAACCGGTGACTACGATGAGAAATTATTTATTGTGCTGCGCGAAGACGATCCCGTGTCCGGTGACGGGAAGAACCGGTGGCAGGACGGCATTAATGCCTGGATAGCTTCTGCGGACAGTAAATACAAAGCACCGACAGAAACGTACAGCGGAGGCGACTCCAACCAATTGGTGCTGCAGGTAAAAAAGCCCGGAGATAATGAGCGGATCGATAATAATTCCGTAACGGTGGAAGCCAATGCTATTTCGACTGCTGATATCGAGAAGTTTGAACTATTCGTCGATGGAACGAAAGTCAGGGAAAAGAGCAATGAGAAGTCGATATCCGAAACCATCACTATCATAAACGGCTCACATGTCATTAAAGTCAAAGCAACGGATAAACGGGGTACCTCGAGCGAACGGGAGATTCATGTGGGGATCAATCAGGTCTACGCCAGTCCTACGCCTTCTCCTACCCCCTGATACAGGTATGTTGTTATACGGTTTTGAGCAGCACCCCGAATTTGACTTGTGCCATTTCGATAAGTTTGTTTCGTACGGGAACGATTTCTTCACCGGTCAGATTGCGTGACTGATCCTGATACGTCACATGAAACGTCCTGGTGTTTTGGTGCACATCCAGGAGGGTCACCGAACTTACTAAGGCATGCGCATGGGAAAGCAGGTCTATCAACGGCTGTACATGAAACCGTGCGGGCACGACAAACGCCAGATCCTCGACAACCGGCGGATATTTGGGAACGGGAATGTATGTTTTGGCGGCATTTGCATGCGTTGCCAAAGCATTTACATCGATATGCAGAACAGTGACAGGTGAACTGATCCCCGATCGTTCCAGTAACGCATGGTCAAGTTCTCCCAAAGATCCGAATTCAGCCAGCGACAGGAAATTGCTGCCGTACCACGGAAGTGCCTTCTCCCGGGCAGCATCCGTAAAATCGGCAGGAAACGGTATTCCAAACAGGGAGAACAATGCTTCTGCCAGGCCTTTTGCTTCGGGAAACGCCGCATTCGTCCATGCCACGATAAGCGTCGGCACTTCAACCGGTAGGTCATGCTGACGGAAGCCGTACCGCATGCTTAGCTCAAATAGTTTCAGGTTACTTTTGAGCTTGATATTTTCCCGGATGACCGGGAGCATGGTCATCAAGAGATCCGGCCGCATATAAATCCATTCGCTGGAAAGCGGGTTGGCTATTTTGTATGCATCGCCCGCATGGTTTCCGAAACTATTCAAGCTTTCCTCTGACACCATGGAATACGTTATGCATTCGGTAAATCCCCAGTCCCGCAGCCGGATTTTAATCTCCTCTTCCGCTTTAAGCTCCATATCGGGAATCGTAATCGGCGGCGCATGGTCCGGAAGTTTAGCTTCAATAGCATGATATCCGTGAACCCGCGCAATTTCTTCTATCACGTCGACGTCAATTGCGACGTCCCGGCGGAAGCTCGGTACCGTTACCGTGAATGCAGTTGAGGTCATGGTGACCCCGAAACCAAGCGATTTCAGAATTTCTTTTATGGACGACGGTTTGAGCGCGCCGATGTATGCGTGAATTTTTGATACCGCGATTGATACGCGCGCCGCTTTGTAGGGAACGGGGTACATATCGGTAACAGGGCTTGCGACCCGTCCTCCGGTAAATTTTTCCATCATGGTAATACCTTCCATGAATACGGGTTTGACCAATTCCGTATCAAGTCCTTTTTCAAACAGACCGGCTGCTGCCGTACGGTGTGCTAACTGCATGGACGTTTTCCGTATATGGGTTGCATCGTATGTCTGAAGAAACAATACAACGCGTTTTGTGTTGTCCTGCACTGCGGAATTTTTGCCGCCCATGATACCGCACAGGTCGATCAGTTTGCCTGATCCGTCTTCTATGACGATGTCCCCGCCCGGCAGTGTGTGTGATTTTCCGTCGAGCGTCACAAGCTTTTCTCCCTTTTTGGACGCTCGTAATTCCATTACGTGATCCGCTATCCGGTCGTAGTCAAAGACGTGTACCGGTTGGCCGTAGGCGTGCATAAGAAAATTAGTGATATCGATAACGTTATTAAGGCTCCGCATGCCTGCAAGCTCCAGGTAGCGCATAAGCCACGAAGGAGAGGGCTTGATCGTGACCGAATCAAAAATAACCGACGTCCACCGCGGGTTCAATTCCGCGTCGGTTTTGACTTTCAGCTTCAGCGAGCCAGTAAATTTCTTGTTGCTCTCTTTTGATTTGTAGGGATCGCCGGTAAGCCGGGTTTCTATACCGAAGCGCGGTAGGATGGTCGCAGCTTCGCGCGCAACCCCCATGACGGACATCGCATCCGGCCGATTGCCGGTTATTTCGATGTCATAGACGGTTTCATCGCCAGCCCCGTATATGCGCTCGATAGAGGGGCCGCACAGGGACAAATATTCTTTTATTTGTTCGGGTGTTGCTTTTGTTTTGAGATATTCCCGAAGCCAATAGTCAGGGATGAGTATATTCATAATTTAAAATTGTTCTAAAAACCGCAGGTCATTACTGTACAGCAGCCGGATATCATCAAGTTTCGTGCCGGATTTCATCATGGACGTGCGCTCTATCCCCCATCCGAATGCGAATCCGGAATATTCATCGGGATTTACTCCGCCGTTTCGTAAGACCGTAGGGTGCACCATGCCGGCGCCTCCGAGTTCCAGCCATCCTGCTTTGCAGAGTCTGCACGTGTTTCCGTCTGCGAGTTTACCTACACCCAGGCATATGCCGCAGTTTATGTCGACTTCAAATGAAGGCTCCGTAAACTGAAAATGGAATGGACGTAACCGTGTCGTGCGGTCAGGGCCGAAAAATTGTTTGACGAAATAGTCAAAGATTCCCTTAAGGTGTCCAATAGAGACGTTATGGTCCACATACAAGCCTTCAAATTGATGGAACATGGGTGTATGCGACACGTCGATTTGCCGGCGGTAACACTTGGCAATGTTGATCATGCGGATAGGGAGATTCCCTTTTTCCATTTCGCGAACCTGACCGTTTGATGTATGCGGGGTAAGCACGATTTTTTGCCTTCGCCCGTCCGTAGCTTTAGCGGAGGCGGGTTGCTTGCCGGGATACTCGATAAAAAACGTCTCCCACTCATCCCTCGCAGGATGATTGGCAGGCATATTGAGGGATTCAAATGCGTAATAGTCCCAATCAACTTCCGGGTGTCTCACCCGGGTAAATCCTATCCGCTCGAAAATTCTTGTAATTTCCATTATCGCCTGCGTGACAATATGTAGATGTCCTTCGGGAGGACGTATTCCCGGCATAGTGACATCAAGGAATTCCCCGGCCGCCTCTTTAGATTGCATGGTGCTACTTGCGCGCGAGGCAAGCGCCTCTTCGATATGTTCTTTCACGAAATTAATCACCTTACCGATTTCCTGACGGTAGGCTACGGGGACGTATTTGATATTTTTGGTAATCTGCGCAAAATTGCTTTTGTTTCCTAACAGTTCCAGGCGTAACGCTTCGGTTGGGACTGTTGATGAGGCAATGAGTTCCTTGGCGGTTGCTTCTACCTCCATAAGCAGACGTGTCAGTTCGGGTGCGGGAATAGCCTCCGGCTCGGAAGGTGCCGGCTTGGTTTTTTGCTGTGACTCGACACGATAACAGATGCGCACATGGTCGTCTGCGTTCTCTATGGCGGTAATGGTAATTGTTCCCGTCTCTCCCGTCATTTTTACCTGAGTGCCGCCGTCCGGTATGGGATCATTGTCCCCTATGGTCAGGATCCTGAGCGGTTTATTTTTGGGAAGATGGGCCGGCACCCATGTTGCACGCGCCATAAGCTGTTCCAGGGAAACGAATTCCGTGCGTAGGGGAATATTTGCACTGACAATGGTGTTTGATTCTTTTTCAATTGCGTAGGTCTTGTCGATCGGTAGGCTACCGATATATTCGATATACGGATGCGTTCCGTGTTCTCCTTTAAGTGCGACAAGCTGCGGGGCAAGGTGCTTGACCGCTTCATGAACGATGTGGCCGGCGCTATGGACGCGCATGTTCTGATACCGGATGTCCCAGTCAATTTCGCACGTGGCTTTGTCTCCTCCGTTTATGTTTCCTTCGACGGTGCATTCGTGAATAACCGTATCGCCTGCGAGTCTGACATGTTTGACGTGGGCTTTTCCGGAAGGAGTTGTGATTATCCCTTTATCCGACGGTTGGCCTCCCCCCTCAGGGTAAAAAACGGTACTGAGAAGAATAAGCTCCCAGTGCTGGCCTTTCGGCTCACACGAGACAACCGTTGTCGTCAGAGTTTTTTTATAACTGTCAGTTAAGTAAATAAGTTCAGTCATGTCTATCTCCCATTGTATTTCCTGCTGTATAATCTACGCAAGAAGAGAGGCGGGCGGGTAATCGTGTCAGGACTATCGTCCGCCGCTCTTCTTTATTCTTTACCGACGTAGTCTCTGTAATGTTATTTCCTGATCTTGTCTTGCTCGTCGGTGATTCTTGCCCCATATTACTACCTTTCGTTCATTAATCATTTGTTGTAACGATTGCCTGAGAGCTGCATCAGTAGATATATGAATTTCTCTACCGATCGTAATTAATTCAATTCTGGTTCTGGCTTCATTAAGCTTATCTTTAATGTTCATATATTTTCACCTCCTTTCATACCACAAAAAATCCCGCTTTCGCGGGATCCTTGGGTCGTCTATATTTTCTATCCTTAGGCACCCAAAGAACCCCGCTGTAGCGAGGGAAAGAAAGCAAAAAATGTATTACTTCTGGCTGTCATAACGATATCTTAATTTACGGTTTTGACTTCCTCAAGAATTGCATCAAAGACGTCCGGGTCTTCGACGACGAGATTTGCCAGTGTTTTGCGATCCAATTCAATATGTGATTCCTTGAATTTGTGGATGAGTGAGCTATACGACATGCTGCGAAGTTTAGCCGCTTCAGAAATCCGTGTGATCCAGAGTTCACGAAAATCCCGCTTTCTATTTTTCCGTCCGGCAAATGCATACTCACCTGCATGCAAAAATGCTTCGGTTGCTACCTTAATCAGGCGGCGCTTGGTCATCCGATAGCCTTTGTTGGCGGCGAAAATTTTATTATGCTTTGCTTTACTGGTAACTCCGCGTTTAACTCTCATAAGTAATCTCCTTTACTTTTACTTTTTTTTCGGTACGTAAATGCGTACATGACGAACCATTGCATTTTCGAGCGCTACCTGGCGATCCTGACGGCGCTGACGGCGCTTACTCTTTTTTCTTCGCAGGTGACGCGCTCCCTGCACGCGGTGGACGAGTTTCCCCGTTCCGGTCAGTTTGAACCGTTTCGCTGCGACTTTTCTGGTTTTTATCTTTGGCATATGCGTAATTTACTGTTTCGCTTCTTCTTTTTCTTCTGCTTGATTGGCTTCACCTTTTTTGTTCGGTACGACCATGGCGGCGAGCACTCTTCCTTCCATTCTCGGCTCCCGAACCATTTTAACACCCTCCAGGTTTTCTATAAAGCGCTTGAGCACATCAAACCCGAATTGCTTTCTTCCGAGCTCCCGGCCTTTAAAAAGAACGTTTATTTTTACCTGATTGCCGTCTGTTATGAATTTAGCAGCCCGGTGTAGCCAGGTGTCAAAATCGTGCTGATCAATAAACGGCCGAAGCCTGATTTCTTTGACTCCTACGTTTTTCTGCGTTTTTTTCGCTTCCCGTTCTTTTCTCGCTTCCTGATATTTAAACTTTTTATAGTCTATCAGTTTGGCAACCGGTGGCTTTGCATTTGCCGCAATTTCAACTACATCGACGCCAAATTCCTTGGCCTTTTGCAAGGCCTCGAGCTTGGAAACGACACCGATCTGTACCCCTTTATCATCCAGAAGCCGTATTTGCGGACTCAGGATTTGGTAGTTGATCTTATAAAACTTATGGGTTTGCTTTGGTCTCAATCTCAGTCTTTAGCTTGGAGAGGAAGTCGTCAAGGTGTTGTTCCTTGAGATTTTCCCCCCGTCGCATGCGAACACTCACCGTATTACTGTTAACTTCGGTATCACCGATTATAGCTAAGTATGGCACCTTTTGCAACGTATGATCTCGAACTTTGGCCTGCATCGGCTGATTTCTGGTGTCTGCTTCTGCCCTGATGCCTGCCGCTTTCAGTTGCGCCAATAATTTCGCTGCCGGTTCGTTATGCTTTTCGGATATCGGGATCACGACCGTCTGGACAGGAGCTAGCCACAACGGAAATGCGCCGCCATAGTGTTCTATGAGGATGGCCATAAACCGGTCAACGGAACCCAAAATAGCCACGTGCAGCACAGCGGGCTTTTCTTCCTTGCCATGCTCATCGATGTAGCGGAGTGTAAAGTTTTCCGGTTGTACGAAGTCGAGTTGGCACGTCGTGAGTTGCCACTCCCGTCCCAGCGCATCCTTAACGACGATGTCTATTTTCGGTCCGTAAAACGCCGCTTCGCCTTCCCCGATGAAGTTCGGCATGCCGCGCTTGGTTACTGCCTCTATCAGTGCGTGTTCCGCAATACCCCAATTTTTGGCGTCTCCCAGGTATTTTTGAGCGTCTTTCGGATCGCGCACGGATACCCTTGCTTTGAAATCAGAAAATCCGAACGTCTTATAGACATACATGGAAAGATCTAGGATCCGGTCAATCTCGTCTGCTATCTGACTATGGCGTACAAAAATATGGGAATCGTCCTGGGTAAGGCTTCGGACCCGTAGGAGCCCGTTTACCTCTCCCGCTTTTTCGAACCGGTAAACGGTAGCGTTTTCAGCAATCCGGAGCGGTAACTCGCGGTAGCTTCGGGGCCGTTCGTTATAAATCTGGAAATGATGCGGGCAATTCATAGGTTTGACGACATACTCATCGTCCTCGAGTTTCATGGGATTCATCATGGCATCGTATTTTTGCCAGTGACCCGATTGCTTGTAGAGCGCGGATTTCGCCACGTGCGGCGTCCAGACGAACTGATATCCCCGTGCTTCTTTCTCATCCATAATCCACCGTTCCAGTTCCCGTTTGATGATAAATCCTTTGGGCATATACAGCGGAAATCCCTGCCCAACGGATGGGCTGATAAGGAACAGTTCCAACTCCTTACCCAATTTCCTGTGATCGCGCTTTTTTGCCTCTTCCTGCATGGCAAGATACTCATCCAGTTCTTTTTTCGTCGGCCAGCACGTGCCATAGATTCTGGTTAGCATTTTGTTTTTTTCACTCCCCCGCCAGTATGCTCCGGCGACGGAGAGGAGCTTGAAGTGTGTAAGTTCCTGGTCGGGATGCTCCACATGACCCATTTTACACAAATCCAAGAAGTCACCCGGATCGTTGGTCTGGAGTTTTTTTCCTTCCTTTGCGAATTCTGTCGCCATCTCAACCTTGTATTTGTTATCTTTAAACAACCGTTTCGCTTCAGCAAGCGTTATCTCATTGAACGAAAACTTTTGCCAGGTTGGCAATATTTCTTTCATTTTGGCTTCAATTTTGGGGAAATCCTCTTCGGATATTTTCCACTCACCCGTATCAAAGTCCTGATAGAACCCGTTTTCTATCGCCGGCCCGATGGCATTTAATGCGCCGGGAAATAACTGCTTGACGGCAGCAGCGAGCAAATGCGCGCATGAGTGTCTCAGGTTATCCATATGTTGCTTTTCCATAAAAAAACCGTTCTTCCCTTTGCGCTCCCGCTGTGGCGGAAAGGTTCCAGCGCAAATTTGAAAACGGTCCTTGCTTATCTTCTTTTACGCCGAAGATCGCGCTTCTTTTTGAGGTTGGTTAAGTCTCATGTTTAGTCCGATGTGATCGAACCGGGTCAAGAAGTATGTTTATTGTATGTCGGGTTTCATTCCAAAGTCAAGAATATCAACTAAACTTCATGATCATGCCGGTTTTTTGGGCGTGCCGGTAACTGTATGCAAAAAACCACATACCCAGGAAAAGGTACAGTATATTTAGGCCTACGGCTATAGCAAGTCCTGGTAGATCAATCTGCCGGGTGAGAAAAACGTGCCGCATCCCCTCAAAAACATAACTGGTTGGCAATGCACGTG
>CAYSAP010000022.1:0-8740 GCA_964429085.1 uncultured Gammaproteobacteria bacterium | reverse complement strand
ATATTGCATCCAAACGGGTAATGCGTTTACGGGGTAATACACGCTGGAAAACGGCAGAATGATCATGGTCAGCGTCCACGCAAATACCTGTACCCGGTATCCGTACTGCAGGATCAGGCCGTTTATGAAAAACCCGAGGCTCCACCCTGCCGTCATAAGGATGAGCGCATAAGGCAAGAGTATCCATCCGAGAGAAAAGATATTGAATGCAAAAAATACGAGGGCGAGGAAAAACAGCCAGAGAAAGGTAACAAAAAGCTTAGCGCTTGCCAATACAACCGTCGCCAGGCTGAATTCCCATATCGTCAGCGGGGAGGAAAACATATTGAGCAGATTTCTGTCCCACGCCTCCTGCAAAAAGAGTAATCCCATCTCTTCCTGCGACCTGGCGACAAGCGTCCACATGAGGAGTCCTCCGAGAAACAGATTGACGAAAAATGTCGTGACACCGGTTTCTGTTTGGAGATACACATTGACCAATCCCCAGATAAAAAGATTCATCGTCGGCCACCAAAAAGAATCGGCGATCCGCTCCAGACTTCTTGGCCATGTCAGCAGATGCCGCAGCACCAGGGCGTACACCCTATGGAGATTAAGTCGTTTCATTGCGCGCCTTTCCGATGAAATAGTCCTCCAGCGTCGGTTTATCGATAGAAATTTGCGCATAATCCGCTCCGATTTTGGATAAATCCGTGAGCAAATTAGCGACATGCTGTTCATTGATATCAATGGTGACGTAGCGGTCATTCGTGCTGCACGGGAGCTTGTGGTTGCTGCAATATTCCACGGTTCGTTTTTGGCCGTCCCGCATCATGAGGCGGACCCGCGTTTTCTTCATCTTTTTTGCCAGTCCCTCCGGCGTATCCTCTGCGAGGATTTCTCCGTGGTTCATAAAAATGACCCGGTCGCACAGTTCTTCTATTTCTGCCATGTTGTGAGAGGTTAACAGTATCGTCGTGTGGTACATCTTGCGGGATAACTTGATAAATTGCCGGATACGGTCTGCTATATCGGGATCGACCGAGCTGGTGGGCTCATCCAGTAGCACCAACTCCGGCTGGTTGACGAATGCTTTGGCGAGGTTAAGTCTCGCAATATTACCGGAAGATAAATCCCCGCCGAGTACGTGTTTGAGGTCAGTCAGGTGAAATGTTGCCAGCATCTCATCGGTTTTTTGTTTGGGGTTTTTTACTTCGTACATGAGGGCAAACACATAGACGTGCTCCCAAACGGTCAGGCGCCAGGGTGCACGCACGTACGCGGATGAGTAATTCATGCGGGTGAGTATGTCCTCCCGATGGGTAGCGAAATCATTTCCAAACACGCGAATAGTGCCGGACGTGGGACTAATAACACCCAGCATCATGGCAAGCGTCGTGGTTTTGCCGGCTCCATTCGGCCCCAATAAGCCGACAATTTCGCCTTCTTTGACTGAGAAAGAAATTCCTTTGACTGCCGCAAATGTACCGAAGTATTTGGTCAATCGTTGGACTTCAACAATAGGTTCTGTCATGAGCCTCAGTATACTGCTTTCTTGCGGAGTGGAAAAGAATACCGTTACGTGATACGAAATACATATATATGATGATCGGCATCTTTGCGCTCTATTTTCCACTTTGGAAAAATGAAGCTATTAGAAATGACCAGTGCACCGGGTTTGAGCTCCCGCTTAAGTTTTTCTGCCAATACGTCCATTTTCCACGGGATAAGATAGACAAACATGACATCCGCCTGGCTCAAATCAGCTGCCCAAAGATTCTTCCAGAGAACCGTCACTGATTTCCTGTGCGGCCCGAAAAAGGCTTGAATCCGTGTATAGAGCACCAAGTACGGGTTTATCTCTATTCCTACCGAATTTGCTCCCTGTTTGGCTGCCTCAAACAATACCCGTCCGTCCCCGCTGCCGACATCGATCACGGTTTGTCCCGGACGTAATTTGGCCAATGTGACCATGGCTTCTACCGCACGTTTGGACGACGGAACAAACGGACCTCCAGTAACAAAGGCAAGACAAAGAAACAGGAAAAATCCTGCCATGAGAAGCTGCAGTATCAGGAAGATAAGCGCAATCATGGTATATTTGGTGGATCGTGTAGGATTTGAACCTACGACATCTGCAATGTGAATGCAGCGCTCTACCGCTGAGCTAACGATCCTCTGCCTTCATTGATTATATATAGCTTGCTGGAATGAGACAATAGCGAGGGCGCCGGTGTCTTAGCCGGCAGAAGTCGCGAGTGACCGCTCGTTGGAAAGCCCAAATGTGGTGCCATGTTTTTTGTACATGCCCCAGTATCCCATTTTCTTTTTCCGCGTATTGAAGGATGCCAGCCAAGCGCCGCTATCCTCTATCTGTTGGCGTAATACCCGGATAAATGTGCGGAGCTGGTCATAAAAGTTGAGATGATACACGCCGGGATTTACGACTTCCTGCGTGACTGCGTTTTGTACCTCTTTATTCAGATTTTTAAGCGAGGCCATGAGGCTTTTAAGTTCGGCACGAATCATTTCCAGCTGTTGGCGGGTTTCCATCTCAATGACATCTGCGTTCGGTCGATGCTGTGTTTCTACGCGCATAGGCTGTGGTGCTGCCGGTTCGGGATTATTTTCACCAAACTCAATTGTCTGGTTGGGCTGTAATTCTCCGGATTTCGGCATACTGCCCAGGAGGGAGGAAACGATGTCGTTGCCGATTTTACCGAATTCGGCAACCGTATTGGAGCTTACGCTCGTGGGAACAGAACCCAACGCCTCAAGCACGTTGTCATTCTTATAATGCGTCGGTTTCTTTTTAGATGAGCCTTGTATCATAGCGCCTGCATTATACTACAGGGCAGCAGATTTGCAAATTTATGCCATGAGCGCATCCAGCGTCTTTTGCCGTCGTATCAGGCTCGTCAGGTAGTAGCGTTGGCTTTCCATGTTTTTTCGTTCTTCCTCGGTTTTGGCGCCTTGGATAACCTTCGTGACTTCCTCTTCGCTGGCCACGACCTGCTCTTTTTCTGAAATAGCCTCAAGTGCGAACTCCAGGGTCAGATTCTTGACGGCAATTGCCTTGAATTCGGCACGTACGGATTCAGCCGTTTTGCCTGTGGAGCTCAAATATTGCTCTACGGTAAGGCCGAGTTTTTTGGTTTGGTCTACCAGAAGCGAGAGTTGGTGCGTTAGTTCGTGCTCCAGTAAAATCTCCGGAATGGCTGCATCCACCGCCGTTAGTAGACGGTCCAGAACGTCATCAACAGAAGGGCCTTTTGGCTTCTCTTCTGCTGGATTATCCTTGCCGGGTACAAATATCTTATTCGTTTTTTCCGTTTTAAGGTCAGTCATTACTTTTTTATAATCTTTCAGGGTCACGTTCGGCCGTTCGCACGTTTTGGCGGAAATAATCCAATCTTTGCCTTCCTGGGCGTCTTTGAGTTCTATCTGTGGCATCATGATAGGAGCAATTTTGTGTTCCTGGACGGCGGCGGTGTAGGCTTTCGGAACGAGGCGCTTGATGGTTTCTTCATATGTCTTGGTCTTATCGATATTTTCCTCGACCATTTGTTGTGGGGCTTTGCCTTTGCGAAATCCAGCTATCTCGGCATTGCTTGCCGTTTCGGTGACTACTGTTTTGTATGTTGCCTGAATATCCGTCCACGGAATGGTTATCATAAACTCAATTGTGCCGTCGGGTATCGTTTGGATTGTACTTTTCATAGCTGGAAGTGTACCATAGCGCAATATCTGCCGCAAATGGAAAATTAGTTTTTGAGGTCCAATTCTATATCCAGGATTGGCGGAATTAATGTGCCATCCTGCAAGGAAAATGCATTGAGTATTGCCGAAAATGACGCTACTTCCTCGCTATAGCCCATAAACGCGCTGGTAGTCGATATGCGTGATAAATTCGGTTG
This sequence comes from uncultured Gammaproteobacteria bacterium, assembly GCA_964429085.1. GTDB lineage: Bacteria > Patescibacteriota > Microgenomatia > UBA10105 > UBA927 > UBA927. The sequence goes on along the minus strand of CAYSAP010000022.1, from coordinate 4,844 downwards.
CGGCGTAGGCGACGGAACGGTTGTGGGTATAATCGGCGTCATGGGCGCTTCTTTAGGCTGCGTGCTGCTTTTAAGATAGAGAAATCCGAATATAAGTATCCCAAGCGCTAAAACGGCTGCAACGATCAAAACCATTCTGTTTGAGCGTGTGCTTTGTGCGGGTGCAGACTGGGGTGGTTGTACCATAGGAACCACGGGCGGAGGCGGGGGTGGCACTGGTAGCGGTGCAGCCTGAGCGGCTGCCTCTGCGAGTGTTACCGCGGTTTTCTGCTTGATAATTCGTTCGTCCATAGGTTTTTAATCGTACTTTAACGCTATTTCTATTTCTTTAAGATATGAGGCTGACTCGATAAGATCCTGGCGGGCTGCTCCAAACTGGGTCTGTATTTGAATAAACAAGCGGTCCTGTTGCATAACATCTCCGCTAAGTTTAGGTATCATCGAACGGATCGTATTTGTTTTTTGTTGGTAAAGGCTATGTTTGTTGGACAACGCCAAAAGCCATCGGTCCAATACGGCTTGTTTTTGGGGGGTGGCATCCAACCTGCTCGCATTCATGAGCGCCTGAGCACTCACTGCTGCATCGTCAAAACGTTTTGCAAAATAATTAAGATATCCGAGTTCAATCCCCGCTATAGTCTGCCGGTATGCAGATTGCATCGTTTCATAATTATTGACGAATTGTTCGGAAACACGCTGGGCATCCTCAAGTGATGCGATAGAAGGAGAGAGTACCATATTTTGGTCCAGGTAGCCCACTTGATTAGTGATAATCGTGCGGTATATAGAAGTTTCATTCGCAGGAAGCCCCGGGCTCTCCGTGAGTTTTTCATTCATAAACAAAAAATATGCTTTTGCCGCATTGGAACGCTGTGCTATGAGCAGCTTTACTTTATCCAGCGCATCCTGTTGGCTGGCCAAGGAGTTAAACTGTTTATACTGCGTTATCGCTATCTGATAATCTGCATGCCGCTGACGGTACTGATCGAATTGAAATTGATAATCCTGATACGCCTGTAGTGATGTGGCGTGCGCACTTTCGGATGGTAAGAAGAGGGCAAATAGGAATAATACGGACAGGGCAGCTATTTTTCTCACAAGAAGATCGTACCATGCATAAAAGATACGGGTCAATGGGTGCCGGGGAGAGGACTCGAACCTCCAAACCTTGCGGTACAGGTTCCTAAAACCTGCGCGTCTACCAGTTTCGCCACCCCGGCGCATCATCCGCTATTATACCGCGCTTTAGATGGTGACGGCTAGGTGATCTACTTTATTCGGTGAAAATTCTTCAATTTTCCGAAGAAAAAAGCGGACGTTGGTACTCCAGACAGGAGAAGCGGCATAGATGCGGCCCATTTGCTCGACAGAGACGGCTCCACGGTCTACATAGCGGTAGCGCAGCCCTTCTGAGACTTGAGTGATACCATCGTTCCAGTCTTTAAAATGCTTCCCATCAGAAGTCCCCGTAAACACTCCCCAACCCCACCCGTTATATGAGTTGGCGGGAATATGTTTTCCGAATGTTGATTCTACTCCTGCTATGGCTGCAACGAGCTTCCAATCCAATCCTAAGCGATCGGCTTCTGCCACAAAATGACCAGCAGAATCAGAGAGCGGCGAATCATGATTTTCTAAGTAGAATTTGAGATGCGTAACACGTTCGTCCTCGATTTGTTCAGGAAGGTTAGGGTGTGCTGAAGCATCCGCAACAATATTGCTGGCAGCAGAGACAGGTGGCACGAACATTAACATGAGAATAAATAAGATTAGGTTCATAGGATACAAAAAATAGCTACTCAAGCACGAACGATTGGGTAGCTATTAATAACCCTAAAGCAAGCTGTGGTTTAGGTAGCGAACCTTAGGATCTAACGGAGAAGTATAGCCTATAATATCTAATTTGTCAAGTCCTATGGGCTATTTTGTATTTTATGATCAGGGTTCTCTGAAGACATTACAGGAGAAATTTATCTTTGTTATGGGCCTTATTGAATATCATCCATAAACTGCCCGACGCAATTTGCCCAGGAATTTCCGTTGGCGACCGAGGGGGGCGCATAGATAGCGCCGATATCTATCAAATTCGTAATGCCCCTGGTGTAATATTTCTCCTTGAGATATCGGGATACCCAGTCGATCGCGTATAACCAATTCGGAAATTTCGCGCCGCTTGTTTCTCCTGTTTCCACACTTATACCCCAGGCGTTATAGGAATCCTTACTTGGCATGCGCTTGCCGACATTGCTTTCGCACATGGCTATCGCAGGCACTAAACGGTAGTCAATGCCGTAGTACTCTGCCCTATCCAATATATAGTCAGCATATTCTGAGAGCGGCGACTGGTGAACGGTGAGGAATTTTGTGAGTAACAAAGCGCGTGCATCTCCGGCTCTCACGGTCGCACCGAGCACTTGCTCTGTGCCATACGAGGTAGCCGCAATGCGCAGCGTTATGGATTGTGTGACCGGTTGGCTTGCATTTGCCTTTTTCGTCAGGGAAACCAGAAGGGAAAGATTTATTACAAGTAAGCCCAGGGTGAGAGGAAACCAACACAATGCTATAAGGAGTTTTTTCACCATATATTTATAGTGACAGGTGGGGATGTGGGTGTCAAATTAGCAGCGGAGAAGGGCTTTCTACACGCGAAAAAATGTCCCGACGACATACGCCACGGAAGCAGAAAGTCCCCCAACCAATAACGTTTCAAAAATTCCCCGAAGTGGTTTTTGTTTTGAAACAGCGGCACGTAAAAAACCAAGAAGGAGCAGGGCTAGCCCGGTAAATCCGATAGAGGCCAAAACGTTGCCGTCGCCCATTCTCGCAAAGAACGGGATTAGAGGTATACTTCCGAATACAGTGAATGCAGCGAAGGTAAAAACCGCGACGGCTAGTGGATTTTCATGTTCAGGATTGGTCATTTCTAACTCGTCCTTCATCATGAATTCCATCCAATAATGAGGATTCTTCCGGTAAATGCTGGCAAGTGTTGTTGCGTCTTTTTCCGAAAACTCTTTTCGCTTCAGTATCTCTATAGTTTCCAGAAATTCGTTTTCGGAAGATGTAAGGATCTCATGATGTTCCTTGTCCTTTTCGCTTTTATAAATATCTTGATCAGCACGAAGCGACAGAAAGCTTCCAAGCGACATAGAAAATGCATCGGCAAAAAGATTAGCAAGTCCGAAGAGAAGAACGGAAATCACCGGAACTGCGTTAGATAAGGGGTCTTTTTGTGCGCCTGCAAATCCGGCAACGACGGCAAATGTCGTAACGATACCGTCGTTCCCTCCGTACACTATCTCGCGTAGATACTGTGAAAACGGGGTTCGTTTATGTTCTAGCTTTAAATGTTCTTCCAGGTTAAACCGTTTCATATAGTGAACGTTTTTCAACAAATTCGATCCTATTTCTGAGCTCACCCCGCTTCGCGGGGTTCGCTGTTTGCGCGGCGGTGCGGGCGCCGCGCTTCCGTTATTTTTTGCGCGCGCGATTTTTCTCTCCCGCAAAGCCGGATCGAGTAATGTAGGATTATTTTAACACAGAAAACAGAACAGAGGCTTTTGTCATTCCGTTACTGCCCACCCTCCCAACTCAAAGATGATAGCGGCGACCCCGCCTTTGTGCGAGAGGACGCCCTAGGGGGCGCCTCGCCGGTGTCAGGTTGATTTATGAGCTTTTACAGTCTCTTCCGTAGTATTCCTTCGTTTAGCACGTCCTGCAGTCGGCGGGGTGATCCGCTCTTGCCCCCGCCACTAATATCGTATCCCTGTCCAGGGTTCGATAGTCGTGGTAGTTCGGATCGCTCGCCACGCATTTCCTTTACCTGTAAGAGTAATTTTCTCGTGGCTCGCTTTAGTCGAGCCGCCTATACGAAGAAATGGGTAGCGCGGTGGGTTTTTCGGCGGCGGCTCTCCTTATAGCAGGTGCTATCCGAGGGGGCGGGGTCGGCGGGCGCCGCCAATTTTAAACTTCGACACCCTTTCGTCCTTTCGGACTCATCAGTGCAGATACACATCCGCAAAGGGAATTCTAGAAAGAAGAAGGCTGATGTGCCTAAACAATACGTCTTGTGGACGCAATGTTTATTCAAGGGACGTTACCGTCTCTTGAATTCTTCTTCCTAGATACCCTGAAAGACTTACAAATTTTCGGCTGCTTTGCCGATATTTGCCGCAAGGTCGCGGGTTTCGTTGACGACTGTGATCCGTTCATTCTGTTGAGCAAGCTTTTCCAGCTCATCAGCCTCTGTTCTGTTGCTTGCAACAGTGATGAAGCTGATATCTGGGCGGGCCGCGAGAAACGCGATCAGTTCGACGTCTTGCCGAAGTCCAAGTGCAGGACCGGAGATAATGACACGAGTCAAGCTTAAGTCCAAAGACTTCAACAGTCCTACTGGGTCATTATAAGGTTCGCGTACAAGAACCGTTCCGCCCAGAGAGGTCAGAAACGATTCTTCTGCAGTATCTTGGACCCATTCAACGATAAGAACCGTCGTGTTGGGCCAAAGTGCTTTTGCGCGATTTACCCATGGCGTGACGGCCATTTTCACATCAGCGTCGGTTCCTTCCGGAACATCAAGGAATATTACCGATGACGGAACTTCAGCCTCGATTACCACTTTCTCGGTGATTGCTGCTTTGTCGAAAAGACCGATGAGACGTTTTACCCTTTGGTAAATTGGCTCAAAGAAATCAGACGCAAGAGCCGAAACCACAAAGGTAATGACACTGGCAAACGCGAGCGCTCCGCCTTCAGCTGGGGTGATCAGCCCGGACTTTGTTCCTATTTGGACGACCAGGAATGTAAACTCTCCGGCTTGTGCTGACGCGACTCCCAGAAGAGCG
>CAYSAP010000021.1:19891-20670 GCA_964429085.1 uncultured Gammaproteobacteria bacterium | reverse complement strand
GGTTAATCACGTGCTGGCACATATGTATGCGAATTTTGTTTCGTCTTCGGAACAAAATTCGTCACGAGCGGAGTCGAGGGACCACATTCAATTTCCCGCAATTTCCCTCGTCGTCTCCGGCGGACACACGGAACTATATCTCATGGAGTCTCCCAAAAAAATACAGTGGCTGGGCGGTACGCTCGATGACGCGGCGGGTGAATGCTTTGACAAAACAGCACGCCTCCTGGGATTTGGTCACGGCGGCGGACTGGCAATCCAGGAAGCTGCCAAAACGTTTTCCGGCGGCTCCTCCTCTTTTACCGGTGTCTTACCCCGGCCGATGCTGGGAAAAGAAAACGAGCACAACTTCTCATTCAGCGGACTCAAAACCGCAATACTGCGGCAGGTAAATAAACTGAAAGAAAAAAACGGACTGAATGAACGCTCTATCCGGGAACTCTCTTTCGAAGTGCAGGAAACCATCACCGACGTGTTGGTAAAAAAAACACTCCGTGCAGCGGAAAAATTCGATGCCCCGTCCATTCTCCTTTCCGGAGGTGTTTCTGCAAATCTGCGCCTACGGGAAAAATTTGCTGACCGGCTCAAAACACTGGACCGGCCTCCCTCACTTCATGTTCCCCCGGTTAACCTGTGCACGGATAATGCAGTATATATAGGAAGTTGTGCGCATTTCCGGGGTCAGGAAGCGGATTGGCGGGAAATTACTGCAGTCCCGGATTTATCGGTCGAGGTGTAATCCGAGCGTACTAACTATTTTTTCCGCCCATGGAGCGAGC
>CAYSAP010000021.1:18765-19799 GCA_964429085.1 uncultured Gammaproteobacteria bacterium | reverse complement strand
ATCTACCTCATGTTCGGTAAATATACTCTTAGGATCTTTTGCCTCGTAATAGACTTTCCCAAGCATTTCGCATCGGACATCTGTCGTTATATTCCATTCCCTTTGTAAAGCGGCAGCTACCGCTTCGGTATCGCTTTGAAGGACGTTGCCCTTGTAAATCTGGTGCGAGGAAAATGTGAAGTCCCAAACACCGTCAAACGCGGGGTGTTTCCTACGCTGAACAAGATATTGCTTATCGTACACGAGAATCGCTGTGAATCCCCTGTGTAATATTCCTGTTTCGTGTGCTTCCCATCGTTCGATCCGGCCGAGAATCCGGTCATCGTTGTCAACACGGGCAAGAAATATTTCTTCTTTATAATAGTCTGATGCGTTCATTGTTTGTGGCTCAGCTTGGGATCGGACCGAGTACATCGATCTGTTAGCAAGCACGTTTTTATTTTAAAGTGGGCCCGCTTGGTGACGATCCAAGTGCCCCTAACTTATAAGGTTAGTGCTCTACCGATGAGCTACGGGCCCTACGATATACCATATTTTACTGCAAAATGGATAATATTGATAATACGGATCACGCTTGAAGGAGTTCTTCCATGCGGGCTTCCATCTCGAAGGAACGTTTTTTATTCTTCGCAAAGATGATATAGGAAAACTTCTGCATCCTCAGCAAATTCTCACTGGTAAGAATAAGCCCCTCTTTTGTTTCTTTGTTATATAAAATTGGGCCTAACCGTTGGCGCATTTGTTCAAATGTCTGCCGTTTGAGATGCGAAATTTTATATCCGTTGTTTGAAAACAAATAGGTATCAAACATAAAATTTTCTCCAAATAACACGGTAGCTATCGTATAGACGAATGTGCCTCCTGTACTTCTGACATTGGATTCCGCGACATATATCTCTCCGTTTTTTCCTGCCACATAATCGACATCAAAATATCCTCTATACCCTGCTTGTGCAAACCGTTCCGCTATGTAAAAACCGGTGTCTTTTATCTGTGCTGCCACGCGCTCCGGCATGATATCATGCCCGATTTCT
>CAYSAP010000021.1:10190-18755 GCA_964429085.1 uncultured Gammaproteobacteria bacterium | reverse complement strand
ACACCGCAGTGATACAGAAAATCTATATGACCGTTTTTTGATATTTTAAATTCCACATTCGGATTCCCACCGGCGATAGTAGTGCTCACGTTAATAAATTTTTCGATAATAATTGGGAACATCGACCAATAGTCATCTTTTTTGAATAATGAATAAATCTTTTCCTGACATGCATGATATTCATCCGGCAAATCACCCGGCCGGAATATTTCCACCCCCATACCCGAGTGGCCTTTGTTTGTTTTTATCACTACTCCGTGTTCTTTTACGTATCGGATAGCCGCAATTTTTGATGCGTCTTCAATACCAAAACAAATGACGCCGTCTGCCATTTTAAAATCCGGTTCTTCATTGGTGCTTTGTTGTGCGAGCTGCCGTATCCCGGATTTGCTGCCGAAAAAATTCACAGTCCACGCATCTTCCTCATCCGGCGCTTCAGGAGTCACAATGGTCAATCCCTTTTCCCGAAGTGCACGCACTAAATGAAGAAACTGCTGGCTCACCGCATAACTGGTAACCGTTAATTTTTTAGAGGAATTTGCCGCCTCGATAAGCGCGTTCATAATCGACGGGTCATGGAGAATATCCTCTGATATCTCGCCGCTGTGCTGGCCGGTTGTTAACACAGTAAGACGTAAAGCAGGAAATAACGATCGGAAATAATCCAAATACTCTTGGCTCACTCTCTGAGGAGTAATGTACAACACTTCATCATCTACTCCAGCAAACTGAAACATCCGCACGTCTCCCAAATATCCGTTCTCTACAATTTCTGCGCTCCGTGCGTTGGAATCGGACATCGCCGAAATAAACGGCCAAACGTCTTCCGACATGTTAAATATGTAGACGAGAACATTATGTTTTTTGTCTGAAGGAGAATCTCCTGATGGTTCGCTCATGTATGCTACATCTTAACGAATATTTACAGAGCATTACATGTTTTTTTTGGAATGTAAAGTATGTAATCATGATTCCCGGAATCGGGGCGCTTTGATTCCGGGAATCAGCACGTATTACAATCGGGCGCGTTCTTGAATTTCTGCTTCGATCAACTCGCGGGCCTGGCCGTATTTCAGGCGAGACAGTTGTATTATTGCTTTGGCTACTTCACGGTTTTGTTCTGATTTGACGATCGACATATCTTTCGACAAATCGATGCTGAATGGCTTCACCGGTTCATTATGCACAATCGTCTTGACATATGCGTTGTACTTATCGATATTGATTAAATCTATTTCGTTAAACGTCGGCTGGAATTCGTGCTGGAGATAATTTGCATCGGTGACTCCCACGCGGAACGTGATCAGTGTTCCGACGTTACCGAAGACCGCATTTTTTACCTCTTCTTCCATCTGTCCGATAAATTGATTTGCAACCGTCAAACTCAACCGATACTTCCGCGCCTCAGAAAGAATTTGCGCGAAGTCAGGCGTTGCAAAATTTTGAAATTCGTCGACGTAGAGGTAAAAATCGCGACGTTTGTCTTCTGGTATATCCTGTCTGCTCATGGCCGCAATGAGAATTCTCGGTACTAAGATAAGTCCCAAAAAATTACTGTTCTCTTCCCCTAGTTTTCCTTTGGACAAATTAACCAGGAGAATTTTTCCTTCATCCATAACGCGCCGGAAATTAAAGCTCGACTGCGACTGCCCGATGATATTGCGCATAAGCTTGTTCGTAACGAAACGGCCGAATTTAGAAACGATATAATCTAATACCTCGGACTTGTGGAAATCCGCTGTTTGGGCGATCTGGTCCGTCCAGTAACGCCGAATTATTGGATCCTGTACCTTCGGCAGCAACTCCTGAACAAAATTAGCGTCCGTAAGGATGCGCACAACTTCTATAAACGTACTGCCGGGCTCGCTCATGACGGTCAACATGGCATTTCTGACTGCGTGCTCAAACCGAGGACCGATAATGCCGGTTTTCTGTGGATCGTAAAGTTTATACATCAATCCTACGATACTGGTTACCACAAAATGTTTTTGTTCTTCCGTTTCCGCTTCAAGCATGTTGAGTCCCATTGGCCTCTCGGTATCCGAAGGATCGAAATAGATGACGTCTTCCGCGCGTTCGGCGGGTATCCGGGAAAGAATTCCGTCGATAAGATCGCCGTGCGGATCTACGACGGCAAGTCCCTTGCCTGCTTTTATATCCTGGATTACTAATTCTTCCAACAGTTGTGATTTTCCAGTGCCGGTCTTTCCGATAACATACAGATGCCGCCTGCGATCATCGTCACCGATAAAAATCGGCCGGTCCATGCCCCGATATCGGGAAACGCCGATAAACTGACCGCTGGAAGCTATCTGCATCGGTGCTGGTGCACGCTTGGCATTGAGCCAAAAAACGTGCGGCGTCTCTATGGACTTGTTCGGCAAGTGATAAATGGTTGCAAGCTCATCACTGTTTAACACCCCGTATTGTTTGAAAAATGGGAGATTTATCATCGGGAAATACCGATAGATAAAATCGATCATAAAAAATTTTTTCATGGGGTGTTTTACTTTAGAAAAATAATTATGGTCAGAGGTAAACTGATGGAACGAAGTAATAAGATTTTCCAAATGCGCATCCGCAGACTCTTTTGTCGTGGAGCTTACCACCAGTCGGATAACCGTATTAAATCCCGGCTTAGAAACTTTTTGCTCTATAGACTCGAGCGTTTTGGGGTCAACCTTAAAACTGGCTTTTTCAGGATTCGCCTCGTTCTTTTTCTTCTTTGATATATAGGAGCGCCCCAATCCAGCCCATTTGTTACCGGCGGGTTGAACCAAAATTTGAATTGCTGCACCCTCCTCTTCCGACATCTTTGCCAACACGGACGTAAGCGATGAAAGGGGATCAATCGGAAGATCTCTATATATGCGAATGGGCAAATAATCAGAATTCTTGGGCGTTAACGCTGCAAATGCAACTTTGCCGTTTTCGCTGAATATATTGTATTCATCCACTATCTTAAGATCTGCTCCGGGGTAAGAACCATGGATCTGTTTTTCGATTAAATCGATAAAACGCTTGGGAGCCGCAATATAAAACCGAATGTCTTCGCGCTTGGCGACTATCTCAAAGGATATGTGATCCTGCGGTTTCAAAAAGGACCAGAATCCCCCGTGATGCATCGCATGGAGACTGCTAAACATCTGTTCAGCAGCATCAATTTTAATTTCGTTATCCCTCGGTGTTGCAACCTGGATCAGGGCATACTCCATGGAGTGTTTTTCCCTGTCCCTGTATTTCCAAAAAATAAATAACACATATCCTAACGCCATAAGACCCATGAGACAAAACGTCAGGATGACAAGGGCCACTCCTAATACTTCCAGTTGGTAGATGATATCGGCAAATTCTATCGGCATAAATATAATACATTACTCATGTATCCGTACTGTTTTCCCGTTCATGGATTTAATAATGAGATGCGCCTGCTGCAGCTGTCTTTTGCACCACTGTGCAAGCCACCGCCATGACGTCATGATACTTTGATGGAGACCCTTGGCAATTTGTTCGTCGGAAAGTGGCAGGGTAATAACAGGAGGTAGTGTTGTTGCTGCAACAGCAGGTGCTACCGATTGCACCCCCATCTGCTGCACAAATTTAGGAAGCTCAACTGAATCGGAACTCATTCTGACCCCCGCTTTAACGACTTCCGCCGGAAGTTCGACCTCTTTTCCGATCTCCGTCACAGTTGAAATCTCTGTTGTTGCTGCTGTGGGAAGTGCGACTTCTTTTGCCATGCTTCCGACAACCGGTTGAGTGTTCATTCCCGAGGTTGGGGGGACTCCTTGAGGAGATGTAGTATGAGGCAGGGTATCCATATAGTTTATTCTATCATGAAGCAAAGGCAAATATGATGCCGCGCGCAGGATACGCCGCCTTTTTCCGTTTTCGTTTGGGACGCGACCCCTTTTGTTGCGACGCTGTTTGCGTGCCGGACTCCCGAATCATAGACAGATGCCAAATAATGGAAAGTAGCATCCACGGGACACGCTCAGTCAGTTGTTCCTCGCTGCGCACCTGCTCACCGTGCATACCCTTCTTCATCGTGCCGGAGTCCAGCACTTCGCTCTCATTACGCCTCCGCATTTTACCGGGTACTTCCGACCACAGCCACTGCAATATCAGTGCAAACATGAACCGGCCGACGGGAATCACCTGCGCTTCCGTAAGGACCACCCCGTTTTCCCTCAGATTCTCAGTGATCGCAGGCACTTCTTTACTGAGGGAAGAACCCGTTTGGGTCTCGCCGGAAAAACGGAAAAACAATGATAATATTTTGGCGATTTCGTACCATGAAACAGTCTGAGCGCGTTCTGAGCGTTTTTGCCTCAGCACACCTTCGTGGGGTACGGGAGCCGTAAATTTTGGTGCCAGATGTGTCTCGAGCTCTCCATGGTTTATTTTTTCGGCCGCGAGCGGAACGTAAAGTGCGAATGAAGATTTCAACTGAAGAACAAACAGTTTCCATACATCCGCAACACTATGGGGAGCGGACTTCTCGCTCTTGGCAGCAACAGGCATATTATATTTCTCTCTGGATTGAAATGGCCCCTCACGGGCAGTATCTACACTTATTTCTCGCAGGACGGCAAACCAATATAATGTTGCCTCTGACGCTACGGGTAAATAGGGAACAAAAGCTGCCATGGTCCGGGAAATCCACCATTCGGACAATACGGATGAAATAGCTGTGTCACTTTGTTCTTTTTCCCCCGTCTTTTTCTTCATTTCTTTCACTCTTGCACGCACCGTTTCCCTTCTTGCCGTCGGATTACTGCGCACTGATTCCCTTGGTGAAACCTTGACTCGCACACGGCTTTCCGGCGCTACGCCAATAAACTTGGTAAGCGCTTGGATTTTTTCTTCTATCTTTACACGGAAGTATTGGCCTGTCTTTTGTATCGCCTCTGCAATATCGGCGGCAACCGGCACAGCGGTGCCCGGATGTAGCCGGCGCAATGGTAACCCGCCGTGTTCATGCGACGATTCCTCCGTATGAACGGATTGCGCTATGGCTATCGTACGGATATCGTCAGTATGGACAGATCCTTGACTCATAAAAAAATGCGCGTATGTGAAATCCGTGTCATGTGACTCAATCCGCTGACTATGAAAGTCAGACAGGTGATATATAAGCTCTTTTGCTTCATCCGGAGAAAAATCTTTTCCCGTTGCCGCAAAAAGATCCACATGCTGCGATATAACATCTCCATTGTCTGATTTTTGCCAAACCTGGACATAGCGGACGGCGTCCGGATGGCTCAACACACTCACATATCCGCTTGATGAACCGTTTATTAACTTATCCTGCATAAGCAGTTGGGCTTCATGCTCAGCACGGTTATACGCCGCAGGGTTTCCCGCGAATGCTGCGTATTCTTTCGTGTGTTCCCATAACTGGGAAAGCGTCACCATTTTGCCCCCATATTCAGTCGCCAACTCCACGGCTCCGTTACCCGTTTCCACTGGCCGCCAATTCACGACGGACTCTTCATGAATAATTTCCCGGTGCTCATAGGACAAGTCCTGGGCAAGACGCTTCTCAAAACGCTCGAGTGCGAACGCGTGAATTTGCCCCTGCGTCCAATCAGGATGCTCACGCGCCACTTCCGGCTCTATAAAATGCATAAGGGAATAGGTCGCGGCATCAGGACTGAAACTGTGGTCACCCCTCCATACCGGGGCATCAGATTCTGCGTCTCCGTCGCGTAACACCGGAATACCGCGGATCGCCATACGGTCATAGAAACGTTCATTAGCTTCCGCGTCTCCTCGGCTTATACCGGTATAGCGCGGTGAAATATCGTATAGGGGAGATGGTTTCTCCATAAAATCCTCCTGCTCGGGATACGGTAAGGGGGAGTTCCCGGCTTTCCGCCAGCTGGCGGATCACGGTTGCGGCACAGTCGCCGAATTACACAGCGTTCCTCATGCCCTTACTTAGGTTCTCTTTTTACCGCTTACGGGCGTCGTGGTCAATACCCGACCATGTTACTTCAACAAAACCCGCTTCGTGATTGATAAACCGCGCAAGCATGAACAACAAGTCGGAAAGACGGTTTAAGTAGACTAATATTTTCGCGTCAACCGACTGCTTTTGATTCAGTGCAACAGCTTGTCGCTCAACCCGCCGACAAACTGCCCGAGCAAGGTGGATTGTAGAGGCAAGCATAGTCCCTCCCGGGAGTATAAAATTATGTAATTTCGGAAGTGTATCATCCAATACGTCGATCCTCGCTTCCATTTCTTTCACGCGATACGGAAGATTGTTTATATCTGTTTTCCATCCTGCTAATTGGCTTCCGATCGTAAGTAAATCTGCTTGAATGAACGCAAGAAATCCTTGAACATCGGTAGATTGAATATCACTGCTAATAAGTCCAATCCAGCTATTGAGTTCATCCATGGATCCGTAGACATCGACAAGCTCTTCACATTTCAATACGCGCTTACCGCCAAATAAACTCGTTTCTCCGGTATCCCCTGTTTTCGTATAAATAGGCATGAAATTATATTAACACTCAGAATAACCGCACGAGTAGCATTTCTTGCACGACTCCTCAAAAACTAAGCTGCCTTCACCACAGCTCGGACACAAATCTACCGTCACCATACGCCGCTCGGTGAGCAACATCTGTGTTGCCGGTACCGTCATCGGCTTTTCAGCCGGCTCTACATTCGGTGCAGAAGTTGCGGTTACCGTCGGATTATGACCGTTTCCATTTCCGTTGGCTGGCGTCGTAACAATTGGTGCATCGACTCTGTGTTTTGCAAAAAATCCGAAATGCCGATCTATAACTTTTGCTACCGCATCCGGCAAACTTCTCACACGATTCTCTCCGAATCCGAGGCTTCGCGCTCCTCCGATACCGATAAGTTCGCTGGCTACACGATGCGCGCGCTCCATCGGAGAAATGGGAGAGGCGACCCGTAATACCAACGAGATAAGTCTCCCCATGGCTTCTGCCATTGCCGTAACATCGCTTCCCGCTTTTCCGACATTTACAAACACCTCAAGGGGCTGGTCGCCGCCGTTGGTATTTATCGTGATGTACGCCTGGCCCATCGGGGTTTCCAACTGATAGGTGGATCCATGAACGACCGCAGGCCTGGGCTTTACCTCAGCGTTCATCATGGTAGGTGCAGCAACCTGTTTCACTTCTTCTTTTTTCGCTTCTTCTTTTCTTGTTAACACTCCTTCGCGGCTTCCTTCCCGCATATACGCTATACCCTTGCAGCCCAACTCATAGGCGAGTGTATACAAGCGCTTCACGTCCTCAATCGTATGCGTTTTCGGTGCATTCACGGTTTTGCTTATAGATGCATCGACATGCTGCTGTATTGCCGCCTGTACGCGTACATGATCCTCAGGACTCAGGTCATTTGCTGAAACAAAATATTCCGGACGGTCCGCGCGGGTTGGCTCCTTACCATGCTCTGTAGCGAATTCACGGAACCATTCTTCATATAACGGATGGCGGAGAATGTGTTCTCCCAACCTGTCTCGCCGGATAAATTCAAATTCATATACAGGCTCAATTCCTGAAGAAACTCCAGCCATAAGCGACGTGCTTCCTGTGGGTGCTTGCTGCAGTATGACCGAATTGCGGACCCCGTAGCGTTTCATCTTTTTCCGGATGGATTCCGGCAATTTCTTGATGAAATATGCGTCTAAATGTTTGGTTTTATTAATTTTCGGGAACGCTCCCTTCTCCTTGGCAAGATCGACGGAAGACTCATATGCCGCATCCCGGACAGTCTGATAAATTTTATCGATAACCGCTAAGCTACTTTCGGATCCGTACCGAAGCTTCATTTTGATAAGCGCGTCACCAAGCCCCATGGTTCCCAGGCCAATACGCCGCTCGCCATGAAGCTGGACTTCTTTAATCTGATCGAAGACATAATAATCCGCGTCAATAATATCGTCCTGGAACCGGACGCCTATTTTAGCGACTTCGGAAAGACGCACGTAATTCATCTCTCCCTTATCGTTTACGAGTGCTGCAAGATTGATTGACGTCAAATTGCAGACTCCCCAATTAGGTAATCCTTCTTCGCCGCACGGGTTCACGCAGTTCACATATTCAAAATACGAATTGTTAAACCATTTATTATATCGCTCCATGAAGACAACTCCGGGCTCAGCGCTTTTCCAGGCCGCGGTTGCGATAAGATCCCACAGCGCCCGGGCTTTGACGGTTTTTTGGACGATCGGTTTTTTACCGAGTGCAATCCAATTAGGCAGATAGCCGTCCCACTTCGTGTCATAATCAGGATCTTTGGGGTCAGGAAATTTGAGATCCCAATCTCCATCTGTTTTCACTGCATCCATAAACGCATCAGAAACGCAAACAGAAAGATTGGCGCCATTGATCCGTGCCAAATCCTGCTTTACGGTAATAAATTCCTCTATGTCAGGATGCCAATCCCACAACATCAGCATGAGCGCTCCCCTGCGGCTCCCTCCTTGCTGGATGATATCTTTTGTCGCAACGGAAAATAACTCCGCCCAATTGCACGGACCGGAAGAAAATCCATTCACCTTATGCACTCTTGCTC
>CAYSAP010000021.1:0-10180 GCA_964429085.1 uncultured Gammaproteobacteria bacterium | reverse complement strand
GAGACTTGATAGATTGATTCCGACTCCTCCCCCGCGTGACATGATTTCGACCATTTGTGAAAGCGTTGTTAAAATGCCTCCTCTTGAATCATGTGGGCTCGGAATGACGAAACAATTATAGAAGGTAACTTTGTAGCCGGTACCAGCCCCTGAAAGGATGCGCCCTCCGGGAACCAGAACAAAATCGCGCATAGCATCGTAAAATTTTTCTTCCCAAATCTTGCGGTCTTCCTTTTTTTCCATTAATGATACAGCTCCGGCTACCCGCCTCCACATTTCATCAGGCGGTAAATACTGTTTTTCGAATGCCGGTAAAGTTTGTATCCATAATTACTTCTTTTTAATAAGTTTTTTTAACTCCCCCTCGAATTCATCGAGATCGACAAATTGTTTAAATACGCTCGCAAACCGAATATATGCAATCTTATCTAATCTCTTAAGCCGTTTAGCTACCAGTTCCCCAATTTTTTTACTCGGCATTTCCGTCGTGTTTCCCCCAATAAGCTCCCGCTCAACTTCATCGACAATTCTTCGTACGTCATCTCCCTTAAGTGTTGTCTTGCCGCTTGCTCTCCAAATTCCCCGCTCCAATTTCTCCCGGTCAAACGGCTCCCGTCGTTTATCCTTCTTTATTACTGTTAATGGCACCGTCTCGATCCGCTCGTATGTTGTAAACCGCTTTGCACACTTGCTACAACCTCTTCTTCTTCTGGTTACCGCAAGATCCTCGCTATCCCTCGTTTCTATTACCTCTGTATCAGTATTTGTACAATATGGACATTTCATCCGTGAAATCAAAAAACACTAAATATGGTGTGCTCAAAAATCCTAAAGCACTAACAGTAGGGTGTCAACTAGTAAGTTCTATATCAAACCCTCCAAATTTTCCAATCTAGCCTCGTGAAAAGTTTTATGAGGGAAAAGTACGGTGAAAATAAACACCTTTCATCACCGTTCCTGCAATAAAGGTATGTGATGAACAGTTTCTTTATACTGGGTAACCACACGTAACAGACCCAGCGCGTCTGCCAATTTCAAAATTTCGTATACGATTATTGTGACGTTGAACCCGATAGGAGTTGCGCGCGTGCAATCATCGCGCCAACGGCTTCTGTCTGCTCACCCATCCCCGATAGTACCTCTTTATGTTTTATAAGAGAGAGCACAAGCTTCTCGATAAGGTGCCCTGGTATTGAGGCGCCTGATCTGCCATGCCCTTCCAGGAGAGTCACCGCTTGGTTACGGGACACAAACGCATCGGCAAAAGCCGAACGGGATTCGGCGGTTTTTCCTATACTGTTGAGTGTCACTCCCATATTTAGTTTTTTGTCTGCCTGTAATACATAAAATTCAGCTTTGTTGATCGGATCGATTATCAGGAACTCTATGATTCTGTCACGGAGATTTTTGAACACATACAGGGGATGGGTCGGAAGAATTCCCGGAAAAGGCAGGGTATACTCAACGCGGGCGGGCGTTGGTGAAGGAGAAGGGGTCAATGCGACTGGCGCTGCCTTCGTAGTAACAGCGGCAGAAACCGCAACAGCCGGGCTCAGTGAAGTACTACTAAACAGTAGTAAACCAAGCCATAAAATTCCCATAATCTTTTTCATAGCGTTCCTCCTTTGTTAGGTAGCATCATTGTACTCGTTTCCTCATTGTTAGCAAGTATTGCGAGATCCTGAGGCGCTACATTGACAGCAGAACACATTTCTTTTTCTAACATTTTTACCTTTGGATATGCCGCATCCATCATGCGGAGCGCTTGCTCAGGCAACTCTTCTTGACGCCACAGCGCAAAACGTTCATCGACGGTTATTATAGAATCCTTTACCATTTTGTCCGAAAGGTATAAAAGTTTTTGTTCCAATGTTTTTGGTGTAATACTTTGATCGAGTATCGCGTTCAGAGGATGTGTTCTGACTAGGTCCGCAACGGCATCGTAACCACTTGCCCGCAGGATACGCACGCCTGTGTCGGGGTGATGTTCACCTGTGTGCTTTTGAGCCATTTTATCGATATCGTGCAGCAGCGCGGATGCTTCTAACAACGGCATGTTTATCATAACCGCCGGATCCCGCTGTTTCAGTTGCCTGGCAAACCATAGCGCAAGACGGGCTACCAACTGACAGTGATTCCGTTTATAGGAAGGTAAATGGTGCACGTCCCACAATGCAAGGATTTGGTGCGCCGAAGGAATCATAATGAATACAAATTATTCGCTTTTTGGCTGTCCATTGAGCTTATAATATCCAAGTGCCTGCAGCACTAATTCAAGGGTTTGGCTGGGACCATGCGAATACGTATTAATGACGAGGTCGTAGTATTTAGGATCCCAAAAATCATCTACGCCATAAAGACGTTTCCACTTCCTGATATTGGTCTCTTCTCTCGTACGCAGGTGTTCTTTTGCGTCTTCTACGGTTGCGTCGTCGCGATTCACGATGCGGTCTATCCGAAGCGCGTCGTCACACATGAGCAGTACTTTTAAAACATGCGTAAGGCCCCTCGCGTTCCATCCGGCAATCCAACTTTCAACCGCCATATGCGTTTCAGGATGAGAGATTTTTTCCCGTAAGGCATGATCTATCTGATAATCAACGCCATCGCCATAATCAGTAGCTAAATGATGCTTCGGATCACTCGGATCATGTTTGCCTTGTTCTATGGAAAATTTTCTGGACCAGTCGCCGCCGGAAAAAAACTCCCATCCGAATGGTTCCAAACACGGACGAAGATTCTTAAGCAGCGTGCTTCTCCCTGCCCCAGGACGGCCGGAAATTGCCACACTGGAGTATTTGAGGACCTGCATGCACATATTATATACTATCGTCATGCAAATAAAATATCTTCCCGTCACTTGGAAAGACTACCACGCGTTATCCCAAAAAATCGCAGCAGCGATTCTTGCCCACGAAAAACCGTTTGACATCATCGTTGCCATTGGCAGGGGAGGGCTAACGCTTGGTCATCTTTTATCAGATTTTTTACGAATCCCCATTTGCTCCATCACGATCCAAAGCTATACGGATATACAAAAGCAAGGAGAGGTGCATATTACCGATGGCCTTTCCTCAAGCATTTCAGGTAAACGGGTTCTGCTCGTTGACGACATTGCAGATACAGGCACGACGCTGAAACGGGCAATCGCATACATACAGGAATTTAACCCGGCAACTATCACGACTGCCACGTTATTTTATAAACCACATTCCAGCGTCCAGCCGGACTTTTTCGCCAAGCAAACAACCAAGTGGATACTGCAACCGTTCGAAGTGACGGAGTGGATATATACATTCACAAAAAAGATGACGGACGAGGGCAAATCCAAAGCGGACATTCAGGCCTTCCTTAAAACGCTTGGGTACACCGGCGACCAAATTAAATTTGTCCGCCGACACCATCTTCAGTAATAGGTACTAGAGCCAATTACTTGCTCACATTTCCACTGACGTGATCAAACCTTCCAACAACTCGGGGAAACTTCCCCTCAGACCCAACATTATTGACCTCCAGCCTAAACTTTCCAGCTGCCCCAAAATTACTGCTTTCATCACGCCCTATTGCAACCCAATCCGTATCAAGATCTCCGGTTCTATAGTGTGCTACATATCGATCAACCCTCCGAGCGAGTCGTACTGATAATTTCTTCATATTCGCTGCAAGACTGACGCTTGTTTTTTCAGAAAGCGTCCCGTCTGGTGCACGAACCACAAACACCAACTTGCTCACCGTTGTCCCTGACACAATCCAACGAATCAAAGCCCCTTCATCATCAACATTAGTATTGGAAACAAACGCTATACTGGAAAACCCCACTCCCAAACCAACCACTGTTGGTTTAAAAAGTGAAACATTTAGTGTAAAATTTTTATTTTCCGGAACGACAGGATTTATGCGTGTTACTCGCGCATTCCGCGGCCTACCGTTTACGGATCCTGAAGAAAGCGACATGATCAAATTATCACTGGCATTTTCATATATCTGAACTCCTTCGCTCTTTGCCATATTCCATTGAGCACCAATCACACCATTTGCAAACGGATCAGAAAAACCAATCGTTGTCGCCGGATTCCTTGGTGCACCTTCCCACCCAATATTGATCTGATCAATCCTGCCAACAACTGAGGGAAATTTACCACTCTGGCCAGCATTATTGACAAATAAAGAAACGCTTCCTTCATTCCCCAATGTACTATTTTCCACCTCGTTACCTAAAGAAATCCAGTCAGTATCCGCGGATAAATCACTGCCCACCTTATAAAATGCCCTATATTTTTTATTTACACGATCAAGACGCAAAACCCCAACGTTACTGGTCAAATCTTTCCGTCCTAGTTCCAACCTCTTTCCATTCGCCGCATTGACTGCAAACAGGACTTTACTGCTTGATCCATTTACATCCCAGCGCACCACCGCTGCTTCATCATCATCATTTCCTTTAGAAGAAAAACGAATACCTGTAGCTCCTACTCCCTCCCCCTTCACAATCGGTCTATACACTACGACCATAACGCGAAAATCACCATCATCTTTCAACAACTCTTTAAAAGTCAGCGTACCGCCGTGCGCCTTATTATTAGCGCTCCCGCTAGCTATATCTATCCGCAGATTATCCGACGGCATCTCTCTCACCATAACTCCATCTGACTTGTTCACCGTCCACTTCCCCTCATTTATAACACCATCTTTAAAGGGATCTACAAAAGACTGGGTGATACGAGGATTTACCTGTGAAGCTTTCGATTTTGTAATAGTGGTAATGAGGTCAGAAAAATTTCCGCTTAACACAAACACAGAAATCAATATGATAAATAGAGTAACAAATGAAACAACAGATAATACATTAAGTTTCGGCAGTAAACTCTTTTTTACCATAAAAAAATTCCTTTTCTCTTTATTAACCAGTTAATATCATCTATGGCGTGTTTGTCAAACACAATTATAATATGTGATCGGTTTCTTACAAACAAAACAGATTATTGAGGCTTATTGAGAACCACTGATTTTATTCTACTCATAGCTTCCAGGCTATACCGCACCCCCTGGACACCCACGCCCGAACGTTTTACTCCGAGGAACGGAAAATGATCCGGACCCCGTTGCGGGCTGCCGTTTATCTGCACCGACCCTACATTCAATTTTTTTGCGAACACCAGTCCCGACCCTTCATCTCTGGTAAATACACTCGCCTGTAGTCCGTATGCGGAGCGGTTAATGATATTGACGGCTTCGTCAAATGACTGCACGTCCACAAATGACACAACCGGCCCGAATGTTTCCTTAGCTATTATCGGCATAGTAGGGATAACACCAATAAGCACTGTGGGCTCGATCATTGCCTTATCACGTTTACCTCCCAACACGCATGTCGCGCCGTTTTTTACTGATGTCTGTATGGCTTCCTCTATATGGATTGCAGCGGCCTCAGAAATTACCGGTCCGACAAGTTTTGTTTCCGGACTTCTCGGATCACCCGGATGAACCATCTCCGGTATGGTCTTGAGTACTAATGCGACGAGTTGCTCCCTGATAGTGGGTGTTGTCAACACATATTTAATACCGGTACATCGCTGTCCGCTGTATGCAAACGCACCTTTTATAATTTCGCGCGCAGCAACTCCCATATCCGCATCTGGCATGACCACTACCGGATTATTGCCGCCGCATTCAAAGAGCAAGGGTTTCATAGCAACCTTGCCGGCAATAGCCACTCCGGTATCGGAATTACCGGTGAATGCCACCATAGACACCTGGGGATGGCTCACCACATAGTCGCCAATCACTTCCCCGGTTCCGGTAACCGTCCCGATTACTCCGGGGGGGACGCCGGCTTTTTGAAAAATACGGACGAGATGCGTCGCGGAAATCCCTCCCTGTGTCGGGGGCTTTACCACAACGCTGTTGCCCATCAGCAGCGCGGGGGCAATTTTACTTGCGGATAAATTAACCGGATAATTAAACGGGGCTATTGCAAGCACGATTCCGTGCGCCACCCGTTCTATCATGGCGATCCTGCCTTTTTCAAAACCCGGGAAGTTATCGCTATCAAGCGAGTTGCCCTGCATAGACTGTACTTCATCTGCAAAATAATCGATAAGGTCGGCCGTCCGGACAATCTCCCCCTTGGCTTCATCCGCAGATTTTCCGACTTCGCGGACAAGAAGCGCGATAAGATAGTCCTGATAATACCGAATCCAATCCGCGGCCAAATGCACGATACCCACGCGCTTATTGAGCGGAGTTGCCTCCCATACTGACTGGGCAGCGCTGGCAGAGATCATAACGTTGTCAATTTCACTGTGTGTCAGGATCGGGAGTGTTCCCACGAGTGTGCCATCAATCGGAGAGATGACGTCAGATGTCTTGCTACTCGCGCCGGGTTTCCATGAAGTGCCATCAAGATAATAATATTGCGGAGGCGTTTGCTGATTACTAATTTCAGAAAAAAAATCGGCAGGCATACAGTCAGTATAAAGAATGTGCTATCAAGTAACAACCCGTTTTATTATCAACGCCGTCATATTTTCTGTGGAACCGTTCATCTCCGCGTTGACAAGCACCGATTCCACTGCGCGCGTTGCATCGTCAGTACTGTTACCCGCCAACCCCATGCCGGATTGAATATCAGACGGCGTCAAATAGTTCCCGCAGCCCGCTGAGGTAATAAGCAACACATCATTAGTTGACATCGGCCCCGTCACATAGTCAGGAATCAACCCAAGCCGCACGCTTCCAAGCATGGTATGTTTTTCCGCTTCAAACGGAGCTGCATCGCGAGTGAGCTTTTTTATACTGCTTCCACTCTGGAGCCATACATGGGTTTCACCGGCGTAACCTAACCAGTATGTTTTTGGACCTATCATCATAACAGTAAGCGTTGTTTCAAGCCCTGCTTCGTACCCATGTTCACGCCGCTTTTGCCATACCGATAAATTCGTCGAACGAAAAATACGCTTCATAAACAATTTTTTGTCTAACCAATAATACCGATGCTGACGGATATGTTTATATCCCCAAATTGCGGTTTCACATGCGAGACGCGCTGCAACATCCCCATGAGAGCGAACATGCGAACCGTCCGCGACGACGAAACATTCATCGTTAAAATTCATAAAGAAATCTTCCTGAGTTGCGTATTTTCCGAGGCGTTGGCTGGCTGCAAACACAAGTGAGTCGCGCGCTATTTCCCGCCGAAGTGCGTAAGGATTAGGAAGCCGCATAAAATCGTTTCTCCACACATTCCCAATGAACGACGTTCCACCATTGCTTTATATACTCTGCCCGAAGATTCTGGTATTTGAGATAATACGCATGTTCCCACACGTCTAAACCGAGAATGGGGATATTCCCTTCCATAAGCGGGTTATCCTGATTCTGAGTATCTAAAATGACGAGCTTCCCTTTTTCTACGCTGAGCCATACCCATCCGCTGCCAAAACGGCCCAAGCCCGCCGCCGAAAATTTCTCCTGAAACGTCTCAAAATTTCCAAACGTGGAGCTAATCGCTTCTGCTAATGCTCCTGTCGGGATCGCTTTTCGGCTTGATGCGGGCGCCATCTCCAACCAAAACATGCTGTGGTTTGCGTGCCCACCACCGTTATTTTTCACTTTCGTGCGGATGGATTCCGGAACCAAAGACAAATCAGCGATGAGTTTTTCTACTGGAAGTGAAAGGAGTGCCTCAAGTCCAGCAAGCGCATCGTTTAAGTTCTTGACGTATGCGGCGTGATGCTTGCTATGATGAATCTGCATAGTGCGCTCGTCTATATATGGCTCCAAGGCATTCTGTGCATATGGCAATTCAGGAAGAGTAAACATAGATGGTGTCTCCTAACGACATTATTATATAATGTCCCCATGGCAATTCCTAGGTTGAAAATTACGATTACTTCGAAATGGTTTCTTAAACGGCGCACCCTTGTATTTTGGATATTCCCGGCTCTCCTTATCGGCACCTTTTATTGGCTCATATTGCGTGATCTCCCGTCCCCGACAAAACTCGGGCGCTACGACGTCCCCGTCGCGACAAAGATATATGACCGCAATGGAGCCCTGTTATTTGATGTTTTTGTTGGCCAGAACCGCTCACCTGTGCCGCTTTCCGATATTCCGAAAGTTGTCCGCGATGCAACCATAGCAATCGAGGACAAAAATTTCTATAAACACTCCGGTATTAACCCAATCGGCGGCATCGTACGGGCACTGTACGCATCAGTGCTCAATAGAAAAATCCAGGGAGGCTCCACGATTACCCAACAATTGGTCAAATCGGCATTACTCACGCCAGAACGAACGCTAACGAGAAAAATCAAAGAATTTCTTCTCGCCCCGACTGTAGAATTGCTCTATTCAAAAGATAAAATTCTTGAGATGTACCTCAATACGGTGCCCTACGGCGGAACGGCATGGGGCATAGAGACTGCGGCAGAAAAATATTTCGGCAAATCCATCAATGACGTAACGCTTGCAGAAGCCTCCATCCTCGCAGGCCTCCCGCAGGCACCGACACTGTACTCACCCTTTGGGGCGCACCCGGAACTCGCAAAAGAACGGCAAGTAGAGGTACTCCGTCGCATGATGGAGGATGGCTATATCACCAAAGAACAAGCCGATGTGGCGGCGGGTACCACCGTTGAATACAAACAGGAAACGGGCATTCAAGCAGCTCACTTTGTCATGCACGTCAAAGAACAACTTGTGGAAAAATATGGAGAAAATTTAGTCGAACGCGGCGGACTTAAGGTTACGACCACGCTGGATCTTGATCTCCAAAATTATACGCAGGCGACCGTTGCAGCCGAAGTCGCAAAACTTAAAAAAATGCGGGTAGGAAACGGGGCTGCGCTTGTTACCAAGCCTTCGACAGGAGAAATACTTGCAATGGTAGGATCAATCGATTATTTTGCTACTCCATCAGGATCATTTAACGTGACGACTGCGCTCCGACAGCCCGGATCCTCAATCAAACCGATAAACTACGCCATAGGTATAGAAAATCGCATTGTAACACCAGCTACTATGTTTCTCGACATTCCGACGTGTTTTACCAGCGTTGCCGGTCAACCCACATATTGCCCGCGAAACTATGACGGAAAATTCCGAGGCCCAGTACAACTTCGGTTTGCTCTCGGTAACTCGCTCAATATTCCGGCCGTAAAAATGCTGTATTTAAATACAGTCGCCGATATGGTGGCGTCCGCATCAGCCTTTGGACTCGACACTCTCAAAGATCCCTCCCAATATGGTCTTTCACTTACGTTGGGCGGCGGAGAGGTCCGCATGACCGATATGGCGGAAGCGTTTTCTGTGTTTGCCAATGCCGGCATCCGACATGATCTCGTGAGCAATCTAAAAGTAGTCGACAAAAACGGGAATGTTCTCGAAGAATATAAAGATCCGAATTTCAACAAAGACATTCCCTCACAATTATTACTGACGGGTCAGCGCGTCACGAGCCAGGAAACAGCATTCCTTATCTCTCACATCCTGCTGGATAATAACGCCCGGATGGAGGCATTTGGTCCCATCTCATCGCTCGTAGTACCAGGACATGCAGTTTCGGTCAAAACCGGAACGACCAATGACCTCCGAGATAACTGGACCATTGGGTATACGCCACAATACTTGGTCGCAACCTGGGTAGGAAACAACGATAATTCGCCCATGAACAATGCGCTTGTTTCTGGAGTAACCGGGGCCGCCCCTATCTGGAATAAAATAATACGGCATGTGTTGGAAGGAAAACCCGATATATGGCCAAAACAGCCTGACGGCGTTGTCGGAGCCAGGGTGTGCACAACGACAGGACTACTGCCGCCAAACGTACCTGCGCAGGCAGGCCAACCCGGACCGGAAAATGATTCCGGCAGTCAGCCTGATGAAGCGCTGGGATGCTCCACGCGTTTCGAATACATTATCAAAGGAACGGCAGCACGCAGCTCCAGTTCACGGCAAATGGTCGCAATCGACAAAATAACTGGTGATATCGCAGCTCCGGATCAAATAGAAAATATCGAAATGCAGGAACATGATATCGCCTGGGACGGCGTTACCCGTTGGTGCCTCGACTGCACGCATCCAGAAGGAAAAGCGGTTATAGTTAAATAGCCCCTTGTCGAAATACCGTAGAACGTGATATAAAAATGGCGCTATGACGCGCCGCAGCATCCAACTACAC
>CAYSAP010000020.1:13999-20916 GCA_964429085.1 uncultured Gammaproteobacteria bacterium | reverse complement strand
GTGCTATGGCTTTTTATACACCGGGAAGCGGTGACGGGAAAGCTGGCCGGCACATTTTCACCGCGCGCGGTACCCCATGAATATGAAGTGCTCCACCGTCACCTATCACAAGAAGGGTCGTTCTCACGGGTATTATGGATTCCTAAACGGCAGCGATATGGCTACTATTCGGATTCGTTGCCGGGTATTACGCTTGATACGTTGCCATTATCAAGTACATCCGCATTTATCGATTGGATGACGGAGCCGGAAAGCAATGAGCAGTTAGCCCGATACGGCGTTTCGTATGTGATCGTCCCCACCGACCCATTTGGGGAGATTTTCGTAAGTGACAGGACATACGACGATACAAAGAGACAGAAATTTATCCAGGCTCTTAACGCTGACCGTGATTTGACGAAACTATCGGTATTCGGGAATATCGCAGTGTATAAAACGACTGTGTCATATGAGCATGTGTTCTTCCTTGATGCGCCGACGGAGAAAATCAATTGGAGAAAAGTTTCCTCCACGGAGTATACGTTGCGTGTGCCTCCCTCCAAAACCGAACGGGCACTCGTTTTTTCCGAATCCTATGATTCGAATTGGGAGCTACGGGTTGGGGAGTCGCGGATCAAGCCATCTGCAACAACCGACGGGTTGCAACAATATCGCATTCCCCCGGGGGCGTATGAAGCACCAGGCATTCTCCATTATCTTCCGGAGCGTTTCGTGAAGATAGGTTTAGCTATAAGCGGTATCACGATATTTTTGGTGGCCTCATTCTTTTTATATGCTACAATCGTCCTATGGAAAAAAAGACCTGTATAGTGACCGGTAGCGCTGGATTTATCGGCAGTCATCTGGTAGATGCACTGCTTGCAAAAGGCTACAAAGTGTTTGCGCTTGATAATCTTCTTACCGGCAACGAAGATAATCTTGCCGAAGCACAAAAACATCCGGATTTTACCTTTATCAAATACGATGTCATAAACGAATTGCCGGTGTTAGGGCAGATCGATTATATCTATCACCTGGCTTCTCCCGCATCGGTACCTGATTACCAGAAATACCCGGAAGAGACGGCACTCGTCAACACGGTCGGCACGAGAGCCCTCCTGAAAGTCGCCAAAGCGCATAATGCCAAATTTCTTTTTACCTCCACGTCAGAAGTGTACGGCGATCCCAAAGAACATCCGCAGAAAGAAACGTATTGGGGCAACGTGAACCCCAATGGCGTCCGGGCTTGTTATGACGAGTCCAAACGGTTCGGGGAAATGATGACCATGCTCTATGTCCGTAAATACAATGTTGACGGCAGAATCGCGCGGATATTTAATACCTACGGCCCCAGGATGAGACCTACTGACGGACGCGTGATGTCCAATTTCGTCAACCAGGCGCTGCAGGGTAAACCGATCACCGTCTACGGCGACGGCAAGCAGACGCGGTCGTTTTGTTTCGTGAGCGATATGGTAGCAGGACTCATTCTGCTTATGGAAAAAGAATCGACGAAGGGTGAAGTGGTGAATATCGGAAATCCCGAGGAGTACACAATGATCGATTTAGCGCATAAAGTGAAAACGATGGCGCGCGCGGCTTCAGAGATAGTGCACACGGACTTGCCTGTCGATGATCCTACGCAGCGGCGGCCTGATATTTCCAAAGCGAAAAAACTGTTGGGTTGGGAGCCCAACGTGGCAGTTGATACGGGATTAGAAAAAACGATTGCCTATTACAAATCGCTGTAATTTAGATGAAGCCACAGGATATAGTATTTTTTCTTACCTTCGGGGCGTTATTGGCTAGCCGAAAGCCACGATTATTAGTCTTTGCAGGGCTAGGAAGCCTTGTTCTTGCCATCCCGCTGTTTGCGACCTGGACGTTTTTTACGGCTGAGCGGCTGACCTGGTACGCCGCGGCATTTTTTATGGCGTTCATTATTATTTCAACTTTGAGGCCCCATCAAGTACAATAAAGAGCATGAAGATTTTAGTAACCGGAGGCGCCGGCTACATAGGCAGCCACATGACACGCATGCTGGTACGCCGCGGCTACGAGCCCATAGTCCTGGATACATTTGAGTTCGGCCATCGCGAGGCACTTCCTCCGCAGGCCACCGTTATACAGGGTAATGTCGGCGATGCGCCCCTTATAAAGAAAATTTTTGCTCAAAACTCCATAAACGGAGTTCTGCATTTTGCAGGATATATCCGGGTGGAAGAATCAGTGCGGGTGCCGATCAAATATATGAAAAACAACGTGATCGCACCGGTTTCCCTTCTGGAGGGGATGAAAGAAGCGGGCGTGAAGCACATTATTTTTTCTTCCACGGCAGCAGTCTACGGCAATCCGGTAACTCTTCTTATCTCGGAAGATCACAAAAAAGAACCCGTATCTCCGTACGGGTTGTCCAAATGGGCGTTTGAAGAGCTACTCTGGGTGTATGACAGGTCGGCGGGCATCAAAAGCATCGCACTCCGGTACTTTAACGCTGCAGGAGCGGCTCTGGACGGCACGCATGGGGAGATGCACGCTGAGGAATCCCATCTTATTCCGCTTGCGTGCGCTGCGGCTTTGGTGAAACGGAATGAATTTATGATATACGGCACGGATTATAAAACCCAAGACGGCACGGCCATCCGGGATTACATCCATATAGAAGATTTGTGCGAGGCGCATATTTTGGCCCTGGAAGCGTTGTTTTCTGGCCACCGGAGTGACGTGTATAACGTGGGCACAGGCCATGGTATAAGCGTGCAGGAAGTAGTAAACGTAGTAAAAGACATCGCAGGGAAAGCATTCACTGTCCGGAAATCGGATCGGAGGAGCGGGGATGCAGCAGTTTTGGTGTCGGATCCGAAAAGAATTATGCAGGAGTTCGGTTGGAAACCAAAATATTCTGATATCCGCACGATTATTCAATCTGCGCTGACGTGGCATACAAGCCACCCGGAAGGATATACATGAAAATAGGTATTGATATCAGCCAAATCGCCCATGAAGGTACGGGGGTCGCCACATATGTCCGTCATATAGTGGCAGCTTTGGTACAAAAATATCCGGAGCATGAGTATGTGCTGTTCGGTTCATCGTTACGGAAACGATACGTTTTTTCCGAGTTCGTATCTTCGCTTGGCAGAGATTATGCACACGTCCGGCTGGTATCAATACCCGTGCCCCCTACGGTACTTGACTGGCTTTGGAACCGCGCGCATATCGTACCGGTCGAATGGTTTACCGGCCGTTTAGATATTTTTTGGAGCAGCGACTGGACGCATCCGCCGCTTGCTTCTGCCGTGGGCGTTACCACCATCCATGATCTTTCCGTGCTGCGGTATCCCGAGGAATCCCATAATCAGGCAGTACTGGATCTTTCCCGCGGCAGGATAGCTGCCAATATCGTAGCAACGCATACCAGAAGACTCGTACGGGCTGCCAAAGCATGCGCTGTATTTTTTTGTGACTCTGAAGCGACCAAACATGATGCACATGAACTGTTAGGTATCGCACAGAACAAACTTACCGTAGTGTATCCGGGATTGGGGGAAACATGATTCTGGCTATCGACGGGTATGAAGCAAACGCGGGCGTCCGGGTGGGAATTGGACGTTTCGCGTTTGAACTTATTGATCGCATTGCCAAACGGCAGAATGCAAACGATGCGGCATTTGACGAGGTCCGGGTCTATGTACCGGGCAAGGTTGCTTTTCACATGCCCCGGGAGTCAGCGTCGTTTCGGTACCGGATGGTAAACCCCAAGCAATTTTGGACGTTTATCGGTTTACCTCTGGCGGTAACCCTTGACCGGCCGGTTGCCGATGTCATATTTTCTCCCACGCACTATATTCCGCGTTTTGTCCATACGGCGCGTGTTATGGCAATTATGGACGTGTCGTATCTTACGTATCCCACCTTATTCCGGTCGCAGGATCTCTATAAATTAGTTCATTGGACCGCATATTCGGTGCGTCATGCCGCGAAAATCATCACGATAAGTGAGTTTTCTAAACATGCTATAATCGATACATACCACGTTCCGGCTTCGGACGTCGTGGTTGCCTATCCGGCGTTACCGGATAGCGTTTCACAAGATGCTATGGCAAAGAGTACTGATTCATCCATATCCGTGCCGAAACGTTACATCCTTTCCGTAGGAACCCTTCAGCCGCGTAAAAACTTTACCCGCCTTATCGAAGCCCTGAGTTTGCTGCCTGATAAAGAAATTTCCTTGGTTATTGTGGGTAAAAAGGGCTGGTTATACGATGATATCCTTTCCGCTCCGGAAAAATTCGGAGTCAAGGAGCGCGTCCGGTTCCTGGATTTCGTACCGGACAATGCATTGCCGCAGTTATACAAAAAAGCCGCCTGTTTCGTGTTACCGAGCCTGTATGAAGGATTCGGTCTGCCGGTTCTGGAAGCCATGAGTCATGACGTGCCGGTCGTGGTAAGTTCCACCTCCAGTCTGCCGGAAATAGCAGGGGATGCCGGAATTTACGTGGATCCGGAAGATGCGGCAAGTATCGCTTCCGGGATTACGCAAGCACTTACGGAACCTGCGGGAGCGCATGCGTCGCGAGTCGCCACAGGGAAAAAACGCGTCAAAGCATTTACCTGGGACAGTGCCGCACAAAAAGTGATGTCCGTACTGGAAGCAGTCGGAAAGAAAGGATCGGCAACATGAGACTCCTGATCGATTTTTGGGTATATCTGTGCACGCTTACGGGGTTTATCCCGAGCCATACGATCCGGTTGTTCCTCTACCGGTATATGTTCGGGGTGCGCATAGGGAAAGATTCCAGTATCCACTGGCGTGCGCAGTTTAATAACCCGGCAGGAGTCAGAATCGGCCGTAATACGATTATCGGCAACGACGCCTTCCTGGACGGCAGGTATAAACGTGCCGGAGTGAGCGGGGAAAGCAAAGCAGCAAGCTACGCAAAACAGTTTGCCGGAAATAGCGTGCGCCCGCTTACGATCGGTGACAACGTGTCTATTGCCGGTGAAGTGCGGATTTACACCATGGAGCATGACATCGATTCCCCGGATTTTGCCGAAATCGGAGCGCCGGTTGCGATAGAAGATTATGCCGTTATCGGAACACGGGTGACGATACTTCCGGGAGTCACGATCGGAAAGGGAGCCGTCGTCGCATCGGGAGCCGTGGTAACGCACGATGTGGCGGCCTATGCCGTAGTCGGCGGAGTCCCGGCGAAAAGTATCCGCGAA
The DNA here is from genome assembly GCA_964429085.1 of uncultured Gammaproteobacteria bacterium. Classification (GTDB taxonomy): domain Bacteria; phylum Patescibacteriota; class Microgenomatia; order UBA10105; family UBA927; genus UBA927. Next base: position 15,708 of record CAYSAP010000020.1, on the reverse strand, counting down.
CGAAGCAAGAATCTCACATACCGTCTCAAGTTTGCGAGGCTATTCCAATAATTGCTTTTCTTCACGCCCTATATGGCTAAAGATTTATCCATTATTATTGTCAGCTTCAATACTAAAAAACTTACCGAAGATTGTCTTTCCTCAACAATCCGCAGTTTGAAGGAGTCCAAACTGACATGGGAAATTCTGGTTGTCGACAATGTATCGACTGACGGAACCCGGCAGATGCTCAAAAAAAAGTTTCCAGCAGTGCGGACGATACTAAACCATGAAAATATGGGATTCGGCCGGGGAAACAATCAGGGTATAGCGGCTGCTACAGGCGAGTATGTGCTGCTTTTAAATTCCGATACCGTTGTCCTCAATAACGCGATAGGTAAACTCGTATCATTCGGGCGGCAGCACCCGAATGCGTTTATCGGCCCGAAGTTACTCAATCCCGACAGGAGTTCTCAGAGTTCATGCGGCCCGTTTTTTTCGCTGTCGGTTATTTTTGCCTCGCTGTTTCTCAAGGGCGATGCGATCGGCCTTACCCGTTGGTCACCGGAATCTGCCAGGAAAGTTGATTGGGTATCGGGAGCGTGTATGCTGGCGCCCAAAAAATTGTTCATGCAGGACTTGCTGTTTGATGAGAAAATATTTATGTACATGGAAGAAATCGACTTGTTGATGCGGGCAAGACAGAAGGGATATCCCACCTATTTCTATCCCCGGAGCCATATCGTACACTTAGGAGCAGCGAGTTCTACGAACAAGAGGAAAGGACCCGTGTTAAACATTTACCGAGGATTTCTGTATCTGTATACAAAACACGGATCAGCCTACGGATTGTTCATGGTACGGCTAATGTTAAGAACCAAGGCTGTTATCGTGTGGTGCATCGGTGCACTGCTCGGGGTTGAGCATCTGAAGGAAACCTATGCGGAAGCTTATAAACTGGTGTAAGGAACATGGATTGCAGTTGGCCACACTCGCATTGCTGGTATTTATACCGCTGTATCCTAAATGGCCGCTTCTGGACATAAAAAACACGTGGGTGTACATCCGGGTAGAAGATTTTCTCGTACTGTTTGTCCTGTTGTGGTGGGTGACGCTGTTTGTCCGGAATAAAGTGACGCTCAAAACGCCGCTGACGCTGCCGCTTCTTGTGTTTTGGCTCGTCGGAGCAGCTGCGACCATCCACGGCATGCTGCTTATTTTCCCCACGATATCCGGCGTGTTTGCAAATGTTGCGTTACTCAGTTTCTTACGGAGAATCGAGTATATGAGCGTATTTTTCATCGCGTATTCAGCGATGAAAGACCGCAGTTCGGTGACTCCGGTGATCGTGACCGTGGTCGGAACCACCCTGCTGGTAAGTCTCTATGGGTTGGGCCAGAAATATCTGGGGTTGCCTGCGTATTTAACCATGAACGAAGAGTTTGCTAAAGGAGTCCCGCTTACGCTTTCTTCGTTGTCCCGCATCTCTTCGACGTTTGCAGGACATTATGACCTGGCCGCGTATTACGTATTGGTCCTGCCGATTATCGCAAGCCTCATGTTCGGGTACCGGAATTGGGTCATACGGATTGTATTGGGCGTGGTTGTGCTCCTGGGGGTGGTGGTGCTGTTTATGACGGTGTCGAGAATTTCGTTTTTTGCGCTGCTTTTATCGTTTGCCGCAGTGCTGTTTTTCCAGAGCAGGAAAACGGTCATGGTGCTGCTGCCTT
>CAYSAP010000020.1:0-13989 GCA_964429085.1 uncultured Gammaproteobacteria bacterium | reverse complement strand
AGTATCGTGTTCCTGATTCTTTCTCCGCAGCTTATGGGGCGTTTCGGCAGCACGATCAAACCGATCGACGTCATCGTCGATGCAAAGACGGGGTACCCGATCGGTCATGTCAAAGAGGTGCCGAACACGTATTTTGCCGATAAACGCGTATGGCAGCGGTTTTATCTGACCATCGGGGATCTGGCTACAAAAGCGAGCCCCACCGCATCGTTTGTCGTTCCATTTGAACAATTGCCCCAGTCCGTAGTGTTGCTGACGGAGCCGTCGGTACCGACGGGTGAGGATTTGCCCAGCGGCACCGGGTATATCAATCTGACGCTTTCACCTGTTGTGAAGCGTCTCGGAAGTTTTTACTATGAACCCTCCGTCAAACAGGCGACTTCCTCGTCCGACGTCTATATCATAAACGGGCAGTACCTCATGAAAAAAGCGTTTGCCTATGACCTGTCGTTTACGACGCGGTTTCAGGGGGAATGGCCGAACGCGCTCGCAGCATTCAAGAGAAACGTGATGCTCGGGAGCGGATACGGATCAGTAAGTCTGGCTGTCGACAACAGTTATCTTAGGATGCTGGCTGAAGTCGGATCTTTGGGGTTTATTTCTTTCATTGCGATATTTCTCATTGTCGGGATCTATATCACGCACGCGTGGGAAAAAATCCATTCCCCGCTAGTCAGAAGTTTTGTGTTGGGGTTTGCGGCAGGAGTAGCCGGGCTTGCCGTCAATGCGGTGTTCATCGATGTATTTGAAGCTTCAAAAGTAGCGTTTGTTTTGTGGTTGTTAACCGGCATCGTGATGGGAATGGTATCGATGTATTCCCGGATTCCGCTCAAATTTTATTCGGAAGTAAAACGGATGGCCATGTCTTCCTACGCGGTCGCGGTCTATCTTCTCATTATCGTCATTCTGCTTTTTTCGCAGATGACGCGGAATTATTTTGTCGGAGATGACTTTACCTGGTTTAGGTGGGCGGCGGACTGCGGTAATGCAGCTGCAGCGATTTCTGAGCGCTGTATTCCGAGTATCTCACGGATTGCAGGATACTTTACCGACGCTCAGGGGTTCTTTTACCGGCCGGGAACCAAGCTGTATTTCCTGATTATGTATCAGATTGCATGGCTTAATCAGACCGCGTATCACGCCGTATCCCTGGCACTTCACTATATGGTCAGCGTGCTGGTTTTTTTGGTCGGGATAAAAGTATTCCGGCGCAAACTGCACGCGGCGATAAGTGCCTTCCTGTTTGTGGGGCTCTCCGGATTTTCCGAAGCGATATTTTGGGTTTCGGCTACCGGATTTTTGTTTGCATCAGCATTCATGTTGACAAGCCTGCTTTGCTATATCACATGGAGTGAGAAGAAACAGATGCGTTTTACCGTGTTGGCTGCAGTATCCGCCCTTGTAGCCATGACGTTTCACGAACTCGGCGTCGTCACGCCGTTATTGTTCGTGTTGTATGAGATGGCGATTGCCGGAGCGCGTCCTACGCTGACCGGTTTTGCCATGCGTCTCGAGCATTGGCTGTTGGCGTTGCCTGTTCCTCTGTATGCAATCGCGCGGTTTATGTCACGCAGCCACTGGTTAAACGGTGATTACAGCTATAATCTGCTTAAGCTTCCGTTTAACAGCATCGGTAATCTGTTCGGATACGTGCTGCTAGGTCTTACCGGTTCGTTCGGCGCTCCGCTGTATCAAATAGCACGAACCACGATGCGCGAACACGTACTGTTTACTGCGGTAATCGGGCTCATTGCAGGGGTTGCACTCGTGTGGGCAGCTTTCAAAATCAAGCAATTCCTCACGCCTCGGGACCGCACGATTCTCGTGTTTGCATCAGGTTTTTCGCTTATTGCCCTGTTGCCGTTTTTGGGGCTCGGGAATATTTCTCCCCGGTACGGATATCTTGCGTCAGCAGGGTTTGTATACCTGTTGGTCTTCGGCCTGGAAAAAGTATATATGCAGACGCTGGAAAGCGGGAAAGATGCCGCACTGGGTGTTGTAGGGATTTTTGTCTCGCTGTTTTTTATGGTGCAGATTACCAGTATCCAGCAACTGCATCGTGACTGGTTTGAGGCGGGAGAGAAAGTGCGGACATTTCTCGTTTCTATGGAAAGTCATTATCAGGATGAATGGGTGGCAACGCCGATGCAGTTCCATTTCGTTTCGGTACCGATCCGGTACCGTGACGCGTGGGTATTCCCGGTCGGACTGTCAGATGCGTTATGGTTTATCTTCCGGAACCCGGAGGCCAGGTTATATTCGTGGTCAACTGTCGAGGAACCGCTCAATCTGGTTACTCCTGATTCCCAAACGCAGAAGATTTTCGTTTTTGACGATCAGGGTGCCTTACGTGAAGTGAAAAAGGAGCCGCCGCAATTACCATGAAGAAACGTTACTGGGTGTTTTTCGTTTTTGTTGTTATTCTGACTATCGCGCTCAGGCTCTACCGTGTTACCGCACCTGTTGCGGACTGGCATAGTTTCCGTCAGACGGATACCGCCTCAGTAGCGCAACTGTATGTCATAAACGGCGTGGATGTATTGCATCCCCGGTATCAGGATCTCTCCAATATCCAGTCCGGGGACGATAACCCCATGGGCTGGCGCATGGTGGAATTCCCCCTGTACCAGGGGATTGCAGCGACGGCGGCAAGGTTCTATCCGTCCGTTTCCGTCGACATATGGCTCCGTCTTGTCACCATTTTTTCGGCGGCAGGGACAGCAGCACTTCTCATGCTATTACTTGTTCATGTGAGTACGCCGCTTACAGCAATACTTGCCGGGTTTATCTATGCGATCCTTCCGTACAGTATATTTTACGGCCGGACTATCTTGCCGGAATCATTTGCCGTGTTTTGGGCAATGTTGAGTGTGTATATCTGTTTTAAGGCTACGAACGGCCCGAAAAGCAACTGGTGGGGCATGATTGCAGCAGCTGGTGCCGGGGCGTTAGCAGTGCTTGTGAAACCTACTGCAGGATTTCTCCTGTTGCCGGTACCGTATTTTATACTGATGCGGCACAAACTATCGGTTGGTTCAGTACTGCGGCTTGGTCTGTATGCGCTTATTTGTTTGCTGCCATTTTACCGGTGGCGCATATGGATATTGCAGTACCCTGAGGGGATTCCGGTGTTTGATTGGCTCCTTAATAAAGGCAATATCCGGTTTAAGGGCGCATGGTTCCAGTGGCTGTTCGCCAAACGGCTGGCAGAGCTTATGCTGGGGTACTGGGGTATCGTGCCGTTTGCACTCGGGCTCCTCGCACGTCCGGGTAAAAAAGAAGGCTGGCTGTTTTCTGTCATGGCGGCAGGCGGATTGTTGTATCTTACGGTTTTTGCAGCAGGCAACGTGCAGCATGATTATTACCAGATACTGTTATTGCCCATCGTCAGCATCTATGTGGCTCGTGGAATGGCGTTTCTTATGACCGAAAAAACGTTTTCCCTTGCCGCCCGGTATAGCGTGCTCGTGACTAGCTGTTTATTTATGCTCGCATTTTCGTGGTATACCATGCGAACCTATTATTGGATTAACCGGCCCGAAATTATCGAGGCAGGCGAGTTGGCCGATACACTGCTGCCAAAAGACGCCAAAGTGATTGCCCCGTATAACGGCGATACGACATTTCTGTACCAAACCAAACGGCAGGGCTGGCCGCTCGGATTTGATATAGACGAGAAAATAGCTATGGGTGCGACGCATTATGTGACGGTATCGCCGACGGATAACGATTGGGAGACAAAAACTTTAGCCGAACAATACACCGTGCTCGTCAGAAACGAAAAATTCGCCATTATCGACCTGACGAAATCCAAAGCTCCATGAAAATTTTATTCGTTTCCGCTGTGTTACCGTGGCCTTTGCATTCCGGAGGGCAAATCCGGATGTATAACCTGCTCAAAGTATTAAGCGGGCGTCATGAAATTACGCTCGTTTCTTTTATCCGCGACGAGCGCGAGCGGGAGTATAAAAAGCATCTGGATTTTTGCCGGAATGTAGAAGTGGTCATGCGAGGCCGCGCATGGAGACCCGGATATCTTCTGGCCGCGTTGCTGGGGAAATATCCCTGGCTTTTGGCGACGTATGATAACACCGTGATGAGGCAGCTTATCAGTGACCTCCTGAAAGGCGGGCCGTTTGATATTGTTCATATTGAGCCGTTTTATGTTCTGCCTTCGCTCCCGTCCCTTAACGTGCCCCTCATCGTTTCTGAACATAATGTCGAGTACGCCGTATACGGCGCATACGCGGATCTTTTTTCCGTATTCGGATTGCATCAGCTTTTAGCGCGCGACGTTGCGAAACTGCAAAAATGGGAACATACCGCCTGGAGAACCGCGGATAAGCTGACTGCCGTATCGCGAGAGGATGCCGCAGTGATGGCTCAGTATCTGAGTCATTCCGTCACGTTAGTACCTAACGGTGTCGACGGCGCGGCGTTCCCATACCGGAAGCCGCAAAAACAGACACATCCCGTAGTATTGTTTGTCGGCAATTTCCGTTGGCTCCCGAACAGGGATGCGGCCGAGGTATTAGTCAGCAGAATCTGGCAGGGTATCAAAGCCCGGTTTCCGTATCGTCGGCCGCGATATACCCCGGAGTCTTGCGGTTCGTGTGCGGCTGGCAGGCGGGGAGGTATTGGAAGATGTGAAAGATATTGCTAAGGTGTATGAGCAGGCCGACGTACTTGTAGCCCCCCATACGATCGGCGGTGGGACAAAGTTTAAAATGCTGGAAGCCATGGCGAGCGGCCTTCCTATTGTGACGACAACAGAAGGGATGAGCGGACTGGAAGCAAAGCCCGGAATACATTATTTTCATGCCCAGACACCCGGGGAATTTGTAGCGCAAATGGCTGCAGTGCGGGATAATACGAAACGTACCCAGGCCGTGACGGCAAAAGCGCGTGCGTTTGTGACACAGCGCTATGATTGGGAACATATTGCCAAAATGCTTGAAGATGTCTGGAACGATGCGTATGCTAAAAAATAATCCGGATTTGTCCGTTGTTATATTAAATTACAATACCAAAGATCTTACCCGGGTGTGTCTTGAAACGGTGCTTCACTCTACGTTGGTGTCATACACCATGGAGGTGATCGTCGCCGATAACGGATCGACAGATGGAAGTGTCGGGATGGTCAAAAAAGAGTTTCCCGGTGTCATACTCATACAGAACAGAAAAAATTTGGGGTTTGCCGCCGGAAATAATCCGGGGATCAAACGGGCAAAAGGAAGATATGTATTGCTTCTCAATACCGATACGGAAACGCCGCCAGATACGATACGCACGATGATTGCATTCATGGACGATCATCCGCAGGTAGGAGCTTCAACCTGCAAGGTTCTGCTCCCCGATGGGTCTATGGATCCGGCATGCCACCGGGGATTTCCGACGCCGTGGGTTGCGTTTACCTATATTTCTAAACTGGAAAAACTTTTTCCTAAGACCCGGCTTTTTGGTGAATACCACCAGGGATATAAGGATATGAACGCCGTTCATGATGTAGATTGTATCGTTGGAGCTTTTTTTCTGGTGCGGAGAGACGTCATTTTGGACGTGGGGCTTCTTGATGAGGATTATTTTATGTATGGAGAAGATATTGATTGGTCATACAGAATACGGGAAAAGGGATGGAACATCATGTTTAATCCGGGAGTTACGATACTCCACAAAAAGAAGCAGAGCGGGAGAGCAAATATGCACCGTGCGCGACGGGCTACCACCGAAGTGTATTTCCATACATATAACTGGTTATTCTACAAAAAACATTACGAAAAAACACATCCGATTCTGTCGGTATTCGTCAGGGTGTTCTATGGTATCAGGATATTTTTTCTTGAGAAATTCGGCGTATGAAAATTGGTATTGATGCGCGGCTTATAGACGAGACCGGAGTCGGACGATATATCCGGAACCTTGTCGGAGAATTGGCAAAACAAGATACCATAAACGAGTATGTTATATTTTTGCCCCCCCGGAGTTTTTCGAGGTTTGTACTCCCGAACATCCGCTGGAGTAAGGTAAGGGTGCAGGTGCATTGGCACACTGTATCGGAGCAAATTATTATGCCCCGCGTGTTTGCCGCCGCACACGTGGATATTGTGCATATCCCGTACCATAATCCGCCGATATTGTATGGGGGCCGTATGGTGATCACCATTCATGATCTGACCATTCTGCATTTTTCGACGGGTAAAGCCACGACACTGCCGTTGCCTCTTTATTATCTCAAGCGGTTGGGATACTGGCTGGAACTGTGGATCGCACTTTGGCGCGCCAGTCATGTCATTGCCGTTTCTGAGGTGACAAAGCAGGAAATTATTGATCACTTCCATGTTCCAAGTGAAAAAATTACCGTCACGTACGAAGGCGTAGACCCTGCATTTATGAAATCGAAAACACAAACGGGAACACGTTTGGTTTCCGATCCGTATTTTTTGTATGTCGGGAACGCATATCCGCACAAAAATATTGAGAAACTCCTTTTGGGATTTAAGCAATATATAATACGCAGGGGACATGCCGATGCGTTTAAACTTGTGCTGGTGGGAGCCGATGATTTTTTTTACAGACGTATGCAGAACCGTGCACGTCAGATGGGACTCGTTCCGTCGGTTTTATTTTTCGGTCCGGCCGATGACGCGCAGCTGATTAACCTCTATACGCATGCGGCCGCGTTTGTTTTTCCATCTCTGATGGAAGGGTTTGGTCTTCCAGCGCTCGAGGCGGTTTCTTTAGGGTGTCGTGTATGTGTTTCCGATATTCCCGTATTTCATGAAATATTGGGATCTCATGCGGTATATTTTGATGCAAACAGTTCTGAGGGCATCGCCCAGGCGCTCAAAGACATATCGGCAAAGCCCGATACAAACGGGCAGTCCTCAGCAAGTGTCCGGCAATTCCTGAGTAAGTTTTCATGGAAACGCATGACAGAGGAGACACGGAGTATTTATGAACGTTGCATTAGTGTATGACCGCGTAAATAAATGGGGAGGAGCGGAACGGGTATTGCTCGTCCTTCATAAGATCTGGCCCGACGCACCGCTTTTTACGGCAGTGTATAATAAAAAACGTGCATCATGGGCGGATGTGTTCCGGGTGCACCCGTCTTTTTTGCAGCGCATTCCGTTTGCAACTCACGCGCACGAATCCTTATTGGGATTAACGCCCATGGCCTTTGAATCATTTACGTTTGATGAATACGACGTCGTTATTTCGGTTACGTCCGCCGAAGCCAAAAACGTCATTACCAAACCCGATACGCTGCATATCTGTTATTGCCTTACGCCGACGCGGTATTTATGGAGCGGATTTACCCAGTATATGAATCAGCCGGGGTTCGGATTGTTAAGCGGCGGGGTTTCGGCAGGACTGCGGATGATTGCGCCGGTTCTGCGGGCATGGGATATCGTGGCAGCCAGCAGGCCGGATTACTATGTAGCAATTTCGAATCGGGTAAAAAAACGCATAGAGATGTATTATCACCGTGACGTTATTGATGTCATATACCCGCCGGTAGATACGAAGCTGTTTAGAAGAAAACTGGGAAACCGCATAAAAAAACCATCATATTTTCTTACCGTGTCCCGGTTAGTGAGTTATAAACGGCTCGATATTTTAATTCACGCGTTTAACAAACTCGGTTTTCCGCTTGTTATCATAGGGGATGGGTGGCAGAAGCGGGAACTGAAAATGCAGGCTCACTCCAACATCCGGTTTATCGACCGTCATTTGACAGATTCTGAGCTGGTTCGATATTATGAAGGTTGTCGTGCATTTGTATATGCAGCCGATGAAGACTTCGGACTGGCAGCTGCGGAAGCGCAGGCAATCGGCATTCCGGTCATAGCATACCGGCAAAGCGGGGTAGCGGAAATAGTGAAAGAGCATGTATCCGGCGTGTTGTATGATCATCAAACCACGGATGCGCTGATGGGTGCGGTCAGGGAATTTCTGACTCAGGAATTTACGGCGGGTGACTGCCGTAAACAAGTGGTAGAGATGAGCGAGGGGCAGTTTCGTAAACGCATGCAGCGCCTGGTAACGACGTTGTATCAGAAACAAAAACAACTATGAAAGCAATAATTTTTGCCGGAGGAATAGGAACCCGTTTGTGGCCGTTGTCACGCAAAAAGTCACCCAAGCAGTTTGAAAAAATTATTGGCGACAAATCCACACTGCAGCTTGCGGCCGAAAGGCTGCTGCCGGATTTTGCCTGGGAGGATATTTATATATCCACGGGTAAACAATACCTTCCCATCGTACAGGAACAATTAGACAAATTGCCTCCGAGACATGTTATCGGAGAACCCCAGGTACGCGATGTCGGACCCGCAGTAGGACTCATGACGGCACTGCTCGCCAAAGAAACGCCCAACGAGCCCATGGTTATTCTCTGGAGCGACCATCTGGTCAGGAAAGAAGCGTTGTTCCGGAAAATTCTGCGCATTGCCGGTGACATTGTAAAAGACAACCAGGATAAAATCGTGTTCGTATCCCAAAAGCCCAGGTTTGCCAGTGAAAATCTCGGATGGATTTCCTATGGCAGCGAAGTCATGAAAAAAGAAGGCGTATCGTTCCACTCGTTTGTGGATTTCCAGTACCGCCCGGACGCTGACACGGCCAAAAAATATTTCACCAGCGGTCACCATGCGTGGAATTTAGGATATTTCGTAACGACTCCTGCATTCTTGTGGAAGCAGTACGGGGCCTTTGCTCCAAATTTAGCCGCCAGTATTACCCGGATTGCGGACGCGTGGGGTACGCCGAAATTTGCCGACCTGTTGGATGAGGTGTATCCGACACTTGAAAAGATCAGTTTTGACAACGCGATATTGGAAAAACTCGATGCCAACGATGCGCTCGTCGTGTCAGACAATATCGAATGGAGTGATATCGGCGCGTGGGAAGCGCTCAAGGAAGCCCTGGAAGAATCAAAAGAGAAAAACGTCACGCAGGGGAAAGTTATGCTTACCGATACAGAGGACAGTTTAGTGTATAACTACAACGATAAGCAGCTGGTCGTGACGATCGATATGGAAGACGTGCTGGTTGTTAATACCAACGACGTATTGCTTGTGTGCCGTAAAACATCCGTACCGAAAGTAAAAAAACTCGTTGAATCCATGCAGGGCACCGAAAACGACCACTTAACCTGAAAACAAAAAGTGGTGCGGCATTATGTATACAATTTTAAAGCGGTTTATTGATATTGTCGGAAGTTTGATTCTTGCAATTATTTTTCTTCCTATCAGCGTTATCGTAGCTCTTGCTATTGTGTTTGATAGCCCGGGCCCGGTATTTGCCGATACGCCGCAACGCGTCGGAAAAAACGGCAAACCGTTTAAGCTGTTCAAATTCCGTTCGATGATCGTCAACGCGCATGTAAAACTTCGTACGGATCCGAAGCTGAAAAGCCTGTATCTTGAGTATAAACGGAACAGTTATAAACTTAGGGAAGACCCGAGGGTTACGGCGGTCGGCCGGTTTATCCGCAAACATTCACTCGATGAGATTCCGCAGTTTCTCAATGTCCTCAAAGGGGATATGAGTCTCGTCGGTCCGCGTCCGTATTATTCGGACGAACTTGTCGAGCAACAACGCAAGTATCCGCACACGAAAGAACTTGTGCAGATCGTGCTGTATGCGCGTCCCGGTATTACGGGATACTGGCAGGTGTCGGGGAGAAGCGAAGTGAATTTTGATAAACGCATTAAGCTGGATGCAGATTATGTACTCAAACGGTCATTATTTCTTGATTTGTATATTTTGCTCAAAAGCCCGTGGGCGATGATATCCGGTAAGGGAGCGGTGTGATACAATATATTTCATGGTAGATGAACTTAAGAAAATTACCGTTGATACGACACCTAATCCAACTGTGCAACCCGCCAAGAAAAAATTTTCCGCACAATTTATTCTGATACCGTTCGGCATCCTCCTTGTTGTGGTAGCAGTGATCGGTATTATGCTGCTTCCTCTTCGGGGTGTTATGGCAAAAGCCAAAGATGTTGCAGCTATCGGGCGCCAGACGGTTGAGGCGTTGAAAAATCAGGATTTAGCGGCTACAAAAGACGGTCTTTCTAAAACCCGTACGGCATTTACGGCATTATCGAAGGAATACAACACTATGGCGCCTCTTAAATCCGTTCCGTTTTTGGGGGCGTACGTGAGTGATGGATCGCATGGGATTGCGGCAGGGTTTGCCGCACTTGATGCTGCTGACCGGGCGATAGAAGCACTGGAACCGAATGCGGATTTATTAGGATTTACCGGTAGTGCCAAATTTGTCCAGGGATCGGCAGACGAACGTATCCAGGTGGCGGTAAAAACGATGAAAGCGTTAACGCCTAAGATCACGGAAATGGCAGGCTCTATAGATACGATGCGCAAGGAGCTCGATCAGATCAACCCCGACCGGTATCCGACCAAGATCGGTAAGACGGTCGTGAGGGCACGGTTAGTCGAAATGAAAGAGATTATCGACAACGCGGCAAACTTGTTTGTGAATGCCCAACCGCTACTCGTCAATCTTCCGGCCATGCTGGGTGAGCCGGACATGCGAAGATACCTTGTATTATTTCAAAATGATAAGGAGCTCCGAAGTACCGGAGGATTTTTGACGGCATATGCACAGTTTAGGGTAGAAAAAGGGAAGATGATTTTGGAGAAATCATCGGATATTTACGACTTGGACAGCGCGTTGAAACAGAAATTCCCCGCTCCCCGGGAGATTACCACGTTTCATAAAAACGTCTATACCCTGTATATCCGGGACAGTAACCTGAGTCCGGATTACAAAGCCTCGATGCAGCAGTTCCTCAGGATGTATGATACAGCTGCAGGGAAAGAAAAAATTGACGGCATTATCGCAGTAGATACGCATGTTCTGGTGGAAGTGCTCAAAATATTGGGGTCTGAGACCATCGGCGGACGGGTATTTTCAGCCGATATCGATAAACGGTGCGATTGTCCCAGAGCGGTATATGAGCTGGAAGATTATTCCACTCGCCCGGTCAATTATGTCCGCACAGAACGGAAGGATATTATAGGCACACTGCTACAACAGCTTATGCAAAAAGCGCTTGGCGTGTCTCCTTCCCAGTATTGGGGCAAATTATTCCAGATGTTACTTACTCAGGTTAATGAAAAGCATGTCTTGGCATACTTCCTGGAACCGGGAGCGCAGAAAGCCTCTGAGAGCTTCAATATGGCAGGGCGTATTATGACCGCTACGGAAACGGCGACCTTATTGGCGTATAAAGAAGGCAATGGTTGGGATTATATTCATCTAAGTAACAGTAATATGGCGGGTGCCAAATCCAACATGTTTGTCAGCGAAGAGGTGACGAAAGATGTTATCGTTAACGGAGACAAAGTAACAACCAAGCTGACCGTTGAGTACAAAAATCCATACAAAGGAAGCGATTGCGGATTGGAAAGCGGAGGACTCTGTCTTAACGCGCCGCTCAGAAACTGGGTTCGTGTGTATGCGCCGGCAGGAAGCACGCTCGTTGAGAGCAAAGGGATCATTTCTCCTACGGACGGCAAGGCAAAATCCATGGACACGTATACGGATTTGGGAAAGACGGTGTTTGAAGGATTCTTGATTGTAAACCCATTAGGAACTGCCCGGATAGAATTGACCTATACGTCCGAAATCAAGTCTCCCGACGGCAAATATCGGTTGTTCATTCAGAAGCAGCCAGGTACAGATGGGCAGGAATGGGTTATCCGGCTTGGTGGGAAAGACCGGAAGAAAATTAAGCTCGCTACAGATCTGGAAGTGGTGCTCTAATACCTTCATGACGGCCCCGCGTATATTTAAGGTTGAAGGAATCATCCTGAAGCGGAAAAATGTCGGTGAAGCAGACAGGATTGTCACGGTATTTACCAAAGAATACGGAAAAATGCGCGTGATTGCCAAAGGAATCCGTAAGGTAGCCAGCCGCCGTGCTCCTCATCTGGAGGTATTTACCCGTGTACGCTTGGTGGTACACAGCGGCAAGTCGCTCGACAGTGTTTCTGAAGTGGTGCCGATAGCAGTGTATGAACATATGCGCAATGATTTAGCCCGTGTCAGCATGGCGTATTATTTGTGCGAACTCGTGGACAGTCTTCTCCCGGAAAAGCAGGAGCAGAGAGATGTGTTTGCTTTGCTTACCCAGGCGCTTGACGATCTCGGAGGCGGCGTCGTTTCGAGTATTTACGTCATGAGCAAGACATTTACCTTGGAGCTCTTGTGGACGCTTGGATTTTTGCCGCGGAGTAAAACACTAAGCGGGGCAGCACTCCAGCAGTTTATCGAAACCATTACGGAGCGGCACATGAAAAGCACGCATTTTGCGAGGCTGCTTATTAAACTACCGTAGTGAATCAATCTGAAGTTAAGGTTATGTAGAAAACAAACCCCCGCCATTGGCGGGGTTATAGAAATCCATGGTGTGGGAGTTAAATACTTGTCGTTATAGTATCGGAGTGAATTATCATATTTCTCCTTTCTATTTATTAAAATTCTTAATTACTGATAATAGTGTAGCACCAATCACAAGTAAATAAAACGCCATATTTAATAGTTTGTGTTTTTTACTACAATGGGCATTGTTTATAAGAAAAGCCTCGACATATTGGTCCTTGATGTATTGTAAAAAATTCTCATAGCTGACGTATTTTGAATCTTTATGAACTTTTGTTTCAGTTGGAATAACCCAAACGACGGGTTGTACTGCAATGAAGAGTATTGCTAAAGCAATTAATAACAGAGCTATGCCGATAAAATAAAAGATTTGCCCGTAAATCTGTTGAGGAAAAAAAAGATTACCGCCGTAATATAGATAGCTCAAAAATCCAAGCTCACCTGCAAGAAAAGCTAATATTTTATTTTTAGCACTTGTGTACGTATCGCATAGCTCGTCATGCATTCTTCGTAGCTCTTCTACGCTTAATTTAAGAATGTTGATTTTCTCTTCATTTTTCATTTAGTGGATAATATCACTGTATTCTCAATTTTCCAAATCTTATTGGCTATACATGCCACTGTCGCCTAGGTTTTGGTTCCGCTTGACAGCAGAAAATTATATGCGGTAAACTGATCAACAGAAGGCGATGATTTCAGGTGGCACTGAGGGAGCCAATAGATACAAAATGAAGAAGGTTCCGATTGGATCGGGGCAAGTAGGGTGGAACCGTCCTAAATCAATTGGACCCCTATCACAAGTATATTGTGGTGGGGATTTTTTGTAGAAAGGGATCATTATGGTAACACTGGATGCAATTGCAAGTTTATGTAAGCGCCGCGGGTTTGTCTATCCGACCAGCGATATTTACGGGGGACTCATGAGTTCCTATGATTACGGCCCGATGGGCTCCGAGCTTCTCAGAAATCTCCGGAATGCCTGGTGGAAGACATTTGTGCAGGACAGAAGCGATATGGTTGGCTTGGATTCGCAGATTTTGCTGCACCCGGAAACGTGGGTAGCCAGCGGTCATGTCGGAGCATTTAATGATCCTCTCGTAGAAGACAGTGTAACGAACAAACGATTCCGCGCAGATCATATCATCGAGGAGTGGTTAAAGACGCATCCGGATAACGGTATAGTCGTCGAAGATCTCTCGATAGAGCAGATGGGCCAATATATCGCCAGCCACAAAATTACGAGTCCGGCCGGCAACCCCCTTTCTCATCCCAAAACGTTTAATTTGCTGTTTGAGACGAAATTGGGAGTGGTAGAGGGTGAAAAGTCTACGCTGTATCTGCGAGGAGAGACTGCACAGGGAATTTTTACGAATTTTAGAAATATTGTGGACTCGAGCCGTGTACAGCTGCCGTTCGGTGTCGGGCAGATCGGAAAATCATTCCGGAATGAAATTACCACCGGGCAGTTTATCTTCCGCACGATAGGGCTGGAACAGGCAGAAATCGAATACTTTTTCGACCCTGAGACAACGGATTGGCAGGAGGTATTTACGGCTTGGAAAGATGCGATG
>CAYSAP010000019.1:3910-21587 GCA_964429085.1 uncultured Gammaproteobacteria bacterium | reverse complement strand
AGCTGGCGTCGGGTCGCGAGAGAAACCGTACAGGTATACGAACAAACAACTGATACAAACTGAGGAATACAAATGAAGATTCTATCCATCATCATTCCGACATATAATGAGGCCAAAACAATCCAGACCGTGCTTGAACGGGTTGTGTCGGCACCGTTGCCCGGATGGCAAAAACAAGTCATCGTAGTGGATGACGGATCGGTAGATAACACCGGAAATATTCTCAGAAAATGGCAAAATCGGGTTACGGTACTGCGTCTTTCTACGAATCAGGGGAAGGGGGCTGCCGTAACCGCCGGACTTAAGCGCGCTACCGGAAGTATCGTTGTCATACAGGATGCGGATTTGGAATATAGTCCGGATGATTATCCCGTGCTGTTGGCTCCGTTTGAGAATGACCGGGTGACAGCCGTGTACGGATCGCGTTTTTTGGGGTCACATCTTTCCACAATGTTTGTGTATGCGCTGGGGAATAAATTTGTGACATTTCTTACTAATATCCTCTATAACACGAACATTACCGATATGGAAACCGGGTACAAAGCATTCCGAAGAGTTGCTGTGAAAGATTTTGATATCAAAGCCAAGCGGTTTGATTTCGAGCCGGAGATTACCGTAAAGCTGCTCCGAAGTGGTTACCAGATTTACGAAGTACCGATTTCGTATTTTGGTAGGAAGTTCGAAGAGGGAAAGAAACTGACATGGAAGGATGGGGTGGTGGCACTGGTGACGCTCTTCAGGTACCGTTGGTGGCAGCCGAAATCATTGATAAATGAAGCGAATCATTGACAAACTATCTCATGTCGCGTCACATCCTTTGGCACGAGGGAGTTTTATAGTTCTTGTTGGTACTACGATCGCAAACATCGGCTCCTATGCGTATCATCTGGTGGTAGGACGGATTTTAGGTCCCGTAGGGTATGGCGAGCTGGCTTCATTGCTTTCATTCCTCTATATTCTGAATGTTCCTTCATCGGTATTGCAAACAGTGCTTACACGATACATTGCAGGCTTCCGGGCAAATCAGGAGGTTGGTAGGGCTAAATCGCTGAGCATCGCGGTACTCCGTATGCTTTGCGTTGTGTTATTTTTTGGAGCAGTTATTCTGTTGCCGTTTATTTCCATGCTTGCAGGCTTTCTTCATATAGATGAGCCTATGGCGCTGTTTTATACGTATCTTACGGCAGCGCTGTGGCTTATAGGAATTGTCCAGGTTAGTTTGCTGCAGGGACTGCAGAGATTCACGACGGCGATGGTACTTTCTAATATCGGTGTTTACCTGCGGCTTATCGGAGGTGCCATCGGAGCTCTTTTTGGTGTCACGGAAACCGTCATAGCCGGAGTGCTCACGAGTATCGTGGGACTTGCGGCACAGTTTATACCGCTTCGGGATGTATTCGGAGCTGTACCCCAATCCATAGCTATTCCGAAGCGCGAGTTTGCAGCGTATTCCGTTCCGTCCCTTCTCACGATGCTGGGAATTACATCACTCTACAGTTCGGATATTTTGCTGGCGAAGCATTTTCTGCCACCCATTGAAGCGGGATATTACGCCGCAATTTCCGTTATGGGGAAAATTATTTTTTTTGCCTCAAGCAGTGTTTCGTATGTACTGTTTCCTGTTGTCGCCGAACGCAGCAAATCAAGTAGAGGCTCTCAAAGACTCGTGTATTCGGGGGCACTGGCAGTGGGAATTGTTTCCATTGCGATTGCCATCGGGTATTTCCTGTTGCCGAAGCTGGCTCTGCTTCTCCTTTTTGGTGAATCATATTTTCCGGCAGCGCGTTATCTCGGCTGGTTTGGAATATTCATATCCTTTTATTCAGTTTCATACCTCCTGGCAACCGCGTTGCTCGGACTTGGTAAGACCGGTGTCTCGTCATTGGTCATGGGAGCCGCACTGCTCCAGATTGCAGGAATCGTTCTGTTTCATGGGTCGACCGGAACAATCGTGACAGTAAATATCATTGTCGCTGCCGCGCTAAGCATGTGTCTTTTGCTATACTATCGCCATGCTCTCAAAGAGCATTAACCTGTTGTCGTTTATATGAAAATAGTTATCACCGGAGGCGCGGGATTTATCGGCTGTAATGCAGCCAACTATTACTTGTCAAAAAAGGCTGAAGTCATTTTGTTTGACAATCTTTCCCGGAAAAACACAAGGAAAAATCTTGATTGGCTTAAAGCGCTCGGAGGCAACCTTACGTTTATTCAGGGTGACATACGGTTGACTGCCGATGTCGGCAATCTTCTTTCCTATCTCAAACGTGCAGATGCGGTGCTTCATCTGGCGGCCCAAGTCGCCGTCACGACATCAGTCATGAAGCCATATGAGGACTTTGAAATAAACGCGCTGGGCACGCTGAATCTTTTGGAGGCGATGCGTTCAGTCAAAAGCCGCGCAAAACTCATTTATGCTTCAACCAACAAAGTGTATGGCGGAATGGAGGATATAGAAATCCGCGAGACGGAGAGCAGGTATGACTACGTACATTTGCCTCACGGGATCAGTGAAACCAGACCGCTCGATTTTCACTCCCCATATGGGTGTTCCAAAGGATCAGCCGACCAGTACATACATGACTACAGCAGGATATACGGACTTGATACGGTCGTTATGCGCCAGTCATGCATATACGGTCCGCGGCAGTTCGGAGTGGAGGATCAGGGATGGGTCGCATGGTTTATGATAGCAGCAGTTACCGGAAAGACCCTGCACATTTACGGTGATGGAAAACAGGTGCGTGACATCCTCTATGTCGATGACCTAATCCGTGCATTTGATATGGCATTATCCTCAGGAGAAAAGACGCGCGGAAAAATATACAATATCGGCGGAGGGCGGACGCATGCGTTATCCGTATGGAATGAGTTCGGCCCGATGCTGGAGGCCTTGGTGGGGAAAAAACTCCGGATACGGAGAGAACCATGGAGGCCAGGAGACCAGAAAGTATTCATCGCAGATACCAGATTGGCCCTGCGAGATTTCGGGTGGGAACCACGTGTGCCGCTCGCTGTCGGTCTCAAACACCTCTACCGTTGGGTGAGTACACATACTGATTTATTCAACTAAAAAACTCTTGAATACCTCACTCCGCCATCGACAGCAGGATTATCCCGATGCAGTATATAAACTGTTTTATTCGTTGGAAGACAGGCATTTTTGGTTTCAGGCCAGGAACAGGATTATTGAGCGGTGTATACGAAGAACCGGCGGGTGTAGGAAAGGCAGCACGTTTTTGGAAGTCGGTTGCGGAACAGGATACGTGCTTTCGATGCTGGAGAAGATGGGACTTAACGTAACGGGTCTTGATATGCACCGCAAAGCGCTGCAGTATGCCAAAAAGCGAACAAAGGCAATACTGGTAGAGAGCAGGCTGGAGTCATATAAGACGAGCTTGCCTTTTGACGCAATCGGCGCGTTTGATGTCATAGAACATGTCATTGATGAGACGGCATTTTTGCAGACGTGCCGGAGGTTGCTTAAGGAGCATGGCTACCTGTATCTGACGGTTCCGGCAGGTATGGAACTCTGGACCGATATAGACCGCATATCCGGTCACAAACGGCGATACGCAAAGCGTCAGCTGTGTACGCTGCTCGAAAAAAACGGGTTTCGCGTGCTGGATGTGCGGTATTTCGGTTTTTTTCAGTATGTCCCGTATTCCCTCATGAAGACATGTGTCGGATTTCTGCGCCGCCGGAAGCGTATGAATGTCATCGATACCATGGCGGTCCTGATGAAATCGCCTCCGTTTCTCATCAGCGCGGTGCTGGCGACGGGTTTTAGGTTGGAAGAAGTTTTATCCGGCATCATGCGGATGCCGATAGGGACATCACTCATTATCGCCGCACGGAAACAATGAAGCTGTCATATCTTGAATTAATGCGGTGATAAGAGTAAAAGAAAAGGTGCGAATTTATTTATCATGAACATACTTATACTTAACTGGCGCGACATCCGGCATGAATGGGCCGGAGGGGGCGAAGTCTATATCCATGAGATTGCGAAACGGTGGATCCGGGCCGGCCATACGGTCACGTTATTTTGCGGTCAGGATGTGAGGGGCAAATTGCCGGATGAAGAGATTATAGACGGTATCCGCATCGTACGTAAGGGCGGAAGGTTCTCGGTGTATTTGTGGGCATTTTGGTACTACATGACCCGCTTCAGAAAGACGATTGATGCAGTTGTGGATGTGCAAAACGGCATCCCATTTTTTTCGGTGCTTTTCAGCCGCAAACCAAAAATTGCCGTGGTATATCATATTCACGGCCAGCAGTTTTTTATCGAATTACCCTTTCCGTATAACATAATCGGATATTGCGTCGAACGTTTTGTCTTTCCGTTTCTGTATCGCTCAGTACCGATACAAGTTATCTCGAAAACCACGAAACATGATGTAGTCGCGCGGGGTATTCCCCCGGGAAACATCCGCATCGTGTACTGCGGTATAGAGCAGTCAGGCAGTAAAGCCAGAAATCATATTAAATTTTCTGACCCGACCATTCTGTACCTGGGCAGGATAAAAAAGTATAAACGGGTTGAACTGTTGGTACATATCATGCCGCAGATTATCGCAAAGGTATCTCATGCGCGGCTCCTGATAGCCGGATGGGGCACGGAAGCATCGATTGTTACCGATGCGTCAATGCGGAGTTTGTTGCGGCGCAGGATAAAAATTATCGGTCCGGTCACCACACAGGAGAAGCGCAGGCTGTTTCAAAAATCGTGGGTGTTTGTCAACCCGTCTATCAATGAAGGATGGGGGATATCGGTGATAGAAGCGAATGTGTATGGTACTCCTGCTGTGGCGTTTGACGTCCCCGGATTATCTGAATCGATTCAGAATGGCAAAACAGGGCTTCTGGCAGAGGATGAGAAACAGCTTGTCGGTCATATAGTTGCGTTGCTTACGAATCAGAAATTACGGTACACGATGGCTAAAAATGCCTCCGCGTGGTCCCGAAAGTTTAGTTGGGACAATGCAGCAAAAGAAAGCCTCGCGTTCCTGACGCGGTCTACATGACACAGGGGAAAATCCCACGGGCGGAGTATCCCGGCTGTTCTAGAGACGATTGTGTGGGGTATAATCAACAAATACCTGAAGTTATGATCGGATCGATATTTTTCCGCCATCCAGAGATATTATTGCATTCTCTTTCCCAAATGAACGATGGGTATGCAGGGAAGGTTGCAGGCCGTTCTTCCGGATTGATGGTGCTTCTTCAAAAGCTGTATATTCGCCTATTCGGCATTCCTGAGATCGGATTTCAGGTGCGAAGCATGTATTTTCGGCGCGCAGTGAGGGAGATATCACAAAACGTGACTCCGAAAAAAATATTGGACGTCGGGAGCGGTATAGGCAGCTACGTGTTTGAGTTGGCGCACCTGTTTCCGGAGGCTTCGGTAGACGGATGGGAGATAGATCCGCGAAAATTATCGTTTACGAAAAAATTCGCCAAAGAGTTAAAGGTTTCAAATGTTTCGTTTTCGTTCGGGGATATTACCAAAAAGCCGAAAGTGAAGGCTGAGTATGACGTTGTGCTGACGGTAGACGTCCTCGAGCACATCGGCGAATATAAGACTGCCCTTGCAAACATGTATCAGGTCCTCAAGCCCGGAGGATTACTGTATATTCACACGCCTGCAGAGCATCAAAAACGATTTTTCCGTTCGTTTGAGAGTTGGGAACACGAGGATCATGTGCGCGAGGGATTCGACGCGGCAACATTGGCTCAGGATCTAAAAAAGTTAGGATTTTCTGACGTGCGGGTGACGCGTACGTTCGGATTCTTCGGGAGTCTGGCGTGGGAAGTAAACCACCTGTTACTTCAAAAAAGTTTTGTATTGGCAGGCTTCCTGTACCCGCTGCTGTATGTGATTTCGCGGCTGGACGGGATGATCATAAATAAAAAAGGATTGTGTGTGTCTGTTATTGCCCGCAAAAAGAACCGTGTATGAGACGTATTATCGCATCGCCCAGTGTCTCCATCGTTATAGCTACCCTCAATTCCTCACGGACGCTCAAGCCGTGTCTGGAAAGTGTCGCCGCGCAATCGTATCCGAAAAATAAAGTCGAAATCATTCTGGCCGACGGGGGATCCCGGGATAACACAAAAATGTTGGGAAGGCATTTCGGCGCCGTGGTAGTCAACATAGACCCTAAAAAACAAAATGCGGAATACAACAAGGGGGTAGGACTGACGAAGGCAAAAGGCGATGTGGTGCTGTTTTTGGATCATGATAATATTATGCCCCATGCAAACTGGTTGTCATCTCTCGTGCGGCCTTTTTCTGAAAATCCCGAGATCATCGGCGTGGAGCCGTTGAGATTCCATTATGATCCCGGTATGACCCTTCTCGACCGGTACTTTGCACTCATTGGAGGGTCCGATCCGGTTGTTTATTATCTGGGAAAGAATTCTCATGCCTCCTGGGCGTCCGAAGGATATAACCTGAATGGAAAGATGTTCGACCGCGGCACGTATTATGAGGTGACGTTTTCGAAAGATAATTTACCTGCACTGGGAGGCAACGGGGCAGCTCTCCGGCGTGACTGCCTGCTCACATATGCCCAGTCCGATCCTGATCATTTCGTTCATACGGATGTGGTGGCGGACATCGTCTCTCACGGGCATTCGACGTACGCGTTTATCAAAGATACGATTATTCACCTTACCAATAATACAGTGATTCCGTTTTTGAAACGCAGAAAATATTTCATTGAACAGTACCAGTTTGCCAGTAAGGCTATCCGCAGGTACGCCGTATACGATCCGAAACAGGATACCGGAAAACTGATATATTACATGCTGATATCGTTAACCCTGCTCGTTCCGTTTGTCGATGCACTCAGGGGGTATCTCAGGGTCCGGGATCCTGCCTGGTTTTTGCATCCTGTGTTCAGTTTCGTCTATACCTGTATGTATGGGTGGGCAGTTATCGAGAGGAAACTAAAATATGTATCCATGGCATAACGAACGGGTGCTGCTAACCGGCGCAACCGGCTTTGTCGGAACGCACCTTACCGATGCCTTAAGAAAACTCGGTGCAACGGTTGTAGGGATTACGAGTAAACCGGTTTCGGGTAATACCGTGATGTGTGACGTCCGTAATTTCAAGGACCTTCAGAAGCTTTTCGAAACGAATGCGATCACCATGTGCTACCACCTGGCGGGACTCGCTCAGGTAGAAACGGGACAACAGAGTCCGCATCCGACATTCGAAACGAACATTACCGGGGCGCTTCACGTTTTGGAGTGCAGCCGTTTGTTCCATGTCCGGAAAGTCGTCGTGGCATCGACGTCCCATGTATACGGCGAGAACAACGTGCCCTACCGGGAGCAGTATATCCCGAAACCAACGCGTCCGTATGAGACGAGCAAAGCATGTATCGATTTGCTGGCCATGTCCTACGCCAGGACATATCAGGTGCCCGTATATATTGCGCGATTTGTAAACATTTACGGCCCCGGAGATCTTAATTTCACCCGGCTGGTCCCGAAAACCATCAGAAGTGTTTTGTCGGGTTCCTCTCCCGAAATGTGGGGCGGGCGGGCAGTCCGGGATTATCTGTATATCGACGATGCGGTGAATGCCTACATCAAACTCGGAGAGGCAAGAGACAATGACACGGAGAAGGAACATATATTCAATTTCGGGAGTTCTAATCTGCTTTCCGTCAAAGATATTGTCGAGCGTATTATCAAAAGTTCGGGTGCGACGGTAGCGATACATATGATAGCTGATCTGCGTGAGAACGAAATTTCCGTGCAGTATGTTTCATGGGCAAAAGCCAGGAGACTGCTGAATTGGAAACCCAAAGTAAATATCGATACGGGCATCAAGCAGACGGTAGAATGGTATAAAACTTATTTCTCCAGATTGTGAAATACCGGTATAACAACATCTACTATGTCATCGTTGATCCCATAAAAAATATGGGAAACGTCCGGGAATATCTGATCGCCAACACCAGGCATTTTGTGACATTTCACTTTTTTGCCGGATACGATCCGCGCCCGTCCTATATGTGCATATTCAAAGAAGGCAAAAAGATCAGTGAGCGGGTTTTACCGTCCTATACGGGCCGAAATCATGTGCTGAAGCTGTTGTCCAATTATTTCCTGTACTTGTTTATTTTGTTCCGGTATGTCCGCCCCGATGCCACCGTGTTGGTCGCAAACCCCATCTTCTGTATAGGGCATCGGATGTTTTCAGCCGTCAAAAGCCTGCGATACGTGTTTTGGATAGGGGATTACTATCAGCGTGTTTCGGGAATTATGAAGTTTTATAATACGCTCGTTTCGCACTACAACAGGACGCTTCCCTATGTTTTGTATGAAAGCCCGCCGATTGAAAATATTTACCGGCCGCTGGCTGCAAAAGGATTGTACCGTAAGCTCGTCACCCTGGGTATCCGGCCGCAGTCATCTTCAAGGAGGGTACGCAAAGACAGAAAAATAGTGCTCGGATTCATCGGTGTTATCAGGGAGCAGCAGGGACTCGACCTCATATTTCGGTATCTTCAGGGTTCCGACAATACCCGTCTCGAAGTCATCGGGGACGGATACTGGCTTCCGCATTATAAACACCTGGCGGCAACGCTCGGCGTGTCGCGAAACGTGAAGTTTTTCGGATTTGTCGAAGACAAGCAGGCCGTCATCGCCGATTGGGACATCGGCATGGCACTGTACGAAAATAATGAAGACAATGTGTCCAAATACTGCGAACCCACGAAAATTAAGGATTATCTGGAGAGCGGATTACCCGTCATTACCACACGGACGACATATTTTTATAAAGAACTGGAGGAGTTTGGCGCCGGTGTTGCCGTAGACGAGACGGGTCAAAGTATTGCGGACGCCGTGGATACGATTGTACAAAGGAGGTCTTCATTTATAGACGGGGCTTGCAAGCTCGTAAAGAAATATGAATATGCTTCCTGGTATGCGAAACACTTTTCGTTTTTATCGAAGAATGACGTCAATTGACATATATAACTCAAGATTGTTACCATTCCTGCATATGAAGAAGGCGCTTGTATGCGGGGCAGGGGGGTTTATCGGCGGACACCTGGTGAAACGCCTGAAAAAAGAAGGATACTGGGTACGCGGGGCAGATATCAAAAAACATGATTACAGCAAAAGCCCGGCCGATGAGTTTATGACCGGAGATCTTCGAGATCAGAAATTTTGTCAAAAAATATTTGACCGTCCGTTTGACGAAGTGTATCAGCTGGCTGCCGACATGGGGGGAGCGGGTTATATTTTTACCGGCGAGCATGATGCGGATGTGATGCATAATTCCGCGCAGATCAACTTGAATGTACTTCATTTTGGCAATCTCGCGAAGATCAAAAAGATATTCTTTTCCTCGTCAGCCTGTATTTATCCTGAACGGAATCAGATGAATCCGGATAAGCCTAACTGCGAGGAGTCGTCGGCGTATCCGGCTTCTCCTGACAGTGAATACGGATGGGAAAAAATTTTCGGGGAGAGGATGTATTTGGCGTATGCGCGCAATTACGGTATGGAAGTACGTATTGCACGGTTCCATAACATTTTCGGCCCTGAAGGCAGTTGGAACAACGGCAAAGAAAAGTCCCCTGCGGCAATGTGCCGCAAGGTGGCCCAGGCCAAAGACGGCGGAACGATTGAGATGTGGGGAGACGGCAAGCAGACGCGTTCCTATTTATATATCGATGAGTGTCTTGAGGGGGTGCGCAGGCTCATGAAAAGCAAATTTTCAGGGCCGGTTAATATAGGGTCGGAGGAAATGGTGAGTATCAACGGACTTGCCGAAATGGTGATGAAGATTGCAGGAAAAAAACTTCATGTTAAACATATCAAAGGTCCGCTCGGGGTACGCGGAAGATCCTCAGACAACCGGCTCATCAAAAAGGAGCTCGGATGGGCTCCGACCAAAAAGCTCAATGACGGACTTACTGCAACGTACGGATGGATAGAACAACAGGTACGCACGCATAAGAAAGATACAGCATGAAAACAATTATCTTAAGCGGCGGGCGCGGTTATCGTCTCAAGGAAGAAACAGAATTTAAGCCGAAGCCCATGGTGTTGATCGGCGGGAAGCCGATACTGTGGCATATCATGAAAATCTATGCGCAGCACGGCTTTAACGAGTTTATTATTGCTTTGGGATACAAGGGCGGACAGATCAAGGATTATTTTCTGAACCAGAAATATTTTCTTCATGACTTCACATTGCAGACAAAAACCGGTTTTACGAAAGTGCATAGGGAGCATACTAACGGAGACCGGATAGATGACTTTAAGATAACATTTGTCGACACGGGCGAAGAAACGCTGCCGGGTGAACGGATTCTCCTGTGTCAGCCCTATATCGCAGAAGGCGACCGCGATTTTATGGTGACCTATGGCGACGGGGTAAGCGATATAGACATCAACAAGCTCGTCGCATTCCACCGTTCACAGAAAACGATCGGTACCGTTGCCGGTGTATTTCCCCGGAGCAAGTTCGGTTTACTCCAGTTAAATAAGAATAACAAAGCAACGGCTTTTGTAGAAAAACCGGTGCTTGCGGGAAGAATAAACGGCGGGTTCATGGTTTTTCAGAAAGAAGTCTTTGAGTATTTCAGGCAGGGTGAATACGAGCACCCGGCACTTAAACGGCTGATTCAAAAGCAGCAACTATCCGTATTTTCCCATGACGGGTTTTGGCAATGCATGGATACCTACCAGGACGTTGATTACTTAAACGGGCTATGGAATGAACGTGCTCCCTGGAAGACATGGAAATGAAATCCAAACGCGTTATTATAGTTACCGGCGGAGTTGGTTTTATCGGGAGTCATCTTGTATCCCGTTTGGCAGGAATGGGGGAACACGTCATTGTTGTCGACACGCATATTAAGCCATCTTCCTATTTTGCCCTCAATAAACTGGACAAAAAGACTACCGTCAAACGGGTGGATATCGGAAACAGGGACGCGGTCAGACGATTGATGTCGGGGCTATCCGATGCGTTTATTTTCCACCTGGCGGCAGAAACCATAGTTTCCGAGTGTTACGATCGTCCATGGGATACCATGCAGACGAACATCATGGGCACGGTCAATTTGCTGGAGGCAGTCCGCACGATGCCAGGCATAAAGGGAATCATCGTTGCGTCATCGGATAAAGCGTACGGAAAAACGAAATCCGCATATACTGAGGATTCCCCGTTATCAGGTGACCACCCGTATGACGTTTCCAAGTCGAGCGCTGATCTTATTACCATGGCATATGCAAAAACATATGGTAGCCCGGTTGTCGTCACCAGGTTCGGGAACGTATACGGTGAAGGCGACCTTCATTTGGATCGTCTGGTCCCGGGGATTTGCGAGGCTGTCGCAAAAAATAAAGAGCTTATCATACGAAGTGACGGAACATATGTGCGTGACTACATGTATGTACAGGATGTCGTGGATGGCTATCTTTTGTTATGGAAAGAGTTTGCTAAAGCCCGCGGGCAAGCATGGAATTTTTCTTCCGGCGATAATTATTCAGTAGTGCAACTGCTTTCGGTAGCTGAAAAAGCATTGGGTAAGCCGATACGATATAACATAACAAATACGGCAAAAAATGAGATTCCGTACCAGCATTTAAACGATGCCAAAGTAAGGCGATTAGGTTGGAAAAATTCTCACCGGTTCCATACAATACTTCCCTCTGTCTTTGATTGGTATCAAAAACATACATGATATGGATACCCGTTGATAGTTTTTACATGGCATGAAACAAAAATGTTTTATTACCGGGGCAGGGGGGTTTGTCGGAGCTGCGATGGTTCGTCGTTGTATATCCTTAGGATTTTCTGTGTATGCACTGGTAAGACCCGGAAAAACATACTGGCGCTTACAAGATATAAAGGATAAATATATTCCTGTCGAGGGAGATGTGAGTAGTTCGGAAGTTGTCGATTGTATTGCATCCAAGAAGCCTGATTATATTTTTCATTTCGCGACATACGGTGCATACCCTCAGGAAACGGATTTCGACCGCATGATAGATGTCAATGTGAAGGGGACAATGCATATTCTGGAAGCGGCAAAGATTGCCCATACCAGACTGGTCATCAATACAGGGAGCTCTTCGGAATACGGTACAAAAAATGCCGCGATGAAGGAAACAGATGTGCCGCAACCGATCAATGATTATGGGGTAACCAAAGTTGCTGCCACGTTGTATTGTCAAAAAGAAGCAAAGCAAACGGGCATTGGGGTAATCACATTTCGACTGTTTTCGGTTTATGGCCCGTATGAGGAAAAACAGAGACTCGTTCCGTCGCTCATTCTCGGTGCTCTTCACCAGAAGTCGATAAAGCTCTCTGTTCCGGGAAACGTTCGTGATTATGTGTATCTTGATGATGTTATATCTGCATATATACAAGCGACACAAGCCGATCATGAGTTGGGTGCGATCTATAATATCGGCACAGGGAAGGAACATACGACAAAAGACGTTGGAGAGTTGGTTATGTCATTGACACACAGCACTTCCCGTTTGCTTTGGGGTGTGATAAAAAAGCAGACACGTCAGATGGAACCCCGGCACTGGTTCGCCGATACGTCAAAAGCCAGGGATATGTTCGGGTGGAGCCCCCGGCATTCACTCCGTCAGGGATTGTCAGATACCATCGCATGGTTTCAGAAAAACAATTCATTCTATGAATAACAAAGCGTATGATTTGAAGGAAAAAGCAGCTGTGGTAAGACGATCTGTACTCAAGATGGCGTATAGAGCAAAAAGCGCGCATACAGGAGGATCGTTATCCGTTGTAGAAATCCTCACAACGCTGTATTTTGCAATCATGCGCATTGATCCGAAGCGCCCTGATGATCCGAATCGAGACAGGCTTGTGTTTAGCAAGGCACATGACTGCAAGGCATTGTACGCAGTTCTTGCCGAGCGCGGGTTTTTTGCTAGTAGCAAATTAACTACCTACGAACAGGATGGGGGATTGCCTGGTCATGCCACAAAAACGGCGTTGCCGGGTATTGAGATGTCTGCATGATCTTTGGGGCACGGACTGTCTGTTGCCGCCGGTATGGCATACGCGGCAAAGGCAAATGAGAGCAACTATCACGTCTTCGCCGTTTTATCCGACGGGGAATGCGATGCCGGGTCTACCTGGGAAGCGGCGCTATTTGCCGGACATCATCACCTTGAAAATCTCACCGCGGTCGTTGATTACAACAAAATTCAAAGTTACGGAAGAACCAGAGATGTTTTGAACCTTGAGCCGTTTACAGACAAATGGAAGTCATTTGAATGGGCTGTACGGGAAACAGATGGTCATGACGTAACGAAACTTAAAAAAATACTCACTTCGGTACCCTTTATCCGCGGCAAACCGTCTGTAATTATTGCACATACGGTAAAGGGATTTGGTGGAGTCAAACAACATATTGATGAAGTTTCTTCTCATTATAGACCGCCATCGTCAGAAGAATTTCATGCCCTCATAAAACAGGAGAATCTATGAGAATTGCGTTCATGCAAACCCTGACAAGGCTCGTGAAAAAAGATCCGCGCATCATATTAGTGACGGGAGATTTGGGTTTTTCCGTATTTGACGAGTTTCAAAAAATATTTCCTTCCCAATACCTTAACGCAGGAGTTGCAGAACAGAATATGACCGGGGTTGCAGCGGGTATGTCTGCCGCGGAAAAGATTCCGATTATCTATTCTCTTGTTCCTTTTGTCACCATGCGGAATTTTGAACAGATACGAAATGACATATGCTACGACAGCAGGAATGTTAAGATTGTCGGGGTCGGAGCCGGTTTTTCCTATGGTATTTATGGTCATACCCACTATGGTTTAGAAGATATCGGTTTGATGAGAACATTGCCGAATATGACCATTTTTTCCCCCGGTGATCCTATAGAGGTTGCTTGGGCAACAGAACAGATGGTCAGGCAAAAAGGGCCATGTTATATGCGGCTTTGCAAGGTTGGCGAGCCGGTTGTTTACAACCAACCAAGAACCTTTAAGGTTGGAAAAGGGGAGATACTTACCGAGGGAAGCGATGTCACCATCATAGCAACGGGCGTACTCCTCCCACGGGCCATAGAGGTGGCAGCACTTCTTCGGAAGCGCGGGTATACATCGCGAGTGGTGAGCATGCATACGATAGAGCCCATTGATCGTGAACTTATCATAGACTGTGCCAGAAAAACTCGGGCGGTCTTTACTCTGGAGGAGCACTTCGTTCGCGGCGGATTAGGGAGCGTGGTTTCTGAAGTACTCTCCGAGTCTCACGTTTCCGTACCGTTTAAACGGTTGGGAGTCACGCCCATGTATTTTCATGCGACGGGAAGTCAGGAATATATGCGCACACTCACCGGACTTAGCGCTTTGCAACTTGAAACTTCCATCATGACCGTTTTGTCCGTATCCCCCGAAGTTATTTCAGACTCATCATAAAAATACCGACAACAGTGATACAACCCCCGATTATTTTTTTCGCCATATTTTCCCGTTCTTTGAGAAACAAAATTCCCGCGATGATAAGTACCATGGACGTTGCTTGATAGATGCCGCTTACTTTACTTACGGGGCCCGCTTGAAGTGCCAGAACCAGCAAGTAAAAGGAAAGGGTATTGGCCGCCCCAGCAAACAATTTAATGAATAATTTCTTGAAAAATATTTGCCGCCATTCCGGCAAGTACCGCAAGTAATAACCAGGATTGCATCATAGGGTAATCAGATTATTTTCTTTCCGATATACATGACGGATGGGCTAAAGAATTCTGTTTCACATCCACGATCTTTGAAAAGCAGCCGGAACAACGGATTGAGGACATATTCCCCGAGGCAGATGGTTTTGAGCACATGGTAGCGAAAATTTCGTTTCTCAAGCGGGAGACGCAGTTTAAGCGTGCCGTAGTTTTTGCAGTATATGGTTTCGAGTCCCTCGCGCTCACAAAGCGAGCGAAGTATGTCTTCGTTCATGATCGTGAGATTATGGACTGGCAACAGATCCGGACGGAACAGGCGGACTTTCCAATAATTGAAGCCCCGGAACCGCGGTATCTGTATCACTACAATGCCTCCGGGTTTGGCGAGATCAACATGAAGCTTCATTGCTTTTTCTGTGGGGTAAATATGTTCGATGAAGCCATAGGAAAATACGATATCGAAATAGTGACGGTACTTACGGAGTATGGCTGGGGAAAATGCATCAGCGACAATCGTATCGACGCCGTTTTTTTTACCCTGTTTCGCTCCCTCTTTGGCGTATTCGATGCCATAGGGTTTATAGCCGAACATATCTGCGATTTTTTTGACCAATTTACCGTCACCGCTGCCGATTTCGACTATCCGCTTGGTCTTGCCTGCGGCATGCGGAAGCGTTCGCGCGAGGATGGCGTCACACAGGTAAATATCATAGGATGTAAACATCCCTGTTTTCGGTTGTATATGTATTTTTCGCTCACCGGCGTAATAGTTTTCCCAGTCTTTTAGCCGATAGCGGTTGGTAACGTCCATAATCAGCTCATTGTATAGAAAATTTCGGCGGTCCGCTACTATGCATGCATGAATGAAGATGATAGACTTTCGTATCGCAAGCCTTGAGATATGAAAAAATCACCGTATTTTTCTGTCGTCGTTCCTACGTATAACCGACCGCATGACCTTCGAAAGTCTCTCGCGTCCGTTCTCAGGCAGGAGTTTACGGGAGGACTCGAAGTGATTGTCTCAGACAACTGTTCCACCCGGGAAACACGGACTGTTATCGTACGTATCCGGGATCCGAGAATTCGATATTTCAGGACGCACCGACATCTTCCGGTCCAGAAAAATATTGCGTATGCAATTTCCAAGGCACGCGGCAGATATATTCTTCTTCTTGGAGATGATGATATTCTTATGTCCCCATCAATTCTTTCGCGTGTATATAGCATTACCAAAAAGCGTGAATATGGCGTCATACGGCTAAATTATGTGAGCTTATCGGCGGATAAATCATCGGCGTTTGATTTCCGGGCGAGCAAAAACTTCAGTGCCGATGCCGATATACCCCCCCATAGTGATCCGTCGACCATTGTCCGGTTTATCCTCGACATGGATGCGTCATTTATGTCCGGTATCATATGTACCAATACGATCCCCGTATCAGACCGGCGGATTCTCTCTTCCGAGTTGGTGAGCTGGTTTCCCATACTTTACCGGGCGATCGAGCACCACGGCGCATATTATTTTTCTCCGCCGTCCATATTGGCATCGTGGTCCACGTGGCGGCCGGCGAAGCATCAGGTACATCCTTTGTATAGTGTGCAACACGGCGCTCTTTCGGCCGAGCCGTATTTTGAAGAGGTAGCCAAACATCTCACGCAAGGAGAGTATGGATTGTTTCTCAAGCAACAGGTGTTCGGCATATACGTATGCATGTTTCCGGCGGCAAAATACTTTACGGGGAACGCAAACCTGATACAATTGGCGAAAAGATCCGTGGAACTTGTTCCTGCGCTCGGGCGGTCAATGCGGTTTTGGCTGTATCTTGTTTTTGCCCTTATCGTGCCGAAAGCCGTGTGGGGGTGGGCACGTGACTTTTTATTGCACAAACGTATCCGTACGATGAACATACATACCAAGGATATACGGGATGCACTTACGTATTATCGGCATATATGAAACGAGCGAACCGGACGGCATTTTTTCCATATATAGTGATGGCAATCGTAAGTGTGCTTGCGGCATGTATTGCTCTGTACCGATGGTATGCCGACGGAAGCTTCATGTATTTTTGGGATTCGTATGTACCGCTCGACATCCAGAAATCATTTGAGTACCTCTACTATAACTGGCATGAGCACGTATACCCAGGATTTTCCGGTGCCGGTTGGAGCTGGCTGCCATATTGGGCCATCATCTCGGCACTCCGTTTAGGTACAGGGAGTTTGTCGTTGGCTCAGGGTACGTTATATGCGGTACTGCTGTCATGCTCCGCAGTTTTTTTCTTTTCTCTCCTTTCGTATCTTGTACGCCTGACGCTTCGGATGACAGCTTTATCCGTTGGTATTACTGTCTGCCTTATGGTCGTATCAATACTCTATACGTACAATCTGTTTACGTTTTTTTACGGGTATTTCATGTTCAACCCGGATGTGTTTATTTTCAGTTTTTTGCCCCTCAATGTACTTTCTTTGCTCAAGGTATTCCCGCTTGACGGGGGAGAGCAAACCGGAAAGAACAAAAATATCTGGACCGGCCTGTTTTTCTTAAGTGAATTCCTGATGATACCGGGATTCAGCGTCTATGTGTTTTTGGCACAATATTACATATGGCTGACCGTCTATCTGTTTTTGCACTGGTTGATACGAAGAGCGGGCCAGCGATCATTTCATATTGCGCCACTCTTCCTGTTTTATGCGCTTTCCGTCATTATCAACTGGTGGTGGCTGTTTCCCTCGCTTTTGGGGTTTAAGGATTTGTATGCGTCACAGAGCGTCTTGGGTACCACCATGTGGTTTGATCGAGGATTTGTTCCGAGCAGATTGCTTAATTCCACGCGTCTTATAGGGATTCCGCTCATGATGAGCAATATCTTCAGTTGGAGTGAAAATTTTATCAAAAACCAATGGTTTACGTTGCCGCTTTTTTTGATGCCGCTTCTGGTTATAATCGTTGTACTCCGCATAAA
>CAYSAP010000019.1:0-3866 GCA_964429085.1 uncultured Gammaproteobacteria bacterium | reverse complement strand
GTAATCCTCCTCTTGCGTTCATCACAAAATTCGCATTCACGTATATACCTTTTTTTGGCGCTTTCCGGGATAGTTACCAAAAGGCCGGCGTATTTTATATGTTTGCGTTATGGCTGCTTATTGCCCTTGGATTATCGCGGCTGATCGGCTACTTATCGGAAAAAAAGAGCAGGCTGCTCCTTATATTACTTGCATTCGTCTTTGCTGCAATGGGCGTTGTGACGACGTCACCGTTCTTTCTTTTTGGAGACAGCAACGTCCGGTCTATTGAATACAAATACAATGGAAAAATCTATACGATTTGGGGGAAGACGAACATACCGCCCGAATACGATCAGCTTAAAAAAGTGCTTGAGCCTGAATGCGCGGGCACGACAGTCGCGGTCATTCCACGGAGCGGGTGGATTTCAAGTGCGATATGGCCCAAATACGGGACGTCGTATATCGGGCAGGATTTCCTGGCACAGACGATACGGTGTAATTTTCTGACGACCGTGGTGGCAGGTACTCAGGCAGAAGCGAACATAGAAGCGCCGTATGTCATGCTGCAGAAGCGGGACCTGTCCGGATTTAAAAACTATTTGCAGCAGAACCATATCGGTATCGTCCTGATCAGAAAGGATGACGTTCCGTATTTCCCAACAAGCTGGCTATATGTCGATCCACAGATGATACAGAGCCTGCTCAAACTCGATACGGAGTTTGTCCCAATGGTTGCGAATGACTACCTGGAAGCATACCGCTATGCTCCGCTGACAACTGATCGTGACTACGGATTCGCCCTGACGTCTACGACTGTTTTTACGAATTCACCGCTCGTCTCCGGGCGGGAATACGCCACGCTCTCCCGTCAGGTAGGTGAGTCTCGGGGATATATTGCCGTAAATACCGACAAAGATTTAGTGTTGATGGGAGATGATGTGACGATGTACGCGCCCGTTTTAAACTGTATCGGATGCGTAGATATAGACATAAAAGCCTACGAGGATCAGATGAAGGATCCGCCGATTGTGAAGCTCAAGACGCTCATTAAACAACTGATCGGGTGGAGTCCCAGCCGTCCCCAGGCGGAAGCGATCAGCATCCGTTTGGTCGAGACACACAAACTGTTTTTGAGATTGCTGGACTCTATGGACGAGGATGCTTTTGATATGACCTATTCGCTTCTTATGCAATATACTCAATCGTTGAAACAACTGGAGCATGCACTACGTTCGTATTCTGCGGATTTTTTTGACGTTAACCAGAAACACCTGGAGGCAAAGATCTATCTGGACGCACAGGAGCGCAAATTATCCGATGCGCTGACCGCTCTTGCGAGTAATCCCGTATTCCAGAAGAATACCGTTATGGAAGATGAGCAAATGCGGCTCAAGATGTACTATTTATATTCTCTGTTGGACGAAGTACGTGGATGGGTAGATACAAAGACATTCCGCACGAGTTTTCAGACAAATATGTACCGCGGGAGGCTGGATATCCCCGAAACCGGCCCGTATCAATGTGAAACGATTTCCCTGGTGCCCGGCGTCGACGTGACAGGTATTACAATCGGTGATCCGTCCGGCGAGGTGACTCGCACACCGACGACTTCCTCAATATATTTTGATAAAGGGAGTTACCCCGTTAGCATTTCTTATGCACAAGAAACAGAGATCGCTCCGACATTTGCTATGGAGCATTTTGGCCAGTCAGCTAAAGCCTCTCTGGGAACACTTGAAAACGGTTTTTATCGTTTGCGGTTTTCGTATCCCCCGGACATGTCCGGTGCGTTTGCGTTATTGGTAAGTCGGGGGGAGCTTGATACCTCGATCTTAACGCCGACCCTAAGCACCGACGACATGAACAGCCAGGTGATTCTTTCCGATACTCCCCGAAACGTATCCTTTAACTCTACCGGTCAATATGACCATGTGTTTCAAGTAAATTCTTTGGAACAAACTTCGTATTATTTGTATAGTATACCGCTTAGGTTTTCGACTATTCCTTCCGAGGGTTTTGCACACAATATCGCTGATGTGTCCGTGACAAAAACGGTGCAGGAGGAGGATATCCGGATGAGCTGCGTATATAAAAAGAAAGAGACGCCGGAGGAGGACGAAATTCAGGTTAGGAAGATTTCCCCGGTTGAATATGAGATTTGGTTGACCCCGGGATATGAGGGCAGGTACATCGTATTTAATCAGACATATTCAGTTGCTTGGCAAGCGTACGTAACGATAAACGGGAAAGTAACCAAGCTTCCTCACACACGCAATACGTATGCAAATGCCTGGCGCCTGCCGGATAAGGGGATACAAACCGTCCGGATTGTGAATATATCGCAGGGACGCATGGTGCAAAACGGTGTTCTTGTACTAGCAGCACTGATACTTACGGGCGTCGCATACATTATTGTTCTGAAGCGATATGGATAATGCATCAGTGGCAAAGCTCATACATACGTTACATTTGGATCAATGGCCCATGCTGGCCGTTTTGTTCGTCGTGTTGCGTGCGCTGTTTGGTATTTCGTATGGTTTGCTTTATGGATATGTGGCAGTACTGTTTTTTGTACGCGTGAAGGTGGAGCAGATGCTCATGATGTTTTTTGTGTTGGTTATCGGATTTTATGTGACCGGTCAGCATGTAGAGGCTAATCATTATATGTCGTTCGTTTACGGCCTTATGTTTCTCAAACTCATTCTTTTTGCATGGGAATTGATGCGATCGGATAGGAACTCCAGCGTGTGAAAAAAATTTTACCATTGCTGATTTTAAGCCTCGTTGTCGTCACGATTCTTTATAGGTTCTGGTTTAGCGTCCATCCTTTGACCTCGGGAGATTGGGGATTGTCCTATCCCGAAGCATTGCGGCAATTATCCGTATTTCCTCAAGCATGGAACACGCATTTTGGTAACGGACTGGGGGGTAATAGTATTTTTTTGCTCGGGCTGGATACCTATTACTACGGGAGTGCCTCGTTCTGGTTTCGTGTCTTTGGGTTCTCCTGGCCGGTCATCGAGCGTCTCGTGTGGATTATGCCGTTTTTCGTTCTGATATCCGTAGGTCCCGTGTTGTTATTCGGGTCACTTTTTTCTTTCTCTCCCGTCGCGCTTTTGAGTGTGCTGGGGTTTGGATTCAATTCGTATATTTTAATGATCGCAAGCGGCGGGCAGACCGGTGTCATGTTGGGATATGCTGCCGCCCCGCTGGTATTATACGGATTCTTTCGCCTGTTCCAGGAAGAAAAAAAACGCGTTAGAGCGTTGCGGGTAGTGATTGCAGGATGCCTGTTGGCGCTGCAGTTCCTTTTTGATGTGCGGTTGACGTATATCACGCTTATGCCGGTTGCCGGTGTCATGATATGGCTCACCCTCCGTCCCTGGGGATGGAAGCATATCCTCCCGATGGTCATACCGTTTATCATCGCGGGTCTCATCCATGCGTTTTGGCTCGTCCCCTTTGTATTCATCCGGCAGAATCCCTTATCCGCTTTGGGGGAGGCGTTTACGAGTTCCGGTATGGTGAAATTTTTAAGTTTTGCCCCTTTTGAGCATACGTTGTCGCTTCTTCATCCGAATTGGCCGGAAAATATTTTCGGAAAGATTTATTTCCTGCGGCCCGAGTATCTCATTATCGCGATATCGGCATTCGCCGCATTGCTGTTTACCCTAAAAGCGCCGGTAAAGCTGCGCCGCACGATGTTGGCGTTTGGCGTATTAGGTATTTTCGGGGCATTCATGGCTAAAGGAGCGAATGAACCGTTTGGAAACGTGTATCTTTGGTTGTTTGAACATGTGCCCGGTTTTGTCATGCTTCGGGATTCGACGAAATTCTATGTCATCACTGCACTTTCGTATGCCGTACTTATTCCGTGTATGTTG
>CAYSAP010000018.1:10672-21623 GCA_964429085.1 uncultured Gammaproteobacteria bacterium | reverse complement strand
CGACGTCTGCATCGGTCATAATGATAATGCGGTGATAACGGAGTTTATCCGGATTCAACGTTTCGCCGATGCCCATACCCAGAGCAATCACCAAATTTTTCAGCTCCTCAAATTCCACGATCTTGTCGAGTCTGGCCCGTTCCGTATTAAGAATTTTTCCCTTCAGCGGCAAAATGGCCTGGAATTTACGGTCTCTCCCCTGTTTGGCTGATCCTCCGGCAGAGTCACCCTCGACGATATAAATCTCTGAAACGCTCGGGTCTTTTTCCTGGCAGTCCGCGAGTTTTCCCGGCAAACTTGCGCCTTCGAGTGCCCCTTTTCGGATGATTGCGTCCTTGGCGGCTTTTGCAGCGAGGCGGGCTTTTGCCGCCAAGTATACTTTTTCTAAGATCCGGCGCGCGTCAGAAGGATTTTCTTCAAAGTAGGTATCGAGTGATTCTTTTACCGCAGCAGCGACAAACGGCTGCACCTCTGCGTTGCCGAGCTTGCCTTTTGTCTGCCCTTCAAATTGCAGATATTGCGACGGCATCTTAAGATACACGATCGCGGTGAGCCCTTCACGCATGTCATCGCCGATCATGGTGTCATTATTTGCTTTGGTGGCGCCGATTTTTTTGGCAT
This sequence comes from uncultured Gammaproteobacteria bacterium, assembly GCA_964429085.1. GTDB lineage: Bacteria > Patescibacteriota > Microgenomatia > UBA10105 > UBA927 > UBA927. Next base: position 21,002 of record CAYSAP010000018.1, on the reverse strand, counting down.
AGTCATTGACCACCCGGGTTAACGACATGCGGAACCCGGTTAAATGCGTGCCTCCTTCAGGAGTAGGTATGACATTGACATAGGACTCGAGCGTTTCAGAAAATCCGTCATTATATTGGAGGGCTACTTCTATAGACATATCTCCCTCTGCTTTTGAAAAGTAAATGGGTTCATGGAGTATAGTTTTGTTGCGGTTTAAGGCCGCTACCAATGATTTTATCCCGCCTTCAAAATAGAAATTCGCTTCTTCGCCGGTACGCTCGTCAATGAGATGAAACGTCAATTTTGCAATGAGGTACGCGCGGTCGCGCACTTGTTTTTTGACGGTTTCAAAATTGAGCACCGCGCCCTCTTTGAAGATCTCCAGGTCCGGGCTGAACGTAACCGTTGTTCCGGTATCCGCGGCTTTGCCTGTGGATTTTACCGGGGCGAGCGGTTTTCCCCGTTTGTATTCCTGTTGCCAGGCTTTCCCGTCGCGGTGTACTTCGACTTTTAGGTAGGTTGATAACGCATTCACGACCGAGGCGCCGACTCCATGGAGACCTCCGGATATTTTATATGCCTGGCCTTCGAATTTACCTCCGGCATGGAGTTTTGTCATTACCAACTCAAGCGCGGAGGCGTTATATTTGGCTACCTTATCGACGGGGATACCGCGCCCGTCATCACGGACCGTTGCACTCTCGTCTTTGTGCAGAGTGATCCATACATGCTTGGCAAATCCAGCAAGCGCTTCATCTATGGAGTTGTCGATAATTTCGTTTAAACAATGCTGTACCCCTGCTTGGCTTGTGGTACCGATGTACATTGCCGGCCGTTTACGGACGGGTTCCAGCCCTTCAAGGACGACGATTTGATTTGCGGTATATTTACCGGAAGTTTTGGTCATGTAGTTTTTCTTTCCAAAAGAAAAAAGCGAGCGCTAAACGAAACGCTCTATACTTCATTGTACAGAAAGCAACGAGCCTTGTCTAGCCATATTTTTCAGCATATGTTGTTATGGAAGAGATAAAAAAGCGTTCTCCAAAAGGAGGAGCAGATATACATTATTTTCCCGGTACTTCTTCGTTTCCATGAAGGCGTGTAACAGGTGCGCGTGCCGTGCTGTAAGGGATTGCTTGCCTTTGTGTTGGTCGGCAAGAAGTTCATGGTGGAGTATAGCAATTGCGTTGTCGGTCCAACCTGCAAGATCTTCTTTTGATGTGCCCAATGCCGAAAGCATGGCAATGGTATTGCCCACTGAAGCCGCTATCATAGCCCGCAATTCCTCCGTATTTTTTTGCATGTGCTCCGCGGTGATTTGAGGCAATGCGTTATGCACATTGACGCAGATACATCGGGATATGATAGTAGGAAGGAGGAGTGCCGTGTTTGGCACTCCTATAATAATGTATGCATGCGCCGGGGGCTCTTCGAGCGTTTTTAACAGCGCTTGTTGTGCTTCCACGGTCAATTTTTCTCCGCGTGCGATAATTCCTGCAACGTGATTTCCCTCCTGGGGAGCCAGGGAGAGCCGTCTCATAAATGTACGGATGTCGCCGATACCGATGGAAGGCGTCTCACCCTCCGGTGTAATCCGGTCAAATGTAGAAATATTCCAGGAACGTATATGTTCGGCTATACGTTCGTTTCTGGCTTCATCTGTGCTGCCTGTAATAAGGATTGATTGCATACATCTGTCCGGTTCGGCATGATCCATTATGCCTTACTCCCCTTGCAAAGCCAAGAGGTTTCTGTGAATAATTAAAGTATCAGGGTTTTTCGTATTCCTATGTCTGCCCAAGATATCACTACCTATTTAATAGCGGCCAATAAATTAACGGCGGAACAAGCCGATAAGCTTAGGGTCGAGGCACTCAATTCCAACACATCAGTCGAGGAGCTTCTTAGAGCCAAACATATTGTATCCGAGGGCGATTACTCGCGGGCAAAGGCAGAATCCTTAGATATTCCCTTTATGACGATTGCCGGACGTGCAATCACTCCCGATGTGGTGAATTTTATACCGGAACCTGTAGCTCGCCGCTATACATTGGTTCCTTTTCAGATAGAGCCGACTGATCACGGGGCACTTTCGGTGGCAATGCTCGACCCGTTGGATTCTCAGGTTATTGAATTTTTAGAGAAAAAATCCGGGCGTCCGATCAAACCCTTTATGGGGGTTGAAGATGATATCAAGGCGGCAATCGAAGAGCTGTATACGCAAAGCCTGGGTGCCGATGTCACGGCAGCCTTGGAGGAGTCTGCTCCGACGATAAAAACATATGAAGCCGGTCATTTAAGCGAAGTCATCCGTGAAGCGCCAATTGCCCAGATCGTATCGGCAATATTAGAGCAGGCAATTCGTATACGGGCATCCGACATCCATATTGAGCCGCAGATCGGCGAAACCCGGGTGCGGTACCGCGTCGACGGTATTTTACAGGAACGGCTTATGTTACCCAGGAGGCTTCAGGACGCGGTTGTGTCGCGTATCAAAATTTTGGCAGATTTAAAAATTGATGAGAAGCGGGTTCCTCAGGACGGCCGCTTTAATTTCAAAATGGGAGAAAGCGAAGTGGATCTTCGTGTATCTACGTTGCCGACCGTGCACGGCGAAAAAGTTGTCATGCGGTTGTTAAAAAAATCCGGAGGCATTCCGACGCTTGGAGACTTGGGACTTCGGGGACTCGCGCTGAAACATCTGGAAACATCAATACGTCGTCCGCACGGCATCATACTGGTAACCGGACCTACCGGGAGCGGTAAAACGACAACGCTCTACTCCGTACTTGCAATCCTCAATAACGCAAAAGTAAACATTATGACACTCGAGGATCCGGTCGAGTACGAGATTACCGGTGTTAATCAGGTGCAAATCAATCCGGCAGCAGGATTAAACTTTGCGACCGGACTGCGAAGTTTCCTGCGTCAGGATCCCAACATTATTCTTGTAGGAGAAATTCGTGATACCGAAACGACCGAGTTAGCTATCCAAGCGGCGTTAACGGGTCATTTGGTGTTTTCGACTCTTCACACGAACAATGCCGCTGGAGCGATTCCCCGTCTTATTGATCTTGGCGCGGAACCGTTCCTTGTCGCGTCTGCGTTAAATGCGGTACTCGGTCAACGCATTGCCCGGAGACTTTGTCCTACGTGTAAGGAAGAATATGTGCCGGATGAAGCGGTACTTGCCGATATGAAAAAAGTTGTCGGCGGCTTATGGCCTTCTGATAAACCCATGATGCTGTACAAAGGAAAGGGTACGGTCAACGGCACTGCGTGCGAGTCATGCGGAGGCTCAGGCTATATAGGAAGATTAGGCGTTTTTGAATTGTTTCCTATTACCGATGCCATCAGCAAATTGACCCTGACCCGCGCCCCCATGAGTGAAATTGAAAAACAAGCGGTATCCGAAGGCATGATTTCCATGAAGCAGGACGGATATCTTAAAGCGCTCGAAGCGGTTACCACGATTGAAGAAGTGTTGAGGGTCGCACAGGATTAACTATTACATGGATATACAACAATTATTTTCTGAAGCTACACGGAAAGAAGCCTCTGATTTGCATCTGGTTGTGGGCTACCCCCCGATGCTGAGGGTTTCCGGCGTGTTATTTCCGGTTGAAGGTACTGCCATTCTTACGGATGAAGAAGCCCGTCAACTCATATACGGTACGTTTTCCGCGGATCAAAAAGATATATTTGAGACAAATCGGGAAATAGATTATTCCCTGTCCACGCCAGTCGGACGGTTCCGCGTGAACGTGTATATGCAAAAAAGTACGATTGCGGGAGCGTTCCGTTTGATCCCTCAGCAGATTAAATCGATTGAAGTATTAGGACTGCCGGAAATATGCCATCAATTTGTAAAACTGCGTCAGGGTTTTGTGCTGGTAACCGGGCCGACCGGACATGGCAAATCCACAACGCTTGCCTCAATGATCAACGTGATCAACCAGGAAAAAGCGGCGCATATCGTCACCATCGAAGACCCCATAGAATATGTCTACCCCATTGCAAAATCTATCATTTCCCAGCGCGAGATGCATGGGGATACGCATTCCTATAACGTCGCGCTCCGGAGTGTGTTGAGGGAAGATCCGGATGTAGTGCTGATCGGCGAAATGCGGGATTTTGAAACAATCCAGTCGGCTATCACTATTGCCGAAACCGGCCATCTTGTATTTGCAACGCTCCACACCAACTCGGCTGCCCAAACCATTGACCGTATCGTGGACGTATTTCCTGAAAATCAGCAGACACAAGTCAGATTGCAGCTTTCTAATGTTCTCGAGGGAGTATTATCGCTTCGGTTGGTGCCCGCACTATCCGGAGGACGGGTGCCTGTTTCAGAAATCCTTACCGCAACGCCTGCGGTGCGCACGCTTATCCGCGAAGGGAAAACACATCAGATTGATAATATTATTCAAACAAGCGCTGAGTTTGGCATGATGACGCTTGAAACGTCGCTTGCCAGATTGGTGCAGGCAGGAACAATCGGATTTGATGTCGCGATATCATATGCACTCCGTCCTGAAGAACTGGGTCGTCTTCTGAAACGGGCAGTATAACTATGGCGTTTTTTTCTTATAAAGCACGGGATGCAAGTAGCAAGGTGGCCAATGGGTTGGTTGAAGCGCCGACAAAAGACGCGGCAATGAAACTCCTGCATGAAAAGCAGCTGTTTATTATCGGCATGACCGAAACCCGCGGTAAGTCTAAGAGCTCAGCGTCTATCCAGTTCCAGCGTGTCGGTTTTGGAGAAATCGTAAATTTCACCAGGCAACTTGCTACGATGATAGTTGCCGGATTGTCACTTCCGGAAGCACTTTCTATTCTGCGCGCTCAATCACAAAATCAGGTATTCGGAAGCGTACTCATGGAAATAGAGCATCAGATTGTCGGAGGGGGAAATTTAGGCGATGCGCTGGCCAAATATCCGCAGCACTTTACTGCTATCTATGTCGCGCTTATCCGGGCGGGAGAATCGTCCGGACAGCTTGATCAGGTGTTAGCCCGGCTCGCTGATTCTATGGAATCTCAGCGCGATTTCCGCAGTAAAATCGCCGGCGCCATGATCTATCCCGTCATTATCCTTATCGGTATGGGCATCGTGGTTATGATTATGATGATCGTTGTCATACCAAAGCTTACTGAATTGTATTCGGATTTCGGTGTCGATTTGCCGTTTGCAACCCAGCTGCTTATCACTATTTCTAAATTCTTTGTTAGCTGGTGGTGGCTTATGATCGCGCTTTCCGTAGGTGGGGCGTATGGGTTTTTACGGTGGAAAAAAACGAAAGTCGGGGAGTTGGTTATGGACACGATTATTTTGCATGTTCCCCTCTTCGGTGAGCTGCAAAAAAAAATTATTTTGGTTGAATTTACGAGGACGTTGTCCATGCTTATCTCCTCCGGTATCCGGTTGCTGGACGCGTTGCAAATTCTCAAGAATGCGTTAGGGAACGTATTGTTCCGGAATGCAATCGTAGATATTTCTAAAAAGGTAGAACGCGGATTCCCCCTTGGGGAAACGTTTTCGCAGTATCCGGTGTTTCCCCCTATCGTGTCTCAAATGATGAAAGTCGGAGAAGAAACCGGCAAGCTTGATGATACCCTGCTCAAATTGTCGAAATATTTTGCATCGGAATCCGAGAATCTCGTGAAGGGGCTTACTACAGCAATCGAGCCGATCATTATGGTTGTGCTGGGTGTGGGCGTTGGATTTATCGTTATTTCCGTCATTACTCCTATTTACAACTTGACAAGCCAATTTAAATAATGATAAACCTAAGAGTATATGAGAAATTATCTTGCCCAAAATAAAGGCTTTACCTTAATCGAACTTCTTATCGTTATTGCCTTGTTGGGTGCACTTGCTGTAGGACTTCTTGCTACTATAGACCCGTTTGAACAATTGAAAAAAGGCCGTGATACGTCACTTCGGAATACGGTATCAGAATTCTATAATGCAAATCTTCGGTATTACGCTACCAAGGGTCAATTTCCTTGGGGAACAAGCGCAACTGAGGGAAGTTCATATCCGGGCTTTACCAGCGCGATTACCGAACTTATCACGGTAGGAGAGTTGAAAAACAGATTCCAGGAATTGGCAGGGAGCGGTAATTTGGCAAAAATATATATAAATTCAACCAGCGGCGAGCACTTGTCCGCATGCTATCGCCCGGAGTCTAAAGCATTTCAGGAAGATTTGAATACGATTTATGACTCCAGCGGTGCGACAAGCGGTGTCGCCTGCAAATCCCAAACTACGGGAACGGCTGGATCTGAATGCTGGTTCTGTATCCAGTAATCCGTATTTCAGATTTCTGACTCTGATATAATTCCTTCATGATCGGCTCATGGATTCTGGTAGCGTTTTCGGTAGCGCTATTCCTATTTTTTCAGGCAAAGGGAATTTATACCGGCGATAGCGGAGATTTAGTTACCGCCGCGGTGCTGGCAGGTGTCCCCCATCCTCCTGGGTATCCCTTATATACGTGGCTGGGTTGGCTCGTGTCACATATACCCGTTTTTACACCGTCATGGCGTATCACACTCCTCTCTTCGTTGTCACATGCCGCAGTTGTCGGTCTTGTATATGCGTTCATATACCGCGCAACGCGCAAGAATGTACTGGCAAGCATAATGGGTGCCTCCGCCCTTATGGCAAATTATCTTTTTTTCCTCTATAGCGTGACACCTGAAGTGTTTGCGCTGTTTGATTTGTTTGTGGCACTGCTTTGGTATTTGCTCTTCATGTGGCAGGAAAGGCGAAGTTTACGTTTTTTGTATGCGGCAAGTTTCATATTCGGGTTGTCACTTTCTCATCATCATGTGATGCTATTTTTCGTTCCTGCCATCGGATATTTTTTGTGGAGCAATCGCACGGCGTTTCACAGACGCGTATTCCGATATAGAGCGATTCTGAGTTGTCTCGGATGGTTTTCGCTCGGGTTTCTGCCATACCTCTATATTCCTTTTGCAGCGAACCAGGACCCGATTATTAATTGGGACCGCGTTGTGCATTGGGAAGCTTTCTGGCGGCTTGTGAGCCGTGCTGACTACGGCACGTTTGTTTCCGGCGGATCGTTCGGACAGACAATTCAGGAACGCTGGCTTGCGATTGCCGCGTATGGAACATTCCTCGTAACTGATTGGACCATGATAGGTGTTTTTTTGGGAAGCGTAGGGTTGTATTCATGGTGGAAAACGATGCGGGTGAGATTTTGGACCTGGTTTCTTGCATTGCTCATAAGCGGACCTGCGTTCTTTTTTTATGCGAGCTTTCCGCTGGCGAGCCGGTTTACCCTAGGGACGTACGAACGATTTTTGTTGCCCGGATATGTGTTTATAGCCGTGTTGTGTGGGGTAGGTTTTGCTGCAATCTTACGTGCAAGCGAACGCTTGCTCCGACCAATCATGGACGCAAAAAAACGGAAGACGATTGTGGTACTTATCGGAATTATCGGTTTGCTTTACCCTATAACTTTGGGAACGGTTACGATGTGGAGATTTTGGGGGTTCGCCGATGACCGTACTGCAGAAAATCTCGGCCGAGATATTCTGGCCAATGCTCCTTTGGACGCAATTCTTTTGCTTTCTCAGGATACCGCATTATTTACCACGCAGTATGTACGCTACGTTTTAGGAGTAAGAGCGGACACGGCGGTCATCCATGCCGCCCGTCTGGCACTTCCCGATTATCAGATTGTCCTGAAAAAGCATTTCCCCCGTCTCCTCCTGCCGGAGGTTTCACAAAAAGAGTTTCTGTCTGAATTTGTAAAGTCAAACACAACATCCTCCACGCGTGTTTTCAGTAACATCAGCCTTTCTATTGATGAGGGGTGGTATTGGGTGCCCCGCGGTTTATTGTATGAAGCGGTTCCATACGAAGAACTTCCGGGCGTTGTGGATATGTACGCGCGCGCTTCCCAAATTGCCGCAATGACCCATGATCCGCGTAGAGGTATTCTTTCGCGGTATCCGCACCTTATGCTTTCCGATGTGCTGGACGTGTATGCGAGCGGGCATATTGCTTTAGGAAAAACGTTAATTCGGGCAGATATGTGGGAAGAAGCGAAAAAAGAATTTACCAAGGCGGTTTCTCTCGAGGGGGACACCAGTATCGTTGAAGCATGGGAATTATTAGGTCTGACGCAAATATATTTGAAAGACTGTGACGGGGCCCTTCGTTCCTTTCAGGAAGCCAAAACCCGCTCGTTTGCTCCGTCTGCTACCCATACCCGTCTGGAGTCTCTTACTTACCGCGATTGCGTGGGTGACGAGAAACGGGCTCAGGAACTTTTTTCTGAATATGAGCGCCTCCGTAAAGCTTCAGAGCAATCATTAGAAGCACTGTAAGAAGCATACTTACCAGGCTTACGGTAAGACCCTGTAGCAGGCTATCGGGTCGGTAGAAGAACGTAACGGTGTGGTTGCCCTCGGGCACCATAACCGCACGCTGGGAAAGATTGGCTGCAAATATTGGCGTTGATACCCCGTCTACCGTTGCACGCCAACCGGGATAATACGTATCCGTCAGCACTAATAAGGCGGCAGATGACGAATAAACAGAAAGCGTTAGTGTTTCATGCGCGTTATGCTCCCAGGTCACGGATTTTTTTGGTTCAGGAACACGGCTCTGTGGCAGGGTCATGAGAAAATCCCTAAGCGCCGGATTCTTTTTGATCTCGTGCTGCTCCAGCAGTACCGAATTGCCAGCAGTAAAGCCGGAACCGGTAAGTATTGCTACCGCTTCGGTGAGGGTTGCCGCTTGACTCGCTTCATATACGAGGTATGCCCGGGGCAAGGCACCGGGATTCGTGTAGAGGGTAAGCGTGTCTGCACCGTTACGTATTTGGGTTTCGCGCGTAAGACCCGGGGCATCCAGCGGTAGAAATGAGAGTATATGCCGTATGGAAAAAAAATCGACAAATTTCATCGCGGAAATAGTAGCCATATGCTCGTCGGTTTTGATTGATTCGGAAAGCAGGCTGTCCGTAATAGCAGGGCGTTTGAGGTAGCGCCCAGCATACACATTGTGTTGTGATACGTGCCAAATCATATTACTGTCGGGAGGTACACCTTCACGTAAAAAACGATATGGTTCGGCGCTTTTCCAACCACTTCCGGTAACCGCACGATTATACAGCGCGCCATGCCCTATGGTGATTATTCGCTGCGAGTCGAGTTTGTTTGCGATCGCCGGCCTGCGAAGCCAGAACTGGCTGGGTTCCATAAGATGATAGGACCACCAGGTATTGAGCAGCTGAGTTCCATGCAAAAGTATCAATAGGCTAATCAGCGCGTGCACCCATTTTGACCGCGCCAGGTGCCTTAGGTGGTCTGTTACCATGCCACCTATAAGCGCGATGCCAATGATGCCGAGCCATAAGAATCTCGACGGAACGCGGAAAAGCGTGAGCGGCCATGCGCTAAAAAGCACGTACGTAGGCGCATACTTGCCGCCCGCAAGCATAAGCGCCAGACCACTCAAAACGAATAAAAATATAAAAAACTGTTGTTTCCGCAGCAAAAAAAATGCCGTGATAAGAAGTAAAATCGGGAGGATTCCTATATATGCAGTATTTTCCCAAAATATACTTCCGTCAAATGCGTAGAACGGAGGGTAGGTTCCTAATTTCGGATTGCCCAGGGCAAACGGGAAAATGAAGCTTATGAGATGTTGTATCGGCATGGAGTATGAGGTGGCGGTGGTTGGAGTAAATCCCCCGGGGTCAGTGCTTGATTGTAGAAATTCCCATGAGGGTAGTATTTGTGCCATTCCCCCGCCAATTCCGAGCAGCACGCCGACAAACCAGAACGCGCAGGGTTGCCATTTTTTGTGTGGTAAAGAAAAATATCCTACGAATACCGCAGAAATAACCAGCGTGAGAAATGTTGACTGAGGAAATCCTGCCGCGATTTGTTGTGACAACGCAAATGAAAGGAATCCTGCCCAGGGATATGGACCTCGGGTGACCACAAGGGTGCTGAGCGCCGCAATAACAGGGAGCAAACTCATGCCTTGGAGCAACGTGATATGCGGAAGTTGTGCCATCGTAAGGCCGGAAAACATAATTGATATGGCAACAAACCATGCAGCTTGCGCGGAGAATTTCAGAATACGGCACCAGCAATACATGCCGACACCGAGTAAGAGAACCGTAGAAGCGAGTGCGATGTTGTAGGCTATAACCGGCGGAAGAAAACGGAATAATACGATGTTAGGCAAAAAAAATGCCCCGGTTTGGCCTTCCGCAAATAACGGAAATCCGTCACCAATGTCACTTCGCCATAACGGCAAAGCATTGGACTTGAGCGATTCCGAGAGAGCATGCTTTGT
>CAYSAP010000018.1:2746-10662 GCA_964429085.1 uncultured Gammaproteobacteria bacterium | reverse complement strand
AGCTGAAATGCCAGGCGTCGCTTCTGCCAAAATCCGGCGTCACAATCAGTTGCGGCTCCGGATAAAACAAGCGTACAAAAAACAATGCGGTCAGAAAAAATAACGTGGCGATGGCAACGATGTCAGCGTGGAACCGTTTCATGATATCCTTACGATTATATGACGTTTATTGTATTTGTGCTCGGACTTGTGGTCGGTTCATTCCTTAACGTGCTTATCGACCGCATTCCCCGGGGGGAAAATGTTGTTTGGCTTCCTTCGCACTGTGATTTCTGTAAAAAACCACTGCGTTGGTTTGAGCTGTTTCCTGTATTGTCGTTTTTGATTCAGGGAGGCAGATGCCGCCACTGCAAAAAGCGTCTCTCGATACAATATCTTTTTATTGAGCTCCTGACAGCGGGCGGCTTTGTCGCGTTGTTGCCGTATGCTGCCGAAACGCCCTTTTATTATGTGGTCACACTTATTATTTTTTCGGTTGCCGTCGTGATATTTTTTATCGATCTTAAGCATCAGATTATTCCCGATAGTGTGCTTTACATTGTCCTCGTTACCCTTTTTATCTTGGGTATTCCCTTACCTGCCGTGGAGCGGTGGCAGCATGTTCTTTCGGGTAGTTTGAGCGGGCTCATGTTCTTTCTGCTGTGGGTAGGCACCAAAGGCCGCGGCTTAGGGTTGGGCGACGTCAAACTGGTTATACTGCTGGGGTTATTGTTAGGATACCCGCTTACGGTTGTGGCTCTCTATGTCGCTTTCTTGACCGGGGCTACTACCGGTGTCATACTGATAATAACCAACCGTGCGAAGATGGGTTCGCGCATCGCCTTTGGTCCGTTTCTTATTTTAGGTGGGATATGTGCGATTGTGTTCGGGGAACGGATATTTGCTTGGTTTAATAGGCTATTATGAAGATACACGACGCAAAAAAGCAGGGGTTTTCACTCATGGAGCTGCTTATCAGCGTTTCCATAATAGCCATTCTTGTAGCAATCGGGGTTGCCTCATACGCCACGATTAACAGGCAATCTAGGGATACGAAGCGAAAAAGCGATATGGAACAAATCCGGTCCGCGCTGGAGATGTATAGGGCTGATAACGGTTCGTATCCCGGAGCAGGAAGCGGCAACTGGGTAGCAGCGTCCAGCAGCACTGACGTACTTATCGGGCTTACGCCGGCGCTTGTGTCCACGTATTTACCTGTCGTGCCTTTGGACCCCAAGGCGGCGCAGAGTTATATGTATCTTGCGACAAATGCATCCGGCGGGTATTACTACGGGTATTGTCTCAGTGCATTATTAGAAAGCGAAAATCCGACCGACACCTGTGCGCCGTCAACCGGGCAAACGTATGGTGTAAAAAATCCATGAGGAAGCACGGATTTACCCTTATTGAGCTTCTCATCGTTATCACCATTCTGGTTACGGTATTAGGCTTGGGGGTTGCAAGCTTTAACACGTTTAATCGCCGTGAACGGCTTAAGCAAACGGCATTGACGCTTAAATCTAATTTGCGATTCAGTCAAACGAAAGCAATGTCTGCTCAAAAGCCAACCTCCAGCTGCACAACATACGAAGGCATGCATATAAGCTTTACGAGTACGACGTACGCAATGCAGCACCAATGTCAACCGGAAGGGCTTGTGGGAGCGGTGGAAACGGTTACCCTTCCCAATACCATTACATTTTCCCCTGTTCCGTCAGGTTTTACATTTTTAATGCGATCTAATACCGATACGATTACGACGGACACGTCAATTATATTAATCAGCGGGCTCTATAGTTACAGGTTAGTCATATCTCCTAATGGAGGTATTCGTGTTGTCGGATTTTAATATATGAGAAAGCAGATGCAGGGCGAGTGCGGTCAAACATTATTGGAATTAGTGGTAGCAATAGGTGTGGTAGCTGTCGTTCTTACCGCTCTTGTAGCAGCGGTGACTGCGTCTCTCCGATATAGTCAGGCGACGAGGCTCCGGAGCCGCGGGGTGAAGTACGCTCAGGAGGGGCTGGAGTTATCGCGTAAACTTCGGGACATCAGTACATGGGATGTGTTCCAAGCGTATGGAGATGGCAGTGGCAGTTGGTGTCTGGATGCGCTTGGCGTATGGACAGTAGATACTTTCAGCGGATCCTGTCCTCTTAGCGCAGGAGATGATTTTTGGCGACGCGTTACGTATGTATGGAATGATCCCAGAATGGAAGTAACCGTTACCGTTACATGGGGAGAACGAACAATCTCGTCCACTGTGGAACTTAAAACGTATTTTACGCAGTGGAAGTAGATTGTAAACTATGAAACGTACACGTAAAGAATCTGGGTTTACCCTTTTGGAGATGGTCGTTTCTCTTGCAATTGTCGCCGTCGTTTCTGTCGTGTTAAGCCAGGTGTTTATTGCAACGCTGCGTACCAATACTAAAACAGAGATACTTAAAGATACGAAGCAAACCGGCGAAATTGCGCTCGAAACGATGGTGCGGTTAATTCAAAATGCAAAAAGCGTTACAACAACGTGTGATTACGCAGGTACCACGAGCCAATCGATAGTGCTCATAAATACCGATGACGGGCAAACAACGCTTGCGTGTGTACTTGACGGGACGACGACACGGCTCGCTTCTACAAGCGCTGAGGGAGTGCAATATTTAACCACGCTGAATGTAACGATGGGCGGAACAAGCTGTGCCACGAGCACCCTTGAATTTATGTGCAAAGGAGGCGCAGGCGTACCTTCCAGTGTCACGGTATCATTTCAATTGGCACAATCCGGCGTTGCCGCAGGGGTATTTGAACAATCCAGTGAAACGTTCCAGACAACTGCGGGGATGAGAAATATCGCGCAGTAAGACTGACCTTGCCAAGCTGCAAAAAATATATAACAATAGATATATGAGTGGCAAGAAACACACAAATGCAGTATTTCAACAGGGGCAAATATTGCTTATTACGCTTCTCGTGTTGACAGTTGCCACTACCATCGCTCTCTCCCTTATCGGACGGGCAACAATAGACTTGTCTATGAGCAATCAATTAGAGGAATCGGCGCGGGCGTTTAATGCGGCAGAGGCGGGAGTAGAACAAGCGCTCAAATCAGGTGTGGGAACTAATGGACCTTCCGTACTGACACCTGGCATTACATACGACGTCGTGGTTAATTCCATCGGTGGGGCTTCAGGTGTGTATCAGCTTCCGCATGAAACACCTCAAAGTGTTACGGAAACAATTTGGCTGGTTGAACATGATCCGCTAACAGGAGCGCTCGATGAAACGCCGTTGTATACATCGTCAACTATCGAGCTTTGCTGGAGTCAGGAAACGGCTCCTGATATTGCTGCGGGCGTCGTCGTGGGTGTTCTGTACAAGGAGGGAACGGACGGATCGTATCAGATCGCGCGGATGGCGGTTGATCCTAATGCGGCTACCAACAATAACAACTTTGATGATACGGGCATAACAACAAGCGGCTGTAGCTTGGGGTACTATCAAAAGCAAATCAGTTTTGCGGCATTAGGGATTGCGCCGACTGGGGCTTCTGCGGACACATTATTAGCGCTTCGTGTCCGACCGGTAAACTCCGATACGACCATTGCGGTGGATGCAGGGGTAACCGGAGTCCCGAAGCAAGGAAATGAGATCAGATCTACCGGTGCGACGGGTACCGGGGTTAGCCGCAAGGTCGTTGTTTTCCAACAATATCGCGCCCCGCTTTCTATTTTCGATTCGGTAATATACAGTCAGTCATCGTTCGGACATTAATCCTGCCGCTCGCGAGCAGCGGGACTGCCCTATGAAATCACTTTTGGGTCTCGATATAGGTTCACATAGTATAAAGCTTATAGAAGTCGGCTCCTCCGGAGTTGAACGTCATTTGCTTGCCGCAGGGAGTATCCCGACTCCGCCGAAAGCGCTGCAATCCACACTGGAAGCGGATCATCAGGCAGTTGCTATGGTTATCAGGCAACTCATAAAAGAAACAGGAGCGAAATCAAGCTCCGTGGCCTTTGCATTGCCGGAGTCCCAGGTATTCACCCGTGTCATAGAAGTTCCGGCACTATCCCAACGTGAGTTATCCAGTGCAATTGGTTGGGAGGCCGAACAGTATATTCCCCTGCCGCTTGACCAAGTCAATTTAGATTATTCAATTTTGCGTGACGCAAAAGAGACTGGAACGGACAAGATGGACGTGCTCTTAGTCGCAAGCCCGAAAACGCTGATTGAGAAATATTTATCTATAATCGAAGCCGCAGAACTTATCCCCGTGGCTGCGGAAACAGAGATTATCGCAACAGCCAGAGCTCTATCGCGTTCGGTGGCAGCCATAAAGAATGCTGCACTCTTAGTATCGCTCGGGGCGCAGACTACGGATATTGCTATCTTGCGCGGCGGTGTACTTGCATTCACCCGGTCTATCTCAGCTGGAGGAGAAGCCTTGTCGCGCGCCCTGGTTTCCGGTTTGGATTTTAACGCAAATCAGGCGGAAGAGTTTAAACGGACGTACGGATTGGAACGGGATAAATTACAGGGAAAGATTGTTTCTGCAGTAAAGCCCATCATGGATACAATTATCGGAGAAATGAAGCGCGCACTCGCCTACTATGGGGAAAAACATAAAGATGAACGGGTAGAAGTGACCTTATTATCCGGAGGGACGGCAAAGCTCCCCGGAATGGTTGTGTATATCGCCCAAAGCGTGGGTATCGAGGCCCAGCTTGCAAATCCGTGGGTGGGAATTAAACGCGATCCACGGTTTGCTGTGTTGGACAAAGAAGGCGCGACATTTACCGTTGCTGTCGGACTCGCCCTTCGGGAGTAGGTGGCGCATGAGTAATTCAGAAATTAATCTCATTCAAAAAGATGTCAGCAGTTTCCGAAAGTTATCGTTTCTTGAAGAAAAACTGCGTGTAGCCACGTGGTGGTTTTTGGGGTCGTTATTGGTCGTAGGAGTTGCTATCGGTATCACCTACATAACGATCAGTTCAAGAACAAAGTCCTTGGAAGCCCAAAAAATCGAGCTCACCAAGCAGATTAATCTCCAGATAATCAAAGAAGGCATCCTTTTGTCACTCAAGGAGCGTACAGCTATAGCAGGTAAAGCCTTAGCTGCGGCGAGACCCTGGGGCAAACTATTTACCTTATTGGGTTTGATTGCAAATGAAACCAACTATAACGCATTGAGTATTGAAGAATCAGGCAGAGTTACGACAACATTGAATCTGGTAAGCATTGACGACGCAGTCGCTGTCGTATCAAACACCATGGCATTAGTGGGTGAAAAAATGCTGCGAAGCCCACAGTTGGGGTCGTTTGCGCTTAAAGAAGACGGCTCCGTACAGATTACATTATAGTTTCACCCGGTTTTATAGCCATATGACAACACTGGATAAATTTTTTCGGACGTATCAGAGCATTATTGTTTCTGTGGTTCTGCTTGTGTTTTGTGTTACCGGTGCATTGTTTGGCGTCGTGCCTTCGGCCAGGAAAGTGCAGGAGCTTAGCATTCAAATGCGCGATATATCAGAGCAGACAACAGGATTACAGCGGAAGCTAAATGCGCTTAATAACTTGGATGAGGAAACGCTCCGCCGTCAGCTCACTAACGTGCTTTCTGCCGTTCCAGCCGAGAGGAGTTTTCCAACGCTTTTCGAAACGATTGAGGGGATAGCCGTACAAACTGGCGTATCAGTGGTGCAAATGCATCTTTCCGGCGGAACTACGCTTGCGACTCCCTCAGCTGCTAAAGTCTCTGCTGCGGATAAGAAATTGGGTACGCGGACCGTTCCGTTTTCGGTTACTATTACGGGGACAGCGTCTGCAGTTCAGGAATTTATTACGCTTGCTCCCAAGGTACGACGGTTGCTCCGGATACGCACCTTTTCCATTGCCTTTCCCCGCGACGTGCGTCCGCTCACGGTTGCAATAGAGATGGATGCATTTTACGAGCCGCTTCCTACAAGTTTGGGTACAGCCAAAACGCTGCTTCCGACATTGTCAGCATCTGATGAGGAGATTATTACCCGTCTCGGGGAGTTGCCGCTTATAACACAGGAGAATGGCGAGCTTACGGTGCCGCTTATCGGCCGTGTGAAGGAGAATCCTTTTTCTCCGTAAGCAGGTCCCGCCTCCTGTATTTTGTGCGTGTTAACGCTTCAGTCTCTTTCCATTTTTGAATGTTTGCGTGGTTCCCAGACAATAATATCGGAGGCACCCGGGTGTCTTTGTAGATTTCCGGTCTGGTATAGTGCGGATATTCAAGCCTGGAAGATTCAAATGATTCATCTGAGGTGGCATTGGGTTTGACCAGTACGCCCGGGAGCAGTCGGGTAACCGAATCGGTGAGTACCATGGCAGGAATTTCTCCACCGGTCAGTACGTAATCGCCAATAGAGATTTCTTCGTCTACGAGGTTTCTGATACGTTCGTCAACTCCTTCATAATGTCCGCATAGCAGTATCAAATGATCTATTTTGCTTAAGTTACGCGCGTGTTTTTGTACATACGGGACGCCTTGCGGGTCCAGAAGTATAACCTGTTCGGTAAATTTTTTATCCGGTTGGTTGTTCCGGGGTAAACGGGTGCTTGTTATTGCCTTATCGACAATATCCACGCGAAGGATCATGCCGGTTCCTCCACCGTATGGATGGTCGTCGACCGAGCCGTAGGAATCGGAGGCGTAATTCCGTAATTGTATGAAACGGATGTCTAATAATTTTTTGGAAATAGCGCGCTTGATGATAGAGGCTTCAAAGACTCCGGAAAACATTTCCGGAAACAGGGTGATAATGGAAATGTGCATAGTTCACTCTTGGGGGGGTGTTGCCAATGGTTCTTCTTCCGCAATCTCGACATCGACGTACATATTTCGTTTTGCAGCAATTACTTTCATAAGATCCCGCAGCGCCCGGATGATGCGTCCGCTTTTGCCTATTATTTTTCCGATATCTTCCGGGTGTGTATGGATTGTAAGAATCGTTGCTTCTCCGTCGACCCGTTCGTCGATCACGATGTTTTCCGGATGGTCAACAAGGGAGCGTATCAGGAAATCGAGTGTATCTTTCATGAGGTTTTTTCGAGTAATTTGGCTACTCCTGTAGTCACCTGTGCTCCCATTGACTGCCAATACGCGAGTCGTTGCCGGTCTATAGATATCTGAGCAGGTTTGACCAGCGGATTATAAAATCCCAATATTTCTACCGGAGTTCCATTCCTTCGTTTGTTTTCGTCAATTGCTACAACGCGATACGTGCGTCTGTTTTTGGACCCGAATTGTGCGAGGCGAATCTTTACCATAGAACTGTGATTCTATCAGATATCTCCGCTCTTCTCAAGCGCGTTTTCTGCTGCATGCTGTTCTGCATCCTGTTTAGATTTCCCTACTCCGACTCCGAGAATTGTATCACCGGTGCTTACTTCTATCCAAAAGGTTTTGTTGTGATCGGGACCTTCGCTTTTAATGACACGGTAGGTCGGGGATATTTTTAATTTTTCCTGAGTCAGTTCTTGTAGGAGGCTTTTGAAATCTATGTAGCTTTTGGTAGCGATAATGGTTTCTGCTTTGTACAAAAGATGCGTGACAAGAAATTGTTTTGCAGACTCAATTCCCTGATCCAGAAATATAGCTCCCAACAGTGCCTCAAAACAATCCGCAAGAAGAGATTCGTTTACCCGTCCGCCAGATGATTCTTCTCCGCGGCTCAGAAGCAGTAATTCTCCGAGTCCTAATTCAGAGGACACCGTTCCGAGGCTTTTGGTTTTTACGAGCGTCGAGCGGATATTGGTCAGTGTTCCTTCGGGGTATTTCGGATAGGTCGTATAGAGGTACTGCGACGTAATAAATGACAAAACTGCATCTCCTAAAAATTCCAGGCGTTCATTAGATTCTTTGAATTCTTTGGATTCATTGAGGTGTGACCTATGAATAAATG
>CAYSAP010000018.1:0-2714 GCA_964429085.1 uncultured Gammaproteobacteria bacterium | reverse complement strand
TCCGATTTTTATCTGTAAGTCATCTAGTGTCATAGGTGATTATCAGCTTCTTTGGTAATGGTGCCCAAAACGCCGTTGATAAATTTCGCACTGTGTTCATTGCCGAATGATTTACCCAACTCAACTGCTTCGTCGATGATAACTTTTTTTGGGGTAGAGCCTTCAAACATAAGTTCCCACACGGCAAGCCTCAATATGGCAAGGTCAATTTTTGCAATTTTAGCAAGCGGCCATTCCGGAGCAGCTTTTTCTATCAGCCTGTCTATATTGGCAAGTTTGCCTATGATTGCAGCAGTTTCTTCGTGTGGCGGCGTTTCCCGAAAACTGAAACTAAATAATTGTTGCATCCTCGTGATGCGTTTTTGGTGGCGGGGATCATTGGCAGTCTTCATGCAGTCTTTTTTTTCTTTTCTTTCTTGACCACTACGGCTTTGCCCGCGTAGTAGCCGCAGAATTTACATGCACGATGGGAAACGCGCGGTTTGCCGCAGTTACTACACACTAACAGCCCCGGCAACTTCATCCGGATGCTTGCATCACGTTTACCTTGGCGTCTCGTACTGTGTCTTCGTTTTGGTAGTGGTGTCATAGTTACGACTGGATGCTCTCTATTTTACTCGCCTCAAACCGTTCTCTCAAGAGGGGAAACCTGGTTAACTGCGGATCGTCATTCGTAAGGCTTGTTACCGCTTGCTTCACCCGATCGATAAGCTTGGTATCAGAAAGCGTTGCGAGGGTAAAACCGGGTAGCCCGTGTTGGTGCGTCCCAAAGAGCTCTCCAGGCCCCCGGAGGGCAAGATCCAGCTCAGCCAGAAGCGGACCGCTATGCTCCGTTTCCAGTGCCTTGAGTCGGGTTATCACCTCAGGAGATTCATTCTCGGTAAATAACAAGCAGTACGAGGACTTCTCGCGTCTTCCCACCCTCCCCCTTAATTGGTGAAGTGAAGATAAGCCGAACCGTTCAGCGGCTTCAATAACCATAATCGTTGCTTCAGGGATATCAATACCGACCTCAACAACCGGGGTTGCGACTAAGATGTCGTCTTTCCGGTCATGTAAACGTTCGAGTGCTTTGGTCTTTTCTTCATTTTTCATGCGTCCATGCAGCAAATTTACCCGAAGTGGCGTAAAAATTGCTTGTAGTACTGCGAATTCCGAAGTGGCGGCTTTGACGGTCTTGAGCGTTTCACTTTCCTCAATGAAGGGGCAAATAATAAACGCCTGAGAATGGGTCGCGGTAAGTTTCTTTTTTATCCATTCGTAAGCCGCAGCCCGTTTTTCTTTGGGAACGACCCAGGTTTTCACCGGTTTGCGGCCGATGGGTAATGTGCGGAGCACGCTCATATCAAGATTTCCGAAAACGGTTTGGGCAATGGTACGGGGTATCGGGGTAGCCGTCATGGTGAGTTGATGCGCCATGTCTTTACCGTCCGTTTGTTTCCGTAGAACTGAGCGCTGACGTACGCCGAATCGTTGTTGTTCGTCTATCACGATAAGCCCCAAAGGAGGAAGGTTCACGTTGGGCTCAAGTAACGCATGTGTGCCCACAAATATCCCCGGTCCGGCGAGGGTTTGATTTGCATTTTTTTTCGATGAGCCGCCAAGAATTAAATGAACCGGAATGCCGTGCGGATTTTCCAGAATGTTTCGTAATGTCGCAGCGTGCTGCTGGGCAAGTATTTGTGTCGGAGCAAGTAATACCGAACTTATACCCTGACCCCAGACGGCATACATACCTGCGGCTGCTACCACCGTTTTTCCGGCTCCCACGTCGCCTTCGAGTAATCTGTTCATGGGAACCGATTTCTCCATGTCCGTGAGGCACTCGTTGATGGCGGTCACTTGATCGGGAGTCAGGGTAAACGGAAGATGAGAAATAAATGTATTTTTTTGCTCCGCGTTTACCATGAATGGGAGGCTCCGGAGTGTCGTTTTCCACGCCAGCTTCTGTTGTTGTGCACGAAGCACGAGCATAAACAATTCGTCAAACGCCAGCCGTTCCCGGGCAAGACGTGCGGCTTCAAGGGTCGGCGGAAAATGAATGGTTTGTATGGCTTCCCGAAGTCCCATCAAATGCTGTACCCGAAGAATTTCATCCGGAAGTTGTTCCTGCACCAAAGGTAAACTTTGTTCCAGGATGTATGCTATTCTGCCGCGAAGCCATTTGGAAGAAAGACCGCTTGTTTCCGAATACACCGGGACGAGTCTGCCGGTGTGCAAGTTCGTCTGTCGGTCCGCGGAGGCCTGCAACACTTCGTACTCGGGTGACGTGAGTACGATTTTTTGGCCAAACCAGTCAACTTTCCCCGAAGCGCTCAGGGTATCCCCTTCTTTGAGAATCTTAACCAGATAGGATTGGTTAAACCATATAAGATCGATGCTGCCGCTTGCATCGTGAATGCGGCCCATGACCAGCCGTTTGCCGTTTTTGGTCATAAATGTGCGGATGTATTCCAGTACGCCCACGACGGTCACTGTTTCACCGGGACGAACGCCTGATGCTGAGGAGACGAGCGAATAATCGTTATATCGGAAAGGAACGTAGGTAAGAAGGTTGTAGACTGTTTCTATGCCGAGTTTTTTAAGTAACGTGGCCATGCGGGGCCCTACCCGGGGCACGTATTGTACCGGGGACGTAAGGGTTAATTCCATGAACGTATTATAGCGGATTCTCCGATTCCGGGAATCAGGAGATCAGCTTATCGGAGCCCGCC
>CAYSAP010000017.1:16776-23573 GCA_964429085.1 uncultured Gammaproteobacteria bacterium | reverse complement strand
TCACCGTGTTGTTATAAGGACCGACGCCGATGTCGACGGAGAACACATCATGACCCTGCTTCTGACATTTTTCTTCCGGCACATGCCATATATCGTCGAACATGGCCATTTGTATATAGCACAACCGCCCCTGTTTAAAATCACGTTTGGCGGCAAAACGGTGCACTACGCCTACTCTGACGAAGAACGGGATGCTATTTTGACCCGCGAAGGGAATACTGCCAAAACACCGCCCAATGTACAACGCTACAAAGGTTTAGGAGAAATGAATCCGGAGCAGCTCTGGGAAACAACCATGAATCCGGTCAACCGGGTTCTTCGAAAAGTCATGCTTGCCGATGCGACCCTGGCAGACCAGGTATTTACCATGCTTATGGGCGATGAGGTGCCACCCAGAAAACGATTTATCCAAACACACGCAAAAACAGCGACCTTAGATTTATAATCTAATTTGATGAAAGCGTTTAATGCCGCATAATACTACAGAACCAACGATAGGGATTATATAATATAGTATAAGTCATTATTGAAAAAGGAGGAGTATTTATGAATTCATTACTTTCTTACGTTTTTGTTACAGCAGTAAGCGCTATCATATACGGCGTATATCTCTCTAAGAAAATCCTTGATCTTCCCCGAGGATCAGACGACATGAACGCGATCTCCGACGCGATTTCCCAAGGTGCAACTGCCTTTTTGAAGCGTGAATATGGAGCTATTTCAATTCTTTCTGCCATTATCATCGTCCTTCTGGGTCTCACCCTCGGTTGGGGTTCAGCTCTCGGCTTTGGCATCGGTGCATTTTGTTCGGCACTTGCAGGAGCCGTGGGTATGAGTATCGCGGTACGGGCAAATATTCGTACCAGTCAAGCAGCTAAAAGCGGACTTGGATTAGCACTTTCCGTCGCATTTTCTGGCGGAGCAGTAACGGGGCTTATGGTAGCAGGCCTTGCCCTTCTTTCTTTATGTGTCACGTATTATTTGACGATTGCAAATCAGATTGGATCGCTCAGTCTCACGCCATTAGTAGCACTTGGCTTCG
This sequence comes from uncultured Gammaproteobacteria bacterium, assembly GCA_964429085.1. Classification (GTDB taxonomy): domain Bacteria; phylum Patescibacteriota; class Microgenomatia; order UBA10105; family UBA927; genus UBA927. The sequence continues at coordinate 22,531 of CAYSAP010000017.1, read as the reverse complement.
GAGGATCACTTATTTCCGTGTTTGCCCGTTTGGGTGGAGGGATTTATACCAAAGGGGCGGATGTAGGCACAGACATGGTCGGCAAAATTGAAAAAGGTATCCCAGAGGATGACCCAAGAAATCCAGGAGTCATCGCAGATTTGGTTGGAGATAATGTCGGAGATGATGCTGGAATGGCTGCAGATTTATTTGAAACGTATGTCGTCACTGCTGTTGCCAGTATGTTACTTGGACATTTAACACTACCTCAAAGTACCAACGCATTGTTTTTCCCGATGGTAGTGGGAGCTGTCGGAATTATCGCGTCTATACTCGGGACATTTTTTGTCAAACTCGGAAAATCGAAAAATATCATGGGAGCACTCTATAAAGGACTACTCTCAAGCAGTGTTTTATGCGCGATATTTTTCTATCCCATTACGACCTATCTTATGGCGGACAATGGGGTCTATTCGACACTCAACCTCTACGGAGCGGGGTTGTTGGGTATTTTGGTCACCATCGGGATGGTCGGTATCACCGAATACTTTACCTCAACCCAATTTAGTCCGGTGAAACAATTGGCCAATGCCTCCAATACGGGCCATGGTACCAATATCATTGCGGGCCTTGCGTTATCGATGAAATCAACGCTTCCTCCGGTGTTACTCATCGCAGGAGCTATGCTTGCTGCACATGCACTCGCAGGCTTATATGGAGTGGCCCTTGCTGGTATGGCCATGCTTTCTCTCTCTGGTATCGTGATTGCTATCGACGCGTTCGGTCCGATCACGGATAACGCCGGAGGTATTGCCGAAATGACAAATCAACCGGATAAAGTCCGAAATGTCACTGATGCACTTGATGCCGTCGGCAATACTACCAAAGCGGTAACCAAAGGGTTTGCAATTGCGTCAGCAGGACTTGCGTCACTGGTGTTATTTGCTAGCTACACGCAGGAATTAGGTAAAATTGCTGCCGGCGGATTCAGACTCGATGATCCGTATGTACTCGTTGGGTTATTTATCGGTGCCTCCCTTCCATACATGTTTGGAGCGCTTGCTATGGAAGCAGTCGGAAACGCGGCAGGTGCCGTAGTCGTAGAAGTTCGACGACAATTTAAAACGATCAAAGGCATTATGGAAGGAAAAGCGACGCCTGAGTATGGAAAAGCAGTCGACATCGTGACGAAAGCAGCGCTTAAGGAAATGATACTACCAGCAGCTATACCGGTCGTCGTACCGATTGTCGTTGGTTTCACACTTGGAGCCCATGCGCTTGGCGGTTTACTCATGGGGACAATCATCACCGGCCTTTTTGTCGCCATCTCCATGACGACAGGAGGTGCTGCGTGGGATAACGCCAAGAAGTATATAGAGGCAGGACATTTTGGTGGCAAAGGTTCACCAGCTCATCAAGCAGCGGTGACCGGCGATACTGTCGGTGATCCATACAAAGACACCGCAGGTCCAGCCATAAACCCTATGATAAAGGTGACGAACATCGTCGCCCTGTTAATCGCCTCATATTTGCGTTAATTGGTAAAACAATATGGCACACATAGGCAAACTGAAGGAAAGCGACATCGTCGCGGAAATGCAAAAATCGTACCTCGATTACGCGATGAGCGTCATCGTGGCGCGCGCGCTGCCTGATGTCCGTGACGGGCTCAAACCGGTTCACCGCCGGATTCTCTACGCGATGCATCAGATGGGACTCCACCACACGTCCAAATACAGAAAAAGTGCCACGGTTGTCGGAGAAGTCTTGGGTAAATATCATCCGCACGGCGATGCGCCGGTATATGAATCACTCGTAAGGCTGGCGCAGGAATTTTCTATGCGGTACCCGTTAGTCGACGGCCAGGGAAATTTCGGCTCCATAGACGGCGATCCGCCGGCGGCCATGCGGTATACCGAGGCACGGTCATCGGCAATCTCTTCCGAAATGCTCTTGGATATCGAAAAAGACACGGTCAACTTCGAACCGAACTTTGACGGTACGATCAAAGAGCCATTGTATTTGCCGGCCAAACTCCCGAATTTACTCCTGATGGGTTCTGAAGGTATTGCGGTCGGTATGGCGACCAAAATTCCACCGCACAACCTGGGAGAGCTCGTTGATGCAATTACGTTCATGATCAGTAAAACAAAGGTCGTCGAGCCCAAAAGCTCGGACAAAAAAGAGCGCGAAACGGATACACAGGTCGTACCGTCGTTTACTTTTGATGCCTCTTTGGACGATCTGATGCAGTTTATCCAGGGCCCGGATTTCCCCACAGCCGGCGCTATCTATGACATAAACGAAATCAAAAATGCGTATGCCACCGGACGGGGGAAAATCATTATCCGGGGCAAAGCCGAAATAGAGGAGATAGCAAACGGCAAAAGTGCAATAGCGATCACCGAATTACCCTATCAGGTAAATAAGGCGAATCTCGTTGCCCGTATAGCAGACTTGGTGAAAGAAAAAAAGCTGGATGGCATCTCTGACTTGCGTGACGAATCAGACCGGCGCGGCATCCGGGTGTGGATTGAGCTCAAACGCGATGCGCAGCCCAATAAAGTGCTCAATAACTTATACAAATTCACGGAACTGCAGACTTCCTTCCCCGTCAACGTCGTGGCCCTGGTCGACGGCACCCCAAGAACGCTGACATTACGGGAAATTCTGGAAGAATACCTCAAACACCGCCACAGCGTCATCCGCCGACGGAGTGAGTTTGAACTGAAAGAAGCCAAAGGAACACATCCTGGAGGGACTCAAAATTGCCGTTGACCATATTGACGAAGTGATTTCTATCATCAAGAAAAGCAAGGATGCCGATGAAGCGAAGCAAAAATTGATGGCGAGATTTAAACTTTCCGACATCCAAACGACGGCAATTTTGGACATGCAGCTGCGGAAACTCGCTGCTTTGGAACGGCAAAAAATCGAAGACGAACTTGCCATGATCAGAGAGACAATTTCCTATCTCATGGATTTGTTGGCGCATCCTGAGAAAATTCTCAAAGTCGTGAAAGACGAACTTGCCAAACTCAAGGAAAAATACGGCGATAACCGGCGTACCCGCGTCTATAAAAGCCGCGTCGGTGAACTGTCCGATGAACAGTTAATCCCCAACGAAGAAACCATTATCACGATGACCGAAACCGGCTATATCAAGCGGGTGCCGCGCTCAACATTCAAGCTCCAGGAGCGGGGCGGCAAGGGGGTCATCGGCATGGCCACCAAAGAAGAAGACGCCATAGATAAACTGGTAAGTGCACAAACCCACGACAACATGCTGTTCTTTACCGAAAAAGGGAAAGTCTATCAAGTCCGCGTTTGGGATATTCCGGAGGCGAGCCGCCAATCCAAGGGCCAGGCAGTCGTCAATCTCATTAATATAGAAAGTAACGAAAAATCGACGAGCACGCTGGCATACAGTCTCAAACGGACTGAACAAAAAGAAAAGGGCCACGAATACATCCTGATGGCGACCAAAAAGGGAGTCGTCAAAAAAACCAAACTTTCGCAGTTTGAAAATATCCGGAGAAACGGACTGGTCGCGATCAAACTCGAATCCGGCGATGAATTAACCTGGGCCAAGTTAACAAGCGGCAATGACGATGTATTGCTGGTTACCCACGAGGGCAAATCCATCCGGTTCTCTGAGTCGGAAGTCCGGCACACCGGCCGCGATACGATGGGGGTTCGGGGCATCCTGCTTAAACCGGGCGACTATATCGTCGCTATGGAAGTAATCGGAAGCGAAAACAAAAAAGCAGACTTCCTGACCCTGATGGAAAAAGGATTAGGGAAAAAGACAAATATCACCGGGTTCCCCAAACAGAAACGCGGCGGACAAGGGGTGAAAGTGGCCGAAATCAAACCCAGGACCGGCAAAATTGTATTGTCCCAAATGGTTCCCGAGGGCAGCGAAGAAGTCATCCTGACCTCGATGAAAGGGCAGGTCGTTAAACTCCCGATGAAGTCTATTCCCCAGCTTTCACGCGCCACCAGCGGCGTGATCCTGATGCGCTTTACGGATAAAACCGATACGATAGCTGCAGCCACCTGCCTCACGAAGTGAGCTATTCCAACTCGAACGTCACAGTAACCGACTTTGATACCGTGCCTGATCCCGGTTCTACTGCGCCGCCACCTCCTCCACCGCCGCCTTCCATTCGGAACATAACCGGTTGCTGAGAGCTTCCTGCTTCGACGACACTCACCACCTTGCCCAGCTTGCGTCTCGTTGATTGTGCAACTTTGCCGGCTTTCGTTTCGGCATTTTTAAACGCTGCATCAAGGAGCGCTGTTGACTGCTCGCTGGTATCGTCAAACGTAAAGTTGGGGCCATACACATTGGTCGCGCCGCCTTTCGTCAGTACGCTTGCAAGCGTTGCTGCACGGTCGACATTCATAAGCTTAATCTCTACCGTGTTACTCACGTTCCACTGGCCGGGACGGTACTTTTGTCGCCCGTCCTCATAGTATTGATCCTGGTTCTGATAAATATTCAGGCTCTGCGTTTTAATGTCTTCGCTCGTCACGCCAAATTCTTTCACTGCCTCGATAATTGCCTCAACCTTTTTATTCACTTCGTTGACCGCTAATGTTTTGTCATCATTGTACGCATTCACTCCGGCCGTAAAAATCGCAATTTGGCTTTTTTCCTGGCTCTTTGCCTCACCGACTACGGTGATCGTATGCGCGGGGAGAAGCTGCAGTTTACCCCAGGAAGGGAGAAATAGACCCCCAACGGCCACTAAAGAGACCATCAGAACAGAACTCACGATAATTGCGGCACTTACGGATTTATTTTCCATACGAAAAGACTCCTCTATACCATTCAAGATGAAATAAGAATCCGTGTCAACTCCGGAATTTGGTATACTCGCCTATGCATATGAAGCTTGACGGCAAACTCCTGGCAGAATCGATCCTCGCGAAATTGGCAAAAGACGTCGCTCTTCTTCAAACACAGGGGATTCCTCCGAGACTCGCCGTGATCCTGGTGGGCGACAATCCGGCATCACTTGCCTACATCAAGCAAAAACAAAAAGCCGCAGATAGAATCGGAGCCGAAATAGTATTTGATCACCAACCCTCAACAATCACCCCGGAATATCTCAGCGCGCGAATTATTCAATATAACAACGACCCTGCTATCCACGGACTTATTATCCAACGACCGATCCCCAAAGAAGTTGGTGACGTGTCTGACATTCTCAAAACGGTCGCAACCGCAAAAGATGTTGATGGGTTCCTCCCGAATTCCCCGTTTGATGTACCCGTAGCGGCGGCGGTAGGGGAGATACTCAAGTATGTCTATAGTGAATCGTCGCCTGAACAAAAAGAGTATAAAACCTGGATCACAGGAAAACATATTGTTGTCATAGGAAAAGGGGAAACCGCAGGAGCCCCAATCCTACGCTATCTCAAAAAGCAACATTGTACGACATCATTAATTCATTCTCAAACGCGCCGTCCCGCGAACATCATGAAACAGGCAGACATTATCATCAGTTGCGTTGGGAAAAAACGCGTTGTCACAAGAGAAGCTATCAAGCAAGACGCGATACTCATAAGTGTCGGCCTATGGCGTGACCCGATGGGCAAACTGCGGGGGGACTATGAAGAAGCCGATATCGAGGATGTAGCACGTGCATTTACTCCGACTCCCGGCGGAGTCGGTCCGGTTAATGTGGCATGCCTCATGCAAAACCTTATAAAAGCATGTATGATGAGAAAAGAAGGAACACTATGAAAGATGCAGCCGGAGCCGTCG
>CAYSAP010000017.1:10277-16693 GCA_964429085.1 uncultured Gammaproteobacteria bacterium | reverse complement strand
AAGCCAATACCGTCACCAAAGTGCAGCAGGACTTGAACACGAAAATTAACGCCATGAGTGCAGCGGTCAAAAAACTCGGCATTGATGAAAAAGACATAAAAACCAGTTACTACAACATCTCGCCGGCATATGATTATTCTGCGTCCACACAACGAATTACCGGATATCAAGCCAATTCCAACCTCACGATAAAAGTGAGAAAAATTGACAATGTAAACGGGGTAATAGACGCCACAACAGCCGCGGGCGCTAATGAAGTTAGCGACGTACATTTCGATGTGGACGACAAAACAAAAGCGGAAAATCAGGCGCGGGAGGCTGCGGTTGCCGATGCCAAATCCAAAGCCGAAGCAGCAGCAAAAGCCGCGGGATTCAAACTCGGCCGCGTCATAAACTATAGCGAAGGAGGCGGATCCGGGCCCCGCCCAATGATGTATGACGCTGAAAAAGCCCTTCCAGTAGCCGCCGGAGGAGTGCCAACACAAGTGGAGCCAGGCACATCCGAGCTCAGTGTCAGTGTCACATTAAGCTACGAAATTCAGTGATTCGCTACTATAGGTCTTGCCCGCCATTTCACAACGGCGTAAAATGATTGTTCCAGCGCCTATTTCTCGCTTTTTTGGGAGTTTCATATGGGTAGATCACACGTCAAACCAATCATGCAACCGGATGATACAACCTGCGGACCCGCATCTCTTAAACATGCGTTGACGGTGCTCGGTATGCGTGCTTCAATGAAACGTCTTATCACGCTATGTAAAACGGGACGGAACGGAACATCGACGAAACACATGATCACCGCAGCCAATAAACTCGGGCTCTCCGTTCTCGTCGTTGAATATGCAACGCTTCACCATGTACAAAGCGCGCTAAAATACCGGCCGAAAGAACCCTGCGCAGTCATTGTTTCTTATCTATATGATCTTGACGATAAATATATGCCTCGACCAGAGTCCGGGCATTGGGCGGTTGTAGCATCCTACTTATCCAGCAAATCACGGATCGTACTTCTCGACAGCTCGACTGGCAAACGCAAATCCTATGCATGGAACGATTTCCGCCTGCGCTGGTGGGATTATGATTTCAAACGGAAACGTCTGAAGAAAAATGAACCTAAATTCCGGCTTGTCAAAAAATGGCAACCGCAGCTCATGCTGGTCGTTGCACGGGATCCTGAGTCGTTGCCATACTTCCGAACTGAAACGACACGGGTATTTATACCCTGATGCGCCTGAGTGTCGATTGCACGATCTCCCATACAAAATCAGCAAACGTCATGCCGCTGGCTTTATAGGAAACCGTCATGCCATATTGTTCGTCGTCGCTGAGTCCCGGATTGGAATTTACTTCCAAAAACATGGGGTTTTCACCCAAGCAACGGATATCAAATCTCGCATAATCCCTGTACCCCATAGTAGTAGAAACCCTGCGGCTCATGAGATCGATCTTTTCTGCGAGAGCATCTGATATCACCGCTACCTCTACCGTTGAATTTTGAAAATCCGGGTGATCCGCGTTCCAGCGACTTTCATAGGTGAGAAACGGTACGTTGGTTCCTTTGGTATAGATTACTTCTGCAGGCGGCAGCACGGTAAGCCCGCCTGCTTTCGCAAGCAGGGTAACCTGAAACTCTCTTCCGGATAAAAATTGTTCCGCCAAAACCGGCTGGTGAAACGCTGCTATCTGTTTTTTTACAAATCCCGAAAGCCGTTCAGGGGAATCAATAATAGCTTCCTGCGACAAGCCGACACTTGAGTGCTCGAGGCTTACTTTAACGATCACGGGAAATGGCAAATCTTCGCGGATCGGCTCATCACCGGTGATAAACTGCTGCCAAGGAGCGGTCGGAAATCCTCCCTCGTCCAACCGTTTTTTCATCGCCACTTTGTCACAGGAAAGAAAATAACTGTCTTTGGTAGCTCCTGTATATTTTGCGTGACGGGCATCCAAAAGATCATACGTAAGGGCTGCGTATTTCGCATCCCGCCCGGTCCATTCAATCAGGTTAAATATAAGATCATCAGAAAGGGATGCAATCGTTGTGGGTATCGTATCTTCGGTAATGGCCACAAGTGTTACAGCGACACCCTTTGATTGCAACGCGGCCGCCACTTCTTCCGCCGACTCCTGCGTATCTTCCTCCGCTTCTACGTTCTTGGTTTGAGTCGTAAAGCGCGCGGCGGGTTTGTTATACAAGACGGTAATATTCATCAGCGTAAGAACGTAGAATTATTTACTATGAAATTTATCATGAATTTCCTTGAGTTGCGGATTCGTAATATGCGTATATATTTGGGTCGTCGAGACATTTTTGTGCCCCAATAATTCCTGAATCGCGCGCAAGTCCGCGCCGTTTCCTAAGAGGTCTGTAGCAAACGTATGGCGCAGCCCGTGCGGCGTAATTTTGATCATCAATTTCGCTTTTTTGACATATTTTTCCACCCCGCGCTGGACAGAACGCGCCGTCAGGCGGATCGATTCGCCCGTGCGGTCATGCTCGTCCGGAGTTTTGCCGCTGTAGCGGATAAATATGGGCCGCAAATCATCCTCGCGAGTCGCGATATAACGCCGCAGCCACTCGGCAGCGCGCTCCGACAAAAACACAATGCGGGTCCTCCTGCCCTTACCCACAACACTAAATTCCCGCCGGTCCAAATTGATCATATCGCGGTTGAGATTCACCAATTCAGATACACGAAGACCCGTTGAGAACAATACTTCCAGTATGGCTTTGTCCCGCATGCCCTCCTTTGTACTGATTTCCGGCATATTGAGAAGGCGCTCAACGTCATTGTGTTCCAAAAACTTAATCGATCTGCTTTCCGCTTTGGGGAGATCTATTTTATCCGGAGAAATCGTAGGAATATCGCGCTTGGCCATGTATTTAAGGAAACTCCTAAGCGCGATAAGGTGATAATTTTGGGTAACGCGTTTGAGGGTCATACCCTTGGGATCAGAAAATCTCGACAGATATAAGCGGTATTGCCGGATACTTTCCGCATCTACGTCAGAAATTTTCACGGTATTTACAGGCGGGGGAGGGGAGGATGGAGCCTTGTAATGCGATAAAAATGCAACAAATCGTCCCAAATAGTGCCGGTAATTGCGGATCGTTAATTGCGAAACATTCCGTTCAATTTCCAGGTATTCCAAAAAGTCTTTTATCAGCTGTTCCAAATCCATAATTTAGTAATGTGTTTATACACGTCTCTACATCTAGAATGTACGACGTCACAACAATTGTCAATATGGTACACTATATGCCGCATGACGCGATCCAAAATCAAAACGCTTTCTTATCTAGCGGAAAGTTCTGATCAAGGAACGATTAACCGGTTCTTTCGCCTCGGACTTGAGCACCGAAAAAAACTACAACGATTGTTGCATTTGGCTCCAGTAGAATCAAAACAATACCGAGACATTCGGTCTACATTAGATGAACTCGATTCATTGATGGAAAATACACGACAACGCCGCAGGCCAGAAGGAAAAGTACGCAGAGAACGAGATTTTTAGTACCTTTATGCGACGTAGACAGATTCTGATAATTAGCCTCAATTTTACGCCTCTGTAGTGACCTAGGAGGCCTCTGATTATTAAAAGACATATGCTTGGTCATCTACGACAGAGGAATAGCAAGAAATTTTGAGAGAATACGAACAAAACACAGGAAAGATGTATGCAAAATACAGAAACAACGGACCGCACGGAAATTAGGTCCTTCAGGCACACCTCCGGTATACACGTCGCAAAAGTATTATTGTGCGACTATAAACCACAATCTACCCCGCAGGTCGTCGCGTACGAAAACCCACGGAAGATATTTTGGAGCCTGATACTCCAAAAGAGAGCAGAACGCCGCCCTGTATACCCCGGACTATCTGAGGCTAACCTACGGACCGCACCGGTCTAACGAATACGGTCAGAAAAACAAGGGTCCATATCATACAAAATAACGGCCGTTCGGGTTTTTTACGGACGAGTACATATAGCGCATCAATACGCGCTATATCAACACTTTCGAGGCCAAACTCCCTCCTCTGGCAGCATGCCCGCATACCGTAGACGTCGAAATTTAGCGCCTTCATTGCTAAGACCTCGTTCTTTTCGGTTATATTTAGGGCTTCATTATGCTCCAAACATGCATATTTGAGGCTGGTATCCATCACTCTAGTGGATAGCATTAGTTGATTTCAGCGCGTAATAACAATCCAAACTAACAAATTATCGCACACTTTGTGTACTCAAGGGAGCGGGCGCGAAGGAGGTAAGGCTAAAAGCTTCGTAGGAGGTTGTGTTGAGGCTGTGAAAATAATGCTCGGGCGCCGTGAAAATAATTATCCACATTCGTTCCTCAGTGCGGGCACATTACGTCCTATAGTTTTTATGACATATATCAAATTATATCAACTATATCAAACCCTACCACTCTCCCACTCCCCGTATTCTGTGGCTATGTAACCTCAAATTGCGCCCCGCCAATTTGTCGTCAACAACAAAATTGCGAATACAATGGCGACGACGCCGAAAAATTCCCATACGGTCCGTTTATAGAGACGGTCCGAAAGATACTGTTGACCCATTCCTACGAGTCCGTAAAATACGGTGGTCAGAAATAATGCCAAAAGGGTTGTTCTAACGGGCCAAAACGAAAATATCCAGGCTATTTCTATACAAACAAGTGTGACAACAAGCGTCAAATCTTTAACAGACTTCCCTATCTGGTGCTCAAGCGTTGTTGCCCACAATATTTGAACCGTTAACGGGGCAGTTACAAGTCCCACCAACAACGCATTTATCCATCCTGGGAACCGATATGCCAGAATAGTCTGCGTCAACAAAAAAAATGTTGCCAGCGTAAGCAAAAACCCTACGGAATGGGCTGCGCGAAGCAATGCGATTGTACGAGCGACGGCAACATTATAGATATTCTCAGTCAAAAGCAACGCGTACATGCCGACTGCATACAGTCCGACAATCGGAAGGCGCGTTAACCAGCGGGTGGGCAACAAAAAATAAAATACCGCTACAGCAGCCGTAAAAAACGAAGGCAGGACCAAAAGCGTCATCCACTCATGACCTTTAAGGTCGTCCCGAAGTGCGAACGCACATAACAGATAACTGAGTGCGGCAAGTACCCCCACCATCGGATACCGAAAATCCAAAGGAACCAATTGCGTCAGCATGAGGACTGCCGTTAATGTCCCCGTAATACCGACAAATTGTTGTCGCTTCGTAAACGGCTGGGTACGATCCCAACGCTTAAACCGCTTGATAATTGCCTGCCACATTGTGTGTATCATACCATGTTACTCCCCTACCGCCACGGGACATATTATTCCATCGTTGTATACACATTTTGTACGTCATCCAATGCTTCCAATGCCTCCATCAGCTGCTCATTTTTTTGCCTTCCTTCCCCATCCGGCTGTAAAGAGGTGTCCGGCTTCATAATAAAGCCTGCGTGTTCTATGGTAACACCGGATTGTTCCAGTAACTGTTTCACACCCGATAAGGTTATCCCTTTGGTATACACCTCAAAAACGTCGTCACGCTCGACCACGTCATCAGCTCCTGCACTGAGAGCCACTTCAAATATCGCATCAAACGTATAGCCTATTTTGGAAACCAGTACAACACCGCTTCGGCGGAATTGGTAACTTACCGCGCCCGGTGCCGCGAGCGTTCCGCCTGCATGATCAAATACATGCTTTACCTCGGACACCGTCCGTTGATGGTTGTCCGTTGCTGCCTCTACCAAATACGCAACCCCTCCCGGCCCGTAGCCTTCATACAGCAAATTTTCATACGCAGCTGCTCCTGCTCCGGATCCCTTCTCTATGGCGCGCTCTATCGTATCTTTCGGCATATTGACCGCCTTTGCCTGTTCTATAGCGAGCCTTAGGCGAAAATTCTTATCCGGATCAGCGATACCTCCGCCTTCTTTTACCGATACGGTAATCGCACGCGACGCCCTGGTAAATGCCCGGCTTTTGACCGCATCCGTCGTCGCCTTCTGATGTTTCACCTTACTCCACTTGGAATGTCCGCTCATAAACGCTTTTCATTGTATCTTCTGTATTGACTTTTCTCAAGAAACTCTGGTACGCTTGCTCACCATGAGCGATGTAACAATTTCTGATGTAGCAGCCATAAATGCTGCCCTTGCCCAAGATTGGAAAGAGGCCATCCGTATAAACACTGTCCTGTTAAAGACGGATAAACATAACATCAACTTTTTAAACCGTCTCGGATTTGCCTATTTGCAAAGTGGAGAACTGAGTGACGCCAAAAAAACATTCCTCAAAGTAACGAGGCTTGACGAATATAACCAGATCGCGATAAAGAATCTCAAGAAGTTAGGAAGCGTACGGCAAAAAGACCTTGTCAAAGGGAACAGAAAACAAGTCGTGCCC